>NZ_JBHXPF010000046.1:0-61874 GCF_042718715.1 Streptomyces sp. NPDC058576 | reverse complement strand
GGCCCCCCCCCAAATTTTTGGGTGGGGGGGCGGGGGGGGGGTCAGGGGGGGGGGGTGGTTCTCGTCCTCGGGGGGGGGGCCCCCCCGGTTCGGGGGGGGCCCCCCCCGGCCCGATGCTGTGAGGTGTCCGCTAGCGGACCTCGGTGATCTCGGGGCCACGCTGGAGCTGGCCCATGCCGCCGGAGAACTTGGAGCTCTCCTGGTCCTCCTGCTGCACGCCCTCGGGCACCATCTGGGCGTCGTCGGGGAGCTTGAGGACGATCGGGTCGCGGGGGGCCATGGGGCCGTCGCCGCGGACGACCACGGTGTCCCGGAAGACCGTCTCCAGCAGTCCGGCGGCCTCCGGCTGGACGGCGCCCTGGCCGGAGATCACTCCGCGCAGGAACCAGCGGGGGCCGTCGACGCCGACGAAGCGGACGAGCTGCACGCCGCCCGTGCCGTCCGGCAGCTGTACCGGGACCTGCGCGCGCAGCTCCCAGCCCAGCGGGCCCTCGACCTCGTCGATGACGCCGCCCTGCTGGGTGATGCCCGAGGCGATCTCGTCGCGGACCTCGCCCCAGATGCCCTCTTTCTTGGGGGCGGCGAAGGCCTGCAGCTGGACCGCGCTGTCGCGCAGCACCACGGTGGCGGCGACGATCGCGTCCCCGGCCACCTCGACGCGCAGTTCCATGCCCTCGACCCCGGGGACGAAGATGCCGCCCAGGTCGACCCGGCCCTCGCCGGGCTGGGAGACCTCGGTGCTGTCCCAGGGTCCGTCCGGCCGGGGGGCCGGCGGAAGATTCATCCGACGGGTGCCCCCGGCGGCAGCGTCGCCGCTCTCGGGCTCGTCGGCGACCTGCTCGGCCTCGCGCACCTCGTCCGCCGCGTCCTCGGCGGAACCACTCTTCTTGCGACGTCCGAACACGTCACTGTCCTTCCCGGTCGGATACGACCGAAGCGTAGCTGTTCCCACCGTGGGTGATCCCGCCCTCGGCGCCGTCCACCGACGCGTGGCCGCCGGTGGACCCGAAGCCCCCTTCGGCCCGCGCCGAGCCGGGAAGTTCCGCCACCTCGTGGAAGCGCACCTTCTCGACCTGCTGGACAACCAATTGGGCAATCCGGTCGAACCGCTCGAATCGCACGCTCTCGCGCGGATCGAGGTTGACCACGATCACCTTGATCTCCCCACGGTACCCGGCATCAACCGTCCCTGGGGCATTCACGAGGGCCACTCCGCAGCGGGCTGCGAGGCCGGAGCGCGGGTGCACGAACGCGGCGTACCCGTCGGGCAGGGCGATCGACACACCGGTGGGCAGCACCGCGCGCTCGCCGGGGGCGAGTTCGGCGGCCTCGGTGGTCACCAGGTCGGCCCCGGCGTCGCCCGGGTGTCCGTACGCCGGAATCGGCACGTCCGGGTCGATCAGGCGGATCAGTACGTCGACGGGATGACGGGTCACGGGTTCACCTCGAAGGCGCGGGCGCGCCTGACCTGGTCGGGGTCGGACATGGCCGCCCGGATCTCGGCGGGCCTGCCGTTGTCGATGAAGTGGTCGACCTTGACCTCGATGAAGAGGGCGTCGGCCCGGACCGCGACGGGCCCTTCGGGGCCGCCGATCCGGCCGGTGGCGGTGGAGTAGATCTTCCGGCCGTGCACGGCGGTGATCCGGGCGTCGAGGTGCAGCACGGTGTCCACGGGGACGGGGCGGACGAAGTCGGTCTCCAGCCGTCCGGTCACCGCGATCGTGCGCAGCAGCCAGTTCAGCGAACCGAGGGTCTCGTCCAGCGCCGTGGCGAGCACACCGCCGTGGGCGAGGCCCGGGGCGCCCTGGTGCGCTGGCTGCACGGCGAACTCGGCGGTGACGCTCACGCCTTCACCGGCCCGCGCCATCAGGTGCAGTCCGTGCGGCTGTCCCCCGCCGCAGCCGAAACAGTGTTCGTAGTGCGCTCCGAGGAGCTCGCCGGGGGCGGGCGCGTCGGGGTGCCGGACCGGCGCGACGGCGTCGGCCGGGGGTGTCAGAGCTGCTGATGTTCCACTCACAGGCGCAGACCTTACCCGCGCGGCAGTGTGCCGGTCGCGCCGTGCCAAGCTTGGTCCCATGCAGCCTTCCGCACCGCCCTTCGACGAACGTCTCACCGCGCCCCGCTCCTGGTGGTTCATCGCCTTCGGAGTCGGTGTCGCCTGTGCTCTGATGCTGCTGCCGCTGGGCACGCTGCCGCTGCTCGCCGGGCTGGTCGGCGGTACGGCCGCGGCGGCCGTCGTGGTGAGCGCTTACGGCTCCGCCCGGATCCGGGTGGTGGCGGGGGCACTCGTCGCCGGCGACGCCCGGATCCCGCTGTCGGCGCTCGGCGAGCCCGAGGTGCTGGACGCCGAGGAGGCGCGGGCCTGGCGCACGCACAAGGCGGACGCGCGCGCGTTCATGCTGCTGCGCGGCTATGTGGAGACGGCGGTGCGGGTGGAGGTCACGGACCCGGAGGACCCGACTCCGTACGTCTACCTCTCCACCCGGGACCCGCGGGGCCTGGCGGCGGCGCTGAACGCCGTACCGGCCGCCTGAGCGGCCGTTCGCCGCAGGCCTTTCCGGGCCTCAGAGGCCCTCGATCTCCTTGGGCAGCTCGGCCGGGTGCAGGGGCTGCTCCAGCGGAGGCAGCGCGGGCAGCCGGTCCCAGGGGATCTGAGTCCTGCGCAGGTCGTCCCTGACCCGGTCGGCGAGCTTGCGGGTGTCGCGGCGGTTCATCGTGGCGCCGACGGCGGCGCCGATCATGAACGGGATCAGGTTGGGCAGATTGCGCGCCATGCGCTTCATGATCTGCTGGCGCAGCTCGCGCTTCATCTGGCCGCCGAGGGCGGCGTTGAGCGTGGTGGGCCGGGTGACGTCGATTCCGCGCTCCTCCGTCCACGACGTCAGATACGCGGTGCTGCGCTGGCCGAGATTGCCCGGGGGCCTGCGGCCGTAGACCTCGTGGAGCTCGGCGACGAGCTTCATCTCGATCGCGGCTACGCCGGTCACCTCCGCCGCCAGCTCGGCGAGCATGGCGGGCGGTACGGGCATCATGGCGGCGGCCCCGATGCCTGCGCCGACGGTCGCGGTGCCCCGGCAGGCTCCCGTGACCAGCTTGTCGGCCAGCTCCTCGGGCCCCAGCCCGGGAAACTGCCTCCGCAGGGTGGCGAGGTCGCGCACCGGCACCCGCGGGGCCGTGTCGATGATGCGGTCGGCCAGCTGTGCGGCCAGTGCCTTCGCGCTCTCCCCGCTCTTGCGTACGCCCCGTTTCACTGCGTGCAGGCGGCCCCCGGTCGTGGGCTCCGCCCGGTCCTGCTGTTCCCGCTGCGCGGCCAGGTCCGGCAGTGCTGCCGCCCCGGCCACTTCGAGCGAGGCCGAACGGCCTCGCTCGTCGTCGGAACCGCCGGAGTGATCCGGCGGGGCGGCGGACCGCTCGGCAGACGCGTGACCGCCTTCTGCCGGGCCTGTGCCGCCGGTACCGTCCTGATGGGCCTGCTGGCCGTGCCGACGCCAGGGGCGCCGCTTCCTGAACGGTGTCTCGTCTGCCACGGCCGACTCGACCTCAGTCGCAGTCGCGGCAGATGGGCTGACCGTTCTTCTCGCGGGCCAGCTGGCTGCGGTGGTGCACCAGGAAGCAGCTCATGCAGGTGAACTCATCGGCCTGCTTGGGCAGCACCCGGACGGCCAGCTCCTCGTTGGAGAGGTCCGCGCCGGGCAGCTCGAGTCCTTCGGCCGCGTCGAATTCGTCGACGTCGACGGCGGACGCCGTCTTGTCGCTCCGACGCGCCTTGAGCTCTTCGAGGCTGTCCTGGTCCACGTCGTCGTCGGTCTTGCGTGGGGTGTCGTAATCCGTTGCCATGTCGCTCTCCCCCTCTTGGGTGTCTAGGTGTCTCAGCGCACGTAACGCGTGAGAGGCCGGACTTGTGCCCGACCTGAGGCGGAGATTTTGCCTCACATCAAGGTCTGTTACTCAATCGACACCCAACCGGGCACCTCGGCGAGGCTCGGCTTGGGTGGCGATGGGGACCGTACACGGTCCCGACTGTGCAGTTCACGGGCGCCACCCCGTGTACTTCCCGTGATAACGATCCCTGAAAACCCGGACGATTACCGGCTTTCCGACAGAGTCGTGATCACGGAGAGTAGACGGCCGGAAATTCGGCCTTGTGATCGATCACACACGACCCGCCCGGGAACGGGTCCTGAAAATTCCGCCCAAAGCGAACAGGAAGATTCGGTGCGGAGTCACATCGTGCAGCCTCTCAGACCGGCAGAGTGACGCGCATCACGAGACCACCGCCCTCGCGGGGCTCCGCGATGATACGGCCTCCGTGGGCCCGCGCGACGGACCGGGCGATCGACAGGCCGAGACCGACCCCCTTGTCGCTGCCCGTGCGCTCCGTTCGCAGCCGCCTGAAGGGTTCGAAGAGGTTGTCGATCTCGTAGGCGGGGACCACCGGGCCGGTGTTCGAGACGACGAGCAGGGCCTGCCCGTCCCGCACCTCGGTGGTGACCTCCACCCAGCCGTCCTCGGGCACGTTGTAGCGCACGGCGTTCTGCACGAGGTTCAGGGCGATCCGCTCCAGCAGGACCCCGTTGCCCTGCACCGCGGCCGAGGCTCGCTCACCGCGGATCTCGACCTTCCTGGCCAGCGCCTCCGCCCGGGTCTGGTCGATGGCGCGCTCGGCGACCTCGGCGAGGTCGACCGGTTTGCGCTCGACGATCTGGTTGTCGCTGCGGGCCAGCAGCAGCAGGCCCTCGACCAGTTGCTCGCTGCGCTCGTTGGTGGCCAGGAGGGTCTTCCCGAGCTGATGGAGCTCCGGTGGGGCCCCGGGGTCGGAGAGATGGACCTCCAGCAGGGTGCGGTTGATCGCCAGCGGGGTGCGCAGCTCGTGCGAGGCGTTGCCGACGAACCGCTGCTGCGCGGTGAAGGCCCGCTCCAGCCGGTCCAGCATGTCGTCGAAGGTGTCCGCCAGCTCCTTCAGCTCGTCGTCCGGGCCGTCCAGCTCGATCCGCCGGCTGAGGTCGGTGCCGGCCACCCGGCGCGCGGTCCGGGTGATCCGGCCGAGCGGGGACAGGACGCGTCCGGCCATGGCGTAACCGAAGGCGAAGGCCATCACGCTCAGGCCGACCAGAGCGAGGAGGGCCCGGTTCAGCAGGCTGTCCAGCGCCTGCTGCCGCTGGGCCGACGTACAGGCCTTGATGGCCTCGTTCAGCTGGTCGTTGTTGAGCGCGGCGCCGAGCTGCGGGCAGGTGTCGCTGGTGATCTGGACATTGGTCCCGGCGACCCGGAAGGCCACGCTTCCGGCGTCGTGGAGGGCCTGCGCGGCCAGCATGTAGATGATCGACAGCAGCACGATGCCCGCGATCAGGAACATCCCGCCGTACAGCAGCGTGAGCCGTATCCGGATGGTCGGGCGCAGCCAGGGGTACGGGGGCTCCTGCTGCTTCGGCTCCCAGGTGGGCTTCGGCGGCGCCGCGGGGGGCTGCTCCGGGGTGGTGGCCATGGTCCTCAGATCCGGTATCCGGAGCCCGGCACGGTGACGATCACGGGCGGTTCACCGAGCTTGCGGCGGAGCGTCATGACCGTGACCCGCACCACGTTGGTGAAGGGATCGGTGTTCTCGTCCCAGGCCTTCTCCAGCAGCTGTTCCGCCGAGACGACGGCGCCCTCGCTGCGCATCAGGACCTCCAGCACCGCGAACTCCTTCGGAGCGAGCTGGATCTCCACCTCGTCGCGGAAGACCTCGCGGCGGTTCGGGTCGAGCTTGATGCCGGCGCGCTCCAGGACGGGCGGCAGCGCCACCGTCGTACGGCGGCCCAGCGCGCGGACCCGGGCGGTCAGCTCGCTGAAGGCGAAGGGCTTGGGCAGATAGTCGTCCGCGCCCAGCTCCAGGCCCTCGACCCGGTCGCTGACGTCGCCGGACGCGGTGAGCATGAGCACCCGGGTCGGCATGCCGAGCTCGACGATCTTGCGGCAGACGTCGTCCCCGTGCACCACCGGGAGGTCCCGGTCCAGCACCACGACGTCGTAGTCGTTGACCCCGATGCGCTCCAGGGCCGCGGCACCGTCGTAGACGACGTCGACGGCCATGGCCTCCCGGCGCAATCCGGTGGCCACCGCATCGGCGAGCAGCTGCTCGTCCTCGACGACGAGTACGCGCACGGCGCAGTCCTTCCTTCGGGTCCTTCGACGGATTCACGGAGCGAGCGGCCCACACGGGGCCGCTCGGACACGGGCAGCCGTGCCGACCGTGTGCCTCCATCCTGCCCGCAACGCGTATAAACCGGCGGTAAGACGGCGGCGGGCCGGACCTTCTCGCGGACTCCCGCCGGGAAACCGGTGGGTTTGTGGACCAGTTGAGGTTTCTCTGAGCCGCGGCATGGGGAAGAGGGGTTCACACCCGCGATCACGCCTGTCCCGTGGCACGCCACGGCCCGCCCGTTTTCCCCGGAGCGGCGGCGAGATCACCCGCTCCTCCGGCTCCCCGGCCGGGGGGATCCCGGGCACACCCCCGTGCCACCGACCCACGATGAGGGGGCGCATCATGGACGCTTTCACCGCAGGTCTGCTGCAACGCATCAAGACGACCGAGTCCGACCTCACGCGGGCGCGCGAGGACGGCGACGACTTCCTCGCGGACGTCGAGCAGGGCGAGCTGGACGATCTGCACCGTCTCGCCGCCGAGCACGGCGTGGAGGTCGGCGCCGCCGGCGTCTGAGCCGTACGTGGAGGGCCCCGGATGCTGTCCAGGCATCCGGGGCCCTCTGCTGTGCCGTGGACCCCTCAGGGTCCCACCAGGGACTTCGGGTCAGTCGTGCCAGGCGCCCAGCTCGTCGAGTGCGGCCTGCAGCGGCTCGAAGACGCCGGGGGTGGCGGCCACCGTCAGGTCGCCGTCGGCGGGCAGCCCGGGGCGGCCGCCGGTCAGCGCGCCCGCCTCCCGGGCGATGAGGTCGCCCGCGGCCAGGTCCCAGGGGTGCAGCCCGCGCTCGTAGTAGCCGTCGAGACGGCCCGCCGCCACATCGCAGAGGTCGACGGCGGCCGAGCCGCCGCGCCGGATGTCCCGGAGCCTGGGGATCAGCTGCTGGGCGACGTCCGCCTGGTGGGCGCGGACGTGGGCGACGTAGTTGAAACCGGTGGAGACGAGGGCCTGGTCCAGCGGCGGGGCGGGACGGCAGCGCAGCGCTTCGCCGTTCGCGAACGCACCGCCGCCGAGGACCGCCTGGTACGTCTCCCGGCGCATCGGGGCCTCGACGACGCCCACGACCCGCTCGCCGTCGCGTTCGGCGGCGATGGAGACGGCCCAGGTGGGCAGGCCGTAGAGATAGTTCACCGTGCCGTCGAGCGGGTCGATGACCCAGCGGATGCCGGTGCTGCCCGGGGAGCTGGCGCCCTCCTCGCCGAGGAAGCCGTCGTCGGGGCGGAAGTCGGTGAGGTAGCCGGTGATCAGCTTCTCGGCGGCGATGTCCATCTCGGTGACGACGTCGATGGGGCTGGACTTGGTCGCGGCCACCCCCAGGTCGGCCGGGCGGCCGTCGCGCAGCAGGGCTCCGGCGCGGCGGGCGGCCTCCAGGGCGAGGTCGAGCAGTTCGGACAGGGCGGGGTCGGTCACGGTGCTCCCAGGTGATCGGTGCGCACGGTCGGGTGGTGGTGCGGGCTACGCGTACGGGCTGTCGGCGCCGGCCGCGGCGGGCTTCGGGGCCCTGGCGGGACAGCAGCCGACGGGACAGAGGTCGTGGGAGGGCCCGAGCGACCCCAGGGCGCAGCGCTCCACCGCCCGGCCGCGCTCGCTCGCGGCGCGCTCCAGGAACAGGTCCCGTACGGCGGCGGCGAAGCGCGGGTCGTCGCCCACCGTGGCGGAGCGGCGGACCGGCAGACCGAGTTCGGCGGCCTTCGCCTCGGCCTCGGTGTCGAGGTCGTACAGCACCTCCATGTGGTCCGAGACGAAGCCGATGGGCGCCATCACGACGGCGGGGACGCCCTCGCCGTGCAGGGTCTCCAGGTGGTCGCAGATGTCGGGCTCCAGCCACGGGATGTGCGGGGCGCCGCTGCGGGACTGGTAGACGAGCTGCCAGGGGTGCTCGACGCCGGTCGCGGCGCGCACGGCCTCGACGATGAGCCGGGCCACGTCGAGGTGCTCGGCGACGTACGCGCCGCCCTCGCCGTGCGCGTCGGCGGGGCCCGAGGCGTCGGCGGCGGCGGTCGGGATGGAGTGGGTGGTGAACGCGATGTGCGCGCCCGCGCGGACGTCCTCGGGGAGGTCGGCGAGGGAGGCGAGGACGCCGTCGGCCATGGGGCCGACGAAGCCGGGGTGGTTGAAGTAGTGCCGCAGCTTGTCGACCCGGGGCACGGGCAGCCCCTCGGCCTCCAGGGCGGCCAGCGAGTCGGCGAGGTTCTCGCGGTACTGGCGGCAGCCGGAGTAGGAGGCGTACGCGCTGGTGGCGAGGACGGCGATCCGGCGGTGTCCGTCGGCGGTCATCTCGCGCAGGACGTCGGTCAGGTACGGGGCCCAGTTGCGGTTGCCCCAGTAGACCGGGAGATCCAGGCCGTGGCCGGCGAAGTCCTTGCGGAGCGCGTCGAGCAGGGCGCGGTTCTGGGCGTTGATCGGGCTGACCCCGCCGAACAGGAAGTAGTGCTTGCCGACCTCCTTGAGGCGTTCCTCGGGGATACCGCGGCCGCGGGTGACGTTCGCCAGGAACGGGACGACGTCGTCCGGACCCTCGGGTCCACCGAAGGAGAGCAGCAGCAGGGCGTCATAGGGAGCGGGATCGCGCAGATCGGACATGACATCGATCCTGCCACCCGCCTCCGAACGGGCGGCAACCGACATCCGACGCCCCGTCGGGAAAGCGCGGAACCCTTGGCGGGGAGCACGCCGGAACCACTCCCCGGTCCGTCCGGAATTCGGTGTCCGGGGCGTCCGTCCACCCGTAAGCTGTATCGGCCAGCTACACGCATGACAGGCACGACCGGAGTACCCCTTGCCCAGCCCCTACCGCGCCATCTTCTCCGCCCCCGGCTCCAAGAGGTTCTCCGCCGCAGGCTTCTTCGGCCGGATGCCCCTGTCCATGATGGGCATCGGCGTCGTGACGATGATCTCCCAGCTCACCGGCCGCTACGGGCTGGCCGGGGCGCTGTCGGCGACGCTGGCGATGTCGGCGGCGGTCTGCGGCCCCCAGGTCTCCCGGCTGGTCGACCGCCACGGGCAGCGCCGGGTGCTGCGTCCGGTCACGCTGGTGGCCGTGGCGGCGGTGGCGGGTCTGCTGGTCTGCGCCCAGCAGGGGGCGCCGGAGTGGACGCTGTTCGTCTTCGCGGTGGGCGCGGGCTGTGTGCCGAGCGTGGGGTCGATGGTCCGGTCCCGCTGGGCGGAGATCTACCGGGGCTCCAGCCGGGACCTGCACACCGCGTACTCCTGGGAGTCGATCGTCGACGAGGTGTGCTTCATCTTCGGCCCGATCATCTCCATCGGTCTGTCCACCGCGTGGTTCCCGGAGGCGGGGCCGCTGATCGCCGCCGGCTTCCTGCTGGTCGGCGTCTTCTGGCTGACCGGGCAGCGCGCGACCGAGCCGGTGCCGCACCCGAAGTCGCAGCACACCGGGGGCTCGGCCCTGCGCTCGCGGGGGCTCCAGGTCCTGGTGGCCACCTTCGTGGCGACCGGCGCGATCTTCGGGGGCGTGGACGTGGTGACCGTGGCCTTCGCCGAGGAGCGCGGCCACAAGGCCGCGGCCTCGCTGGTGCTGGCCGTCTACGCGCTGGGCTCGTGTCTCGCGGGGGCCGTGTTCGGGCTGCTGCACCTCAAGGGGAACCCCGGGACCAGGTGGCTGGTGGGCGTCTGCGCGATGGCCGTGAGTATGATCCCCCTCCTACTGGCCGGGAACCTTCCGTTGCTGGCCGTGGCGCTCTTTGTCGCGGGCCTCGCCATCGCACCGACGATGGTCACCACCATGGCCCTCGTCGAAGCGCACGTACCGCGCACCAAGCTGACCGAGGGCATGACCTGGACCAGTACCGGGCTCGCGGTCGGAGTGGCGCTCGGCTCCTCGGCCGCCGGCTGGGTGGTCGACGCCGCCGGGGCGAAGGCGGGGTACGCGGTGCCCGCCGTGGCGGGAGCGCTCGCGGCGGCGGTGGCGTTCCTGGGTTATCGCCGGCTGGCCGGGCCGGCTGCGACGGGAGGGCGCGGGGAAGATGACCGAGACCTACGCACGGACGACGAGCGCGTGGCGTAACTGGGCGGGCACCGTCACCGCCCGGCCCGCCCGCACCGAGTCACCCGCGTCCGTGGACGAGCTCGCGGACGTGCTGCGCCGGGCGCACGCGGACGGCCTGAGGGTGAAGCCGGTCGGTTCGGGCCACTCCTTCACGGCGGCGGCCGCCACGGACGGGGTGCTGATCCGCCCCGACCTGCTCACCGGGATCCGGGACATCGACCGTGAGGCGATGACCGTGACGGTGGAGGCCGGTACCCCGCTGAAGCGGCTCAACACCGCGCTCGCCCGCGAGGGTCTGTCGCTCACGAACATGGGCGACATCATGGAGCAGACGGTCGCCGGGGCGACCTCCACCGGAACGCACGGCACGGGCCGCGACTCGGCGTCCATATCCGCGCAGATCCGGGCGCTGGAGCTGGTCACCGCCGACGGGAGCGTCCTGGTCTGCTCGGCCGTGGACCATCCGGAGATCTTCGCCGCGGCCCGGGTCGGGATCGGCGCCCTAGGGGTGATCACCGCCGTCACCCTCGCCGTGGAGCCGATCTTCCTGCTGACGGCCCGTGAGGAGCCGATGAGCTTCGACCGGGTCACCGCGGAGTTCGATTCCCTGGTCATCGAGAACGAGCACTTCGAGTTCTACTGGTTCCCGCACACCGGGAACTGCAACACCAAGCGCAACAACCGCAGCGCCGGTCCGGCCGCCCCGCCCGGCCGGGTGAGCAGCTGGATCGATGACGAGCTGCTGTCCAACGGGGTCTTCCAGGTCGCCTGTTCGCTCGGCCGCGCGGTCCCGGCGACGATCCCCTCGATCGCCAGGCTCTCCAGCCGGGCGCTGTCGGCGCGTACGTACACCGACATCCCGTACAAGGTGTTCACCAGCCCGCGCCGGGTGCGGTTCGTGGAGATGGAGTACGCCGTGCCGCGCGAGCGGGCGGTGGCGGTGCTGCGGGAGCTGAAGGCCATGGTCGAGCGGTCACCGCTGAAGATCAGCTTCCCGGTCGAGGTGCGCACCGCTCCGGCCGACGACATGGCCCTGTCGACCGCCTCGGGCCGCGACACCGCGTACATCGCCGTCCACCTCTACAAGGGCACGCCCCACCGCTCGTACTTCACCGCGGTCGAGCGGATCATGACGGCGCACGCCGGCCGCCCGCACTGGGGCAAGATCCACACCCGGGACGCGGCCTACCTGTCCGAGGTCTACCCGCGCTTCGGCGAGTTCACCGCGGTGCGCGACCGGCTGGACCCGGACCGCCTGTTCGGCAACGACTACCTGCGGCGCGTCCTCGGCGACTGAGCCCGGCATCGTCCCGGTACGCCGTCGGCCCCGGTCCTCTCCCGTGCGGAGGGGCCGGGGCCGATGTGCTGTGCGCGGTACGCCGGTGGGTCACTCGGCGTCGGCGCCGGGCGGGGCCTGCTCGCCCTGCCCGGGCGCGACGCCCGTGCCGGTCGAGGGCGCGCCGGTTCCGGTGTCGCCTGGGTTCGAAGGGGTGGGCGGCGTCGGGTCCGGCGTGGACTCGCCGGCGGATCCGGAGGGCGTCGGGGTGGGGGTGGGCCCGGTGTCCGGGTTCTCACCGCCCGTGCCCGTACCGGGGTCCGGGCTCGTGCCGGTGCCGTCGCCGCCGTCCGTGGCGGGGGCGGAACCGGTGCCGTCACCCGGGTTCGGGCTCTGCTCGTCCGCTCCCCCGTCCCGGCCGGTGTCGCCGGATGGGGTGGGGTCGGCCGGTCCGGAGTCCCGATCGCCGCCGCCGCGCACGACGGAGCTGAGGGTGGTGCCCTGGCCGCCGCTGAGGTCGTTGCCCGAGATCATCTCGAACGCGGTGATCCCGGCCATGGAGACGGCGAAGACCGCGGCGGCCGCGAGGGCGGGGCGCTTCCAGCCGCGCAGCCGGGTGCCGTGCGTGACGCCCTCGCCGAACGCGTCGTCGGAGACGGCCGCCCGGTGCGCTCCGGTCTTCGGGATCAGCTGCGTACGGTCGTCGGCCCGCGGGATCAGCTGCGTACGGTCGGCGTCGGCTCCGGCTGCGGGGCCTGCGGCCGGCGGGACGCGGAGCATCCGGGTCCGCGCGTCGCCGAGGTCCAGCAACTGCGTCCGGTCCGTGTCGAGCGGCTTCAGCACCTGGGTGCTCTCCGCGTCCGGGATCACTTCCGGGACCGTGCCCGGGTCGACCGTGGGCAGCACCGTGGTGGCGTCGTCCGTCGGCTCCGGATCGGTCCGCTCCGCGGCGGCTCTCCGCCCGGCGGGCGTCGTCTCCTTGGTGTGCACCGTCACCTGGCGGCCCTCCGGGTGGGTCACCTGGACCGTCACCTCACGGATCTGCTCGCCGGTGCGGCGGAAGAAGTGCTGGAAGACCGAGCCGCCGCAGGTGGCGACGACGCTCATCACGCCCGCGCCGGCGATCGTGCCGTACACGCCCAACTGCGAGGCCAGCACCGCTGCCGCGACGGCCGCCACGGCACTCCCGGCGACCTGCGGGAGACTCAGATCTATGCGCCTTTCCTTGCGTTCTGCGTCACTTTCCGGCTTCTGAACCATTACCAGCCCCTGCTTGACATCTCTCCCACCATGCAACAGGAAGGGACAAATGAGCGAAGTAGATAGTTCCGATTCAGGTGATTGTGTGAAGGACAACACGCATCAGGGGCATTTCGCGGAGAACTGGGTACCTCAACTCCCGCACCTCGCGAGAACTTCGGCGGCGCGCCGGTCCACCCCGGTGGCCCGAATGGAGTACTGTGACGAGCCCTGGGGCGGACTCCGACGTGGGAATCCGCAGTCACCGGAGGGGGCCGACGGCGGCACCTGAGGCGGCGGCGTCGAAGCATCACACGGGTACGTGCTGCACAGAGCGGCCAAATCGGTCACTTTGGGTCGCAATGGGTAACCGTGTCATGGTGGCGCACCAGGACGAGCGCCCGACACGCCGGGCAACTTGGCAAGGTTGTGGCAGGCTGCACCCGGGCAGGTCACACTCGACTAGCGGAAGCAGCGACGCACGTGACGTCGGCAGGCACCACCCGGGAGGTCCCCATGCCCGAACTGCGTGTCGTGGCCGTCTCCAACGACGGCACACGACTGGTGCTCAAGGCTGCGGACAGCACGGAGTACACGCTTCCGATCGATGAGCGGCTGCGCGCCGCCGTGCGCAACGACCGCGCCCGGCTCGGCCAGATCGAGATCGAGGTGGAGAGCCACCTCCGTCCCCGCGACATCCAGGCCCGCATACGGGCCGGCGCCTCCGCGGAGGAGGTCGCCCAGTTCGCGGGCATCCCCGTCGACCGTGTACGCCGCTTCGAGGGCCCCGTGCTCGCGGAGCGCGCCTTCATGGCCGAGCGGGCCCGGAAGACTCCTGTGCGCCGTCCCGGCGAGAACACCGGCCCCCAGCTCGGCGAGGCGGTGCAGGAGCGTCTCCTGCTGCGCGGCGCCGACAAGGAAACCGTCCAGTGGGACTCGTGGCGCCGTGACGACGGCACCTGGGAAGTCCTGCTCGTCTACCGGGTCGCGGGCGAACCGCACGCGGCGAGCTGGACGTACGACCCGCCCAGGCGACTGGTCCAGGCGCTGGACGACGAGGCGCGCTCGCTGATCGGCGAGACCGACGACGTCGCCGCGCCCGAGCCCAGTTTCCCGTTCGTGCCCCGGATCGCCCGGCTGCCGCGCGACCGGCCGCTGGACCGGAGCCTCGACCGGCAGATCGACCGCGACCGCCCGCTGGACCGGGCCCTGGACCGGCAGATCGAGCGGCCCGCGCCGGTCGCCGAGCCCGAGGAGTACGTGAGCAGCGCCTCGGCCGGTGAGCGCGACTCGCTGACCAGCCTGCTGGAGGCGGTGCCGAGCTTCCGGGGCGACATGGTCGTGCCCGAGCGGCCCACGCAGCCCGAGCCGCCCGCGCTGGAGACGGCGGAGGAGGCGGAGGCGGACGAGCCGCCGGCCGCCGCCGCTTCGGCGGGTGCGGGGTCCGCGTACGCGGACGTGCTGATGCCCCGGGCGGTGGCCGGTCACCGGGACCGGCTGACCGGGACGACGGACCGTCAGGCCGAGGCGGACGGAGTCAGGCCGGGCCGCCGTGCCGCCGTGCCGAGCTGGGACGAGATCGTCTTCGGCACCCGGCGCAAGAAGCAGGACTGACCGGGAATGACGACCGGTGGGAGCGGGGTCCGTACGCAGTCGCGTACGGACCCCGCTCCCCTGTCGTTCGCCTGTCGTGCGGCGGGACTACTGGGGCTCGGGCCCCGTGGCGACCGGCCGGGAAGGGTCCGAGGACCACTCGGACCAGGATCCCGGGTACAGGACACCGGTGAGGCCGGCGATCTCCAGGGCCAGCACCTGGTGCGCGCCGGAGACCCCGGATCCGCAGTAGACGCCCACGCCTCGGGTGCTGCCCTCCGCCCCGAGGCCGGCGAACCGCGCGGCGAGCCGATCGGCCGGGAGGTAGCGCCCGTCCGCGTCGACGTTCTCCGTGGTCGGCGCCGAGACGGCGCCGGGGATATGGCCGCCGACGCGGTCGATCGGCTCCACGTCGCCCCGGTAGCGCTCCGCCGCCCGGGCGTCCAGCAGCAGACCCGACCGGGCGAAAGCCGCGGCACTTTCCGCGTCCAGGGTGGGGAGGGCCCCCGGCTTCGGCCGGAAATCGCCCTCGGCGGGGTGCGGGGTCTCGGTGGAGAGGTCGCCCGTCCAGGCGGCGAGGCCCCCGTCCAGGACCCGCACGTTCCCGTGTCCCGTCCAGCGCAGCAGCCACCAGGCCCGCGCCGCGGCCCAGCCCTGGCCGCCGTCGTACACCACGACGGGGGTGTCGTGGCCGACCCCGGCCCGGCGCATCGTGGCCCCGAAGGCCTCCGGGTCCGGGAGCGGGTGGCGGCCGCCGTCGCCCGCCGGGCCGGCCAGCTCCTCGTCGAGGTCGACGAAGACCGCGCCGGGCAGATGGCCGGCCTCGTAGTCGGGGCGGCCGTTCGGGCCGCCGAGCTGCCAGCGGACGTCCAGGAGCACCGGGGGCCGGGACCCGGCCGACTCGCTCGCGCATTCGGATGCGGTGATGATGGGCTTCATGGGTGCCATCCTCGCGCAGCGGGGCAGGCGCCCGTAACAGCGTCGAAGGGGACGGCCGGCGGGAATCCGGCCGTCCTTCGTCGAGAACCGGGACGACGCGGCGCGGCCGGTGCGCCTCCCGCGCCGGGGGGTGCAAGCATCTGCACGGGGCACGCGGACCGCTTCCCTACCCGGGACGGCGTCCCCGTGCCGTTCCCCCGCACGGCCACCACAACGGTCCGAGGAGAGAGAAGACGATGACCGAGGCTGCCGCCCGGCGTACGCCCGGAACACCTTGCTGGGTGAGTCTGATCGTGCACGGCCTGACCACGACCCAGGAGTTCTACGGGGCCCTGTTCGACTGGGAGTTCCAGCCGGGGCCCGAACAGCTGGGCCCCTACGTACGCGGGCTGCTGCGCGGCGACGAGGTCGCGGGCATCGGCCAGCTGCCGCCCGACCGGCATCTCCCGATCGCCTGGACCACCTACCTCGCCACGGACGACGCCGACGTCACAGCGGAGGCCATCCGCTCCTGCGGCGGGACGGTCGCGGTCGGCCCGCTGGACGCGGGCGAGGCCGGGCGGCTCGCCATCGCCTCGGACCCGAGCGGGGCGGTCTTCGGTATCTGGCAGGGCTCGGAGCACATCGGCACGATGACGGCGGGCGTGCCCGGCACCCCCGTCTGGAACGAGCTGGTGACCCGGGAGACCTCGATGGTCGCGAAGTTCTACCAGACGGTCTTCGGCTACGAGACGGAGGCGGTGCTCTCGGCCGACTTCGACTACCAGACGCTGCACCTGGACGGCGTGGCGGTGGCGGCCCTGCACGGGGTCGGCCACGCGCTGCCGCGCGACCGGGGGCCGCACTGGATGACGTACTTCGAGGTCGCCGACACCGACCGGGCCGCGGCCCGGGTGGTGGAGCTGGGCGGACGGGTGCTGCAGCCACCGCGCGAGGGGGCGAGCGGCCGGCTGGCGACGGTCGCGGACCCGGAGGGGGCCGTGTTCACGGTCATCAGGTCCGCCGGGAGCGAATCCGCGGACAGCCCCTAGCGTTCCGCCCCGGGTCACACGGGACGGTCCTCGAAGTGGTGCACGACGATCCAGTAGTCGTCGTCCTCCTCGGTGAGGGCGCACAGCCGTCGGCCGTCCGGGGACATCGCGAAGACCAGGGAGCCCGCCCCGGGTACGAGGGCGGCGGAGAGCGCGGTGTGCGAGGTGCGGCGCACCCGGACCCAGTCACGATCGGCCCCCCGGACCAGGAAGCAGCCCTCGTCGTCGATGACGGCGGCGGCCCGCGCGTGCTCCAGCCACAGCCGGTCGGCCTCCGCCGTCGCCCCCGGCGCCGAGCGCGCCACGGTGGCCTGCGGGGCCACCTCGACGTTGACGACGGCCTTGAAGGCCCGCGCGTACGAGGGCAGTTCCTCGGCGACGGCCTGCGTCACAGCCTCCAGCCCGGCCTTCGCCGGCTGCGGCGCCGGCGCGCTCCCGCTCTGTTCGTCGGTCATCCTCGGCCACCGTTCTCGTAGGACAGGTGATCGTCGCCGTCCTCTTTGTTGATCTTGGCGCAGCGCTCTGGGAGCCCGGGAACGACTTGGCGCGGAAGTCCACGGTGACAGCCGAAGACGAAGACGTCGGGCCCCAGACCGTCGACCACGCGGGCCCTCGATC
Organism: Streptomyces sp. NPDC058576; assembly: GCF_042718715.1. Lineage (NCBI taxonomy): Bacteria > Bacillati > Actinomycetota > Actinomycetes > Kitasatosporales > Streptomycetaceae > Streptomyces > Streptomyces sp. NPDC058576. The sequence continues at coordinate 44,991 of NZ_JBHXPF010000046.1, read as the reverse complement.
GGTCCGGCCGAGGGCGAGGAACTGTGTCTCGTCGACGATCACATAGTCGACCCCGGCCGCCCTGGAGCCCGCGAGCCGAACACCCCCACAGGACGCGGCTCCACTTGTCACCGCGGTTGTCACGCGACGCGCTCGGCGATGGCCGCCGGGAGCGGGTACAGGTGCTCCGCCGGCAGCAGGCTACGGGCCGCCGTCAAGTCATCGGCCTGTACCGCCGCGTGGACTTCGTGCGCCAGAGGGGTCACGTCCCTGATCCCCGTGATCCATCCGTCGACGTACCGCTCGACGGCCGGGCCGGACAGTCCGATCTGGATCGCACGGTGGGGAAGAGGACTCAGGGAGAGGTCCCGATCGGGATCCCATTGAACGCGGACCGGGCTCGACCTGACGGCCTCCTGCCAATCCTGCTTTACTGCGAATCTCCTGTTGTCAAAATGACTGAGACAGGCCCGAGAAAGGGCCCATTCGAATCCTTCGCGCGTGATGTCGACGGCCAGGACGCGTTCCTGATCCGTCTTCGCACCCCATCCGCAGCGGTACATCATCCAGAGAAAAGAAGGCTTGATCCACGTCATACGACCGCGTTTGAAAGGGTCCACGAAAGTTCCCGCGGCCAGCGCCGGTCCGGCGATCCGGTCGGCATAGGCTTGATAGACCGTCACGGTCGTCTCGTCGAACCGTGCCCGGATTTGACGGGCTGCTCCGCCCGCCACACCGGTGGCCATACCCTCCGTCGCGTCCTGCGTCATACGGAATCCTCGTCCGCCCAGACCTCGGGCTTCACGAGCACGGGATCCGCCACCGTACGCGCCCCGGCCGCGTAGAGCAGCCAGCGCAGGTCCTCCCACGCAAAGAAGGGCTCACCCCAGGTGTCCGCCCACAGACGCAGTTCTGCGCCCTCCTCCGGCGAGGCCGTCAAGTCCCACCAGGCCCAGCCCCGGACCTCCAGGTCGGGATCGAAGCGATCCAGCCAGTTCTGCAGATCCCACGGCATGGCGCCGCCTGTCCGCTCCGCGTAGCGGTCGCGCCCAGCGACCGCGAAGGGCTCCGCCGGGGCCTGCGGGAAGCCGTCGCGGCAGATGCCGCGGAACCATGCGGGGATCGTGTCGACGGGCAGTTCGTCCTCGAAGGACTCCGTGGCGGCGATCTCCAGCACGGCGTCCAGGACCGCGCGCAGCCTGGCCGCGTAACGGTCCGGATCCCCGTCCACGGCCAGTTCGAAGTAGGCGAGGACAGGGGGCGCGGATTCGTTTTCCGGCCTGCCTGCCACTCGGGACCTCTCGATGCCGAGGTCTTCGATCGGATGCAGCATCTCGCATTCCTCCTAATGATCCTGGATGATCCTACCGGAGCCGGGAATGATGACCTTTCGCATCTGATCGAGTACCTCGCCGGGCAGTCCGTAGAGGTCCGTCCCCCTCGTGGGGTCAGATATTTCCGGATAGATCTGTTTCACCTGCCTCCATTCATGTTTGGTGAATCCCCATTCGTCCGGCTGTTCCTGCGGCACCGCTCTCGCCCGGAGGTCATCGACAAAGCTCTTCGGCACGTCGAAGGCGACGATCTGCCCGCTGTCCCCCCGGAATTCCAGAGTGTGCCGCAGTTCTCCGCTCATGTTGACGTACAGGTGGTTGTTGCCGTCGATCCTGACGTTGCCGCTCTCGTCGACGTGGACTCTCTGACTGAGCGGATGGTCCGTCTGCTTGCGGTACACCGTGATCGTGCACTCGTCCGGTGCCAGGCCCAGGTGGTCCGACCAGGTGTGGGGGTTGTGGACGTAGGCCATCGGGTTCGGCGCCGGGGCCAGACCCAGCGGATCCGGGCTGAGATAGCGGGCCGTCTCCGGGTCGTACGTACGGAAGACGTTGTAGTGCAGACCCGATTCCGGGTCGAAGTACTGTCCGGGAAAACGCAACGGCATGTAGACCGAGGCTCCGCGGTTCCACTCGGTCTTCCCCCACAGGGTCGACCGGGTGTGCCAGGCGACCTCGCCCTGCTCGTCGACGAGTTCCGTGGGCGTACCGACCAGGTCCGTGACGATCGAGAAGAACCGGCTGTCGATCTCGTCCCTGGAGGCCCCGAGGACGCGCTCCGTCTGGGCCAGGGGGTGCAATCCGCGGTAGTCCCAGGTCACAGCCACCGGGTGGGGAAGCTCCGCCGCGTACGCAGTCTGCTCCACGAGGCTCGCGCCCTCCCAGGTGAAGAGCACCTCCTCAACGACTTCACCGGCCTGCGAAAGGCGCCGCTTGGCAGTCCTCCGGCCCAAGGGGTCGAACAGATAGCGCCAGACGGTGCCGTCCGGGGTCGTCACCCCGACCAGTCTGTCTTCCACGTCCCAGGCGTAGTTCCAGGTGTCCGGCTTGCGGGAGAGACGCTTCGTCCGCTTCGTAACGACACGGCCCTGAGCGTCGTACGCGTAGCTCACACCACCGGCGCCGACCATGCGGTTGCCGTCGTAGACGCGCGGCCCCGTGGCCGATCCGGCGTCCGGGTCCGGAGCGGGCCAGGAGGCCGAAGTCTGGTTGCCGGACTCGTCGTAGGTGTAGCGCTCCGTCCACGTACCCGCATCCACTGCCGTGACGCGTGCGGCGGCGTCCAAGGTGAAGGTGCGCGCTCCGCCCGAAGCATCGTCGACAGCGACCAGATGTCCGTCGGGCCGGTAGCTGTAGCCGCGCCGTCGCAGGGTCCGTCCGTCAGCGCCCGTCAGGTGCTGGCCGGTGAGCCGGCCCAGTTCGTCGAAGCCGTACGAGTGTCCGACGCCCGCCGGGCCACGCCGGACGGTTTCGCGGCCCGCCGCGTCATACTCGAAGGTCTGCGTCCGGCCCGAGGCCGTCAGACTCGCACGGCGGCCGGCGGCGTCGTAGGACCACTCGCTGACCGCTCCGCTCGGCGTGGTGCGCCGCGTGGTGCGCCCCAGCGCGTCGTAGGCGTAGACCGTGGTCCGGCCATCCACCGTCTCCGAGTGCAGCAACCCCTCGCGGTTGCGGACACGCGTCAGCGTCACGTCCGGGCCCACGGCCCGCGCCAGCTGGTCGGCATGGTCGTACTCGAATGTGGTGACGGCTCCGCCAGCGTCCTTGAGCACCGTACGCCCGAGCGCGTCGTACGTGTACCGGACCTGCTCCCCTAGGGCGTTCGTACGGGCGGACAGCTGGCCGGCCGCATCGTACGCATAGTGGAGCGTACGGCCGTCGAAGTCTGTCTCCGCGATGACCCTGCCCGCGGGATCGTACTCGTACGTCCACGTGAGCCCCCGCGGGTTGGTGACCTCCGTCAGCCGCAGTTCGAGGTCGTGCGCGAACGTGTAGCGCGCTCCGTCCGGACCGGTGCGCGCGGCAAGCGAGTCGAAGTCTCCGAACTCGTAGACCGACCGGGCGCCGTTCGCATCCGTGTGGCTCAGGCAGTTCCCCTCGCCGTCGTAGGTCCACGACTGGCCGGTGCCGTCCGGTTCGATCCGGCTCAGCAACTTGCCCTCGACGCTCCACGTCAGCCGGACTGTGCCGCCGAGCGGATCCGTGATGGTGGCCGGGCGGCCGAAGGCGTCGTACGCGTACCAGGTCGTGGCCCCAAGGGGATCGGTCGATTCCACGACACGCCCCGCCGCGTCGCAGCGGATCACCGACATCTCACCGAGGGCGTTCACCACCGAGGAGACGTGGCCGCGGACGTCGTAGGTGAACCGGGACTCCGCACCGGCGGCATCGATCACGGCGAGCGTGTTGCCGCGCTCGTCGTACGTGCGGCGGACCGAGGTGTCGTCCGGACGCTTGACGCGTTCGGGAAGGCCGAGCGCGTTGTACCGGATGGTCGTCACGCGGCCGTCAGGTCGTTCGACGGAGGTGACGAAACCCTGGTCGTCGTACGTCATGCGGGTGGCCCGCCCCAGCGGGTCGACGCGGCTCAGCAACCGGTTGAACGGTCCCCATTCGAACCGGGTCGTGGCACCGTTCTCATCGGTCTCGGCGACGACGAGCGACCTGTCGTCCACGACGTAGCGGCGGTGGTGCCCCAGAGCTCCGGTGACCGTCGTCAGGCCGTCCTCGTACGTGAAGCGGGAGTCCACATGCCCGTCCGCGCCTGACTGGGCGGTGCAGCGGTCCTGGTCGTCGTACGCGTAGGTGAAACGACGGCCGTTGGTGTCGGTCCAGGAGACAATGCGAGCCCGCTCGTCCAGCCCGAACGACAGCGGGCGGCCGCAGGAGTTGACCACCTCGGTGAGCTCACCGTCGGTGTAGCCGTAGTCGATCACCTTCGTGCCGTCGGCCAGGGAGAGCGAGGTGATCCGCCCCCCGGAGGTGGCGAGCCGGATGTGGTAGCCGCCACTGTGGCTGATGCCCGTCGGCGCGCCGTCCGCGTCGTAGTCGTACGCGATCCACGCCCCGCAGCGGTCCTCCGACTGGACGAGCACGCCCTCGGCCGTGAAGCGCAGAACGCTTCCCGTCTCGGGGTTCGCGACCGTGTACTCCCCCTCGGGCATGACGGAGAGGGGCCATCGGCGGCCGTGCGACGGCAGGACCGGCAGCCCGGGTGCCGGGTGCGGATAGGACAGGAAGCTACCGTCCTCACCGACGAGGACGATGCCGACGGAATCGATTTCCAGGCGCTGGTCGACGGTGCTCGCCCAGCGGCGGCCGAACCACCTGCCTGCCTGGTAGGAGGACTCGAAGGTACGGGTGAACAGCAGCGGCAGCGATCCGGGGAGGATGAGATCGGTCTGGGGCAGGACCATCCGTCCGGTCGCCACGTCGACGGGGTCCTCGACACAGGTCGTGTCCTTTGCCGTACGCGAGGCCGGTCCGGGGCCCTCGCCCTCCAGGTGGGCACGGGCGGGGCCTTTGAGGTCGTCGGCGTGCCTGGCGACCGTGGCGCCCTTCTTGAGTGCGCCGAGGCCTTTGGTGCCGACGAGTTCCGGGATGAGTTTGCCGATGCCCTCGCTGGGGTCCTTCATGAACTCGTTGAGCATCTGCTTGCCGGCGCCCAGGGGGTCGTTGACGGCCACGGTCAGCCCGGCGACCGTCGAATTGAGGCTGGTCAGGTACTCGGCGGGGTGGGTCAGGTTGTACGGGTCCATCGGGTTGACCGAGCGGACGAAGTTGTTGAGGCCCGCGGTGCCCTTGACGAGACCGCCGGCGAGATGGGTCTGCGCCAGCTCCAGGTAGTCCATCCCGTCCTTGAGCTGTTCCGCGTACGAGGGCTTGGGCGGGGCGGCGTCACGCGCCGCGCGAACCGCTGTTCGTGCCGTCTCGGCGACGTCGTTGCGCTGGGTCCGGGCGGTGTCCAGTCTGTCCTGAGCGGCCTTGATCAGCGGTCCGGCGGGATCGGTGAAATTCTCTGACGGCCTCGGCGGCAGAGTGTCCTTCTTCGCTTCGACCGCGGCGTTGTACTCGGTGACCGACTTGTTGTGGGCGGTGCGCGCGTCCTGTGAGACCTTCTTGGCCCTGTTGTACTCCTCCAGGGCCTCCTTGGCCTGAACCTGCGCCCACTCCACGGTCTCCGCGAATCGGTTCATCGCGTCCGCGGCTTTGCCGAAGGCCTCCGCCGCCTTGAACCAGCGCGGCGGCTCCTTGGCTATCGCCTTCCGGAACGCGTCCGCCGACGCGCCCTTCAGACCGTCGCCCTCCAGCCCCTTCAGCCCGTTGCCGACCATGGTGAAGGAGGACGTGAAGTCCTTCAGGTGCGAGACCTGGGCACGGATTTTCGACACGCTGCCGTAGACCAGTTTCTTGGGGTCTTCGGTCTGCCCGAGCTCCAGCTCCGAGACGTCCGCCCCGAGCCGGTTGGCGGCGGAGCGGCTCTTGTCGCGGATCCAGTCCCCGGCCTCGTCGAGCCCGACGTCCTCGGCCACGTCGGCGACCTTGTCCCCGGTCCATTCGATCGCGTCGCCGACGTCCTCGGTCCGGTCCTCGACCCAGCCTTCCACGGGGTCCGGTACGAAGTCCTTCCAGCCCATCAGTTGCCGCCCCGGTCGGCTTGGTCGGCCTGGTCCAGCAGGTCCTTGATCGAGCCGATCCTTCCGCTGGAGGTCAGCTTGTCCCCCGTGTCCGACCAGGTCTGCTTGATGTCCTGCCGACTCTTCTCGAAGGACTCCGCGCTGTAGTCCGGCTTGTAGACGTCAGCCCGCCAGATGTCGTCCCAGCCCTTCTTCTCGATCTCGTCCTCACTCGCGTGCGGATTGCCGTACGCCGAGTTCGCCGCGACCTTGAACGCGCCCTCCAGGTACTGCTCTTCCTCCCACACCGTGCCCGCCGCGATGCCGAGGTTCCCGGCCAAGGCGCTGGCGTTCTGCACAAGACTGCGCACGCCCCACTCCCAGCGTTCGCAGAAATCCTCGAAGTCGGTGGCCAGACCCATGTGCCCGGCCTCCATCCCCGTCATCGACAGGTCTTCGAATCCCGAACCCATGGATGCGCCCGCCGCGTCACCCGTCTCACGCAGCTCGGCGATGGCTTTGCGCAGACCGTTCCGGATGTTCTTGACGGCGACAGGCGAGACCTCCAGGTCTCCGGCGCCCGCCATCAGAGGGCACCCGCAAGCTCATCGTCCGCATCCACCGCGCACCGGTCGGGGACGATGCCCACGACGGGAGGGAACAGCATCGAGGCGTCCTCGTCCGCGACGTCGACGACCACCCCGGTCGGACCGTCGACCGTGGGAATCACCGCATCGACCAGACGGGCGCCCAGGATCGAGAGGAACTCCCACTCACGGGCACCGGCCCCGGCACCGCGCGCCTCCGCGAAACGGGCCAGCGCCTCCTCATCCGTGAACGCGTAAATCCAGCGGACGCCGCCCTGCCATCCGGACATGAGACCGCCGTCCTGGTCCCCCGACAGCGGCACCAGCAGTGCGGTGCGGCGGAATTCACCGAGCAAACGACCGGAATGCCCCGATCCATCGCGCATCGCGACAATTTCCTCGGTCAGTCCCATCCCATGCTCCCGTCCCCGGGGACAGCCGGCAGCCCCCGCTTCGCACACGCTACTAAGAGACGCACAGGGGCTTGAACGGTTCCCCCCTGCCGGTGGTCGGCCTCTGCGGGCGGACCGGCCATCGGACGGGGACGGTCCGGGTCACTACGACCCGGCGGTCAGGCGTGGTTGACCGGGAGGACGTCCGGGGAGAGGGCGCCCGCGTGGGCAGCGGCGCTCGTCATGCGCCTGCGGTGGTGGCGGCGGCAGAGGACCTCGTAGCCGATCTCCTCCGCCGGGCGGTTCACGTCGCCGACCACGACCTGGGCGCCCTCCACCACCATCTCGCCGTCTGCCGTGCGGGCGTTGTGCGTGGCGCGGGCGCCGCACCAGCACGGGGCCTCGACCTGGAGCTGCTCGACCCGGTCCGCGAGCTCGACCAGGCGCTGCGAGCCGGGGAAGAGCTTGGTGCGGAAGTCGGTGGTGATGCCGAAGGCGAAGACGTCCATGTCGAGGTCGTCCACGATCCGGGCGAGCTGGTCGATCTGGGCCGGGGCCAGGAACTGGGCCTCGTCCACGATCACGTAGTCCGCCTTGCCGCCCTTCGAGAGCTGCGCGACCAGATAGGCGTAGAGATCCATGTCCTCGCCGGCCTCGACCGCTTCCGTCACCAGGCCGAGCCGGGAGGAGAGCTTGCCCTCCCCCGCGCGGTCGTCCCGGGTGAAGATCACGCCCTGGAGGCCGCGTGCCGAGCGGTTGTGACCGATCTGCAGGGCCAGTGTGCTCTTTCCGCAGTCCATGGTTCCGGAGAAGAACACCAGCTCGGGCATGAGGGGTCGAGCACCTTTCGGAGGGGGGCACGGCGGAAGGGGTTACGAGCGTACTTCGAGGAGGGGGACGAGCTGTTCCACGGGGGTCAGGGAGCCGTGGACGCCCACCATCGCCGACTCGTGCGGCTCGTTGACGGTGGCCGTGATGATCACGTCGTCGTGGGCGGCGGCGACCACGTCGCCGATCCGTCCGTACACCCGCTCGTCGATCGTCGGACCGAACCAGCCGGCCGCGACGGCCTCGTCCCGGCTCGCGATCCAGAACTGCTCGCCGAGCACCTCGCGCCATACGGCCAGGACGTCGGCCTGGGCGCCCGGCACCGCGTAGACGTGGCGGGCGCGGCCCTCGCCGCCCAGGAGGGCGACGCCCGCGCCCAGCTCCCAGTCCTCGTCGAAGTCGATCCGGGACTGCTCGTCGAACGGGATGTCGATCATGCCGTGGTCGGCGGTGATGTAGAGCGCGGAGCGCGGCGGAAGCTGCTCGGCCAGGCGGCGGGCGAGCCCGTCGACGTACATCAGCTGACCGCGCCAGGCGTCGGAGTCGATGCCGAAACGGTGGCCCTTGCCGTCGACCTCGCTGTAGTACGTGTAGACGAGCGAGCGGTCGCCGGCGGCCAGGCGCTGGGCGGCGACGTCCATCCGGTCCTCTCCGGAGAGCCGGCCGAGGAAGGAGCCGCCGCTGAGCGCGACCTTGGTGAGGGGCGTCTGCTCGAACGTCGGCGCGGAGACTTGCGCGGTGTGCACGCCCGCGGCGTCGGCGAGCTGGAAGACCGTGGGATAGGGCTGCCAGACCTTGGGCGCGGTCCACGGCCTCCAGCGGAGCTGGTTCATCAGCTCGCCGGTCTCCGGATTCCGCGCGGTGTAGCCGGGCAGGCCGTGCTCGCCGGGCGGCAGCCCCGTACCGACGGAGGCCAGTGAAGTGGCGGTGGTGGAGGGGAAGCCCGCGGTGAGCGGGCGGCCGGTGCCGCCGCGCGAGGTGGGGAGGAGCGAGTGCAGGAAGGGGGCCTCGTCCGGGTGGGCCTTGATCTGCTCCCAGCCGAGACCGTCGATCAGGAAGACGCAGTTGCGGTCGGCCGGGGTCAGCTCGGGGATCGCGGCGGTGAACCCCGGCACCTCCTGTCCGGCGACGAGCGTCGGCAGCAGGTCGGCGAGCGAGCCGCTGCCGTACGCGGGCACGGGCGCGGTGTCGAGGGACAGCGGAACGGGGTCCTGCCAGGCGGGCTGGGCCATCAGCGGCCGGTCGCCGCGGTGGCGGCCGTGGCCTCGGAGAGCGACTGGGCGAAGGCGAGGGTCTGGCGCACGGCGTCGGGGCCGTCTCCGGCCTCGCTGACCCGCAGGCTCAGGTCGTCGGCGGTCGAGCTGCCGGTGTAGCCGTGGTCGGCGTCGCAGTTGGAGTCGCCGCAGGCGGCGGGCTCCAGGTCGATCCGGGAGACCGCGCCCCAGCCGATGGTGAGGACGACCTCGCGGGGCAGGGTGCCCGGGACGTACTTCTCCGGGTTGGCCACCACGCGGCTGACCACGACGGAGGAGATCCGCTCCAGCTTCACGGACTCGGTGGAGGTGGTGGCGTACGGCGTCGGGGAACTGGTGTCGGCGGCCTGCTCGTCGGTGTGGCTGACGATGAACCGGTGCTCGGTCAGGACGAGGACCGTCACATGACGGCGGACCTCGTTGGAGTCGAACGTGGTCTCCTGGTGCACCAGGTACGAAGCGACCGGTTCCCCGCCGACGGCGGCCTCCACCGCCTCGGCCACGAGGGCCGGGTAGTAGCCGCTGCGCTCGATCGCCGCGCGCAGCCCCTGGGTCGTCGTACCGGTCTTTGCCATGAGCACCATCCTACGGCGGGCGGGTGACTGCCGGGGACGCCCGTGTGGCCACCGGCGGTCCGGTGGGTCTCAGTAGTTCGGAAGGCGGCGGGGGCCGAGGTCGCTCCGGGCGGGCGGCGGGGCCAGCCGGACGCTCGCGCCGAGCACGGTCAGTCCCTGCGGGGCGACGACGACCGGTTCGAGGGCGACGGAGACCACCTCGGGGTGGTCGTCGACCAGGCGGGACAGCCGCAGCAGCAGCTCTTCGAGGGCGGCCGTGTCGACCGGGGCCGAGCCGCGCCAGCCGAACAGCACCGGGGCCGCCCTGATGGACCGGATCAGCTCGGCGGCGTCCCGGTCGGTGGCCGGAACCAGTCGGTGTGCGGTGTCGCCGAGCAGTTCTGAGGGGGCTCCCGCGAGGCCGAAGGACAGGACGGCCCCGGCGGCCGCGTCGATGGAGGCCCGCACGACGGTGTCCACGCCGCGCGGGGCCATCGCCTGGACGACGGGGAGCAGTTCGGCGGGCTTGCCGAGGAGGTCGGTCAGATCTCCGTAGCCCCGGCGCAGCGCCTCCTCGTCGGCGACGTCGAGGCGGACCCCGCCGAGGTCGGCGCGGTGGCGCAGGTGGGGCGCGGTGGTCTTGAGGGCGACGGGGTAGCCGAGCCGGGCCGCCGCGGCGACGGCCGCCTCGGGGTCGGGGGCGGGCAGGGTGGGGCGGACGTCGATGCCGTAGCGGCCGAGCAGTTCGCGGGCCTCGTCGTGGGTGAGGGGGCGTCCGCGCGGGTCGGGGGCGGTGGCGAGCTGCGCCTCGATGAGGGCGGCGGCCCCGGGCTCGTCGATGGTGTCGTCGAGGAACTCGGGGATCTTGCCGGGCACGGCCGCCTGGCGTCGCCACTGGGCGTACTTCACGGCCTCGGCGAGGGCGCGCACGGCGCGTTCGGCGGCGGGGTAGGCGGGGATGCGGCCGGGGCGGGGCGGGGTCTCGGGGGCGGGTGTTTCGGAGGTCGCCGTTCCGGGGGCGGGCGGGTCGGTCGGTGCGGCAGGCCTTCCAGGGGCGGTGGGCTGGCCGGTGCCGGAGGCGTTCTCGGGGGCTGGGGCCGCCGCTGCGGGAGTGGCGGACGCCGGGGTGGTGGTGCCTGTCCGGTCCGTGGTCGCCGCCCGGTCGGTGCTCGTTGCCGCGGCCGTGCTCGGGCCCCCGGCCGTGCTCGCGTCCGGGGCCGCGGTCCGGGGCGCGGCGGTACGGGGGCGGGGGGCGGCCGTGCTGCTCGCCGCGGCCAGGGCCTCGGCGAGGCCGCCGATCTCGACGTGGACGACGGCCACCGGCTTGGCCGAGCCCCCGGCCACCGCCTTGTGCAGGGCGGCGGCCAGCACCTGGCCGTCGCCGGTCTCGGCCTCGCCGTTCTCCCCCACCCACGGGATGGCGGTGACGATCACGGCGTCGCAGGTGCCGTCCGCCAGCGCATCGGCCAGCGCGTCGCGGAAGTCCTGCGGGGAGGCGGCGGTGGTGAGGTCGATCGGCGGGCGCGGGCGCAGACCCTCGGCGAGGCAGGCGTCGTACGTCAGGAGGCCGAGGGATTCGGAGTTGCCGAGGATGGCGACCCGGGGGCCGGCCGGGAGGGGCTGGCCCGCCAGCAGGAGTCCGGCGTCGACCATCTCGGTCACGGTGTCGACCCGGATGACGCCGGCCTGGCGCATCAGCGCGGAGACCGTGGCGTCGGGGATGCGGCTGACCGGGACCGCGTGGCCGGGCGGGTTGGTGCCGCTGTGCCGGGCGCCCTTCACCACGACGACGGGCTTCACGGCGGCGGTGCGGCGGGCGAGGCGGGTGAACTTGCGGGGGTTGCCGAGCGATTCGAGGTAGAGCAGGGCGACGTCGGTGTCGGGGTCCTCGAAGGAGTACTGGAGGAAGTCGTTGCCGGAGACATCGGCCCGGTTGCCCGCCGAGATGAACGAGGACAGGCCCGCGCCGCGCCGGTGGAGGCCGGAGAGGAGGGCGATGCCGATGGCGCCGGACTGGGTGAACAGGCCGATCCGGCCGCGGGCGGGCGACTCGGGGGCGAGCGAGGCGTTCAGCCGGACGGTCTCGGCGGTGTTGATGATGCCGAAGGCGTTGGGGCCGATGATCCGCATGCCGTACGAGCGGGCCTGGCGGACCAGTTCGCGCTGGAGCTCCCGGCCCTCGGCGCCCCGCTCGGCGTATCCGGCGGAGAGGACGACCAGGCCCTGGACGCCGTGCTCGCCGCAGTCGGCGACGGCCTCGGGGACGCGGTGGGCGGGGACGGCGATGACGGCGAGGTCGACCTGCTCGTCGATCTCGCCGAGCGAGCGGTGGGCGGGGACCCCGTCGAGCGTGGCCAGGCCCTCGTCGAAGGCGCGGTTCACCGCGTAGGTGCGGCCGGTGTAGCCGGCGGCGAGGAGGTTGCGCAGCACCGTGCGGCCCACACCGCCGGGGGTGCGGCCGGTGCCGATGACCGCGACGGAGCCGGGGGCGAGGAGGCGCTGCACCGAGCGGGCCTCGGCGCGCTGTTCGCGGCCGCGCTGGACGGCGAGGGACTTCTCGGTGGGTTCGAGGTCGAGGGTGAGGTGGACGGAGCCGTCCTCGAAGCTGCGGCGCTGGCTGTAGCCGCCGTCCCGGAACACCTTGATCATTTTGTTGTTGGCGGGGAGCACCTCGGCGGCGAAGCGCCGGATGCCGCGCTCGCGGGCGACCGCGGCGATGTGTTCGAGCAGCGCCGAGGCGACTCCGCGGCCCTGGTGGGCGTCCTGGACGAGGAAGGCGACCTCGGCCTCGTCGGCGGGCGCGGAGGCGGGGCGGCCCTGGTCGTTGATGCGGTCGTAGCGGACGGTCCCGATGAACTCGCCGCCGATCGTGACGGCCAGTCCCACCCGGTCGACGTAGTCGTGATGGGTGAAGCGGTGCACGTCCCGGTCGGATAGCCGCGGATACGGGGCGAAGAACCGGTAGTACTTCGACTCGTCGGACACCTGCTCGTAGAAGCTGACCAGTCGCTCGGCGTCGTCCGTGGTGATCGGCCTGATGCGCGCGGTGCCACCGTCGCGGAGCACCACGTCCGCTTCCCAGTGGTCGGGGTACGCGTGATGCGGACTCTGTTCCGGCGTGGGCTCCATGGCCAAAGCGTACGGCGGGGAGCCCGGTCGCGGAGGGATCGGTGCCGGGGCAGTCTGAGGGGGCCCGGACCGGGCAGCCGGACGGGAGGCCGGGCACAGCACCACGCACTGCATGAGAGACTGGTCTAGACAACCGTTGATATGTGAAGGGCAGAACCATGGCTGAGCGCCGCGTAAACGTCGGTTGGGCCGAGGGCCTGCACGCCCGCCCCGCTTCCATCTTCGTCCGTGCCGCCACGGCCTCCGGCGTCCCCGTGACGATCGCCAAGGCCGACGGCAACCCGGTGAACGCCGCCTCCATGCTCGCCGTGCTCGGCCTGGGCGCCCAGGGTGGCGAGGAGATCGTGCTCGCGTCCGACGCGGACGACGCCGAGGCCGCTCTGGACCGGCTGGCCAAGCTGGTCGCCGAGGGTCTGGAAGAGCTTCCGGAGACCGTCTGACCCCTCCGACTCCGGCCCGTCCGGATTCGACCCGTGCGAGAGCCGTGACCCCGTAAAGGGATCACGGCTCTTTCGCTTTCACGAAAGAATCGCGCCTCGATAATTCGGGCAGCGCGAAGGGCGCATTTGGGCATCGCGAATGACGCATTCAGGCAGCGTCAATGACGCATCCGAAATCGCTTCTCTTTGTATACGGCTCTTCTGTTAATGACGGACGCCCGCGGTGTTTACGCCGTGTTGCGAACTTCTCACCGGGGGGACGGGGGCGGCGCGCCGCCCGGGGAGATCCGGGCGGCGGAGCCGGTGGGCGGCGGTGAAGCGTTCCGCGTGCTGGGCGGTCAGCGCCCTCGCCCGTTCCGCGTCGCCGCGCGCCACGGCGTCCACGATCGCGCCGCGCTCGGCCCAGGAATCGACCGGGCGGGACTCCTGCTCGACCGCGTACATCCAGGCGATCTTGTGCCGGAGCTGGGTGAGCAGCGCGATGAGCCCGGGGCTGCCGGAGGCCTGGGCGAGGGTCTCGTGGAACCAGCCGCCCAGCGAGCGCAGATCCTCGCCCTCGCCCCGGCGGGCCCGCTCCTGGCCCAGCCTGACCAGGCCCCGGAGCACCTTCAGATGGGCTTCCGTGCGGCGCTGCGCGGCGCGTGCCGCACCCAGTGGCTCCAGGAGCGTCCGGACCTCCAGGAGGTCGGCCGCCTCCTGCACGGTGGGCTCCGCGACACAGGCGCCGGCGTGCCTGCGGGTGACCACGAACCCCTCGGACTCCAGGGTGCGCAGCGCCTCGCGGACCGGGACCCGGGAGACCCCGTAGCGGCGGGCCAGCAGCTCCTCGGTGAGGCGGCTGCCTCGCTCGTAGACACCGGAGACGATGTCGTCACGGATTGCCGTGCATACCGAATGCGCGGGAATGCGCATGTCCGAACCTCCGCCTTGATCCCCGCGAAACGCGGCCGCCCGACGTCTGTTCCGTGACTCTATGGCAATCCGCCGGAATTTCCGATGGCAGGCCGGAATCCATGGATATCTTCACGCCGGAATTGCTGAAGGCCCCGGCGGGCGCCGGGGCCTTCGGACGGGGGTCACGCGGGGTGCGTCAGACGTTCAGACCGTGCGAGCGCAGGTAGCCGACGGGGTCCATGTCGGAGCCGTAGTCGGGGGTGGTGCGGGCCTCGAAGTGCAGGTGCGGGCCGGTGGAGTTGCCGGTGGAGCCGGAGAGGCCGATCTGCTGGCCGGAGGAGACGCTCTGGCCGACGGAGACGCCGATCGAGGAGAGGTGGCCGTACTGGGTGTACGTGCCGTCCTTCATCCGGAGCACGATGTTGTTGCCGTACGCGCCGCCCCAGCCGGCCTCGACGACCGTGCCGGCGCCGACCGCGACGACGGAACTGCCGGAGGCGGCCTGGAAGTCCACGCCGGAGTGACTGCCGGAGGACCAGAGCGAGCCGCCGGTGTTGTACCCGGTGGTGACGTGGGAGCCGGCGACCGGGAGGTGGAAGGCGTTCAGCCGGGCGCGCTCGGCGGCGCGGGCGGCCCGGGCCTTCTCCTCGCGGACCTCCTTGGCGCGGGCCTCGGCCTTTCGCTCGGCCGCCGCCTTCGCACGGGCCTCGGCCTTTGCCTTGGCCTTCGCCTCGGCGATCGCGTCGGCCTGCTGCTTCTGGGCGCTCGCCTGCGCGTCGATCCGCTCGGCGAGGGTGGCTTCGAGGGAGACGGCCTGGGTGAGGCCGGTGTCGGCGGACTTGGCGGCCTCGGTGTCCGCGGCGAGAGCCGGGGAGGACAGCGAGCCGATGACTCCGGTGGTGGCCAGGGCCGCGATGCCGGCGACCTGGGCGCTCCGACGCGTGAGGCGGCTCGGGGCACGGTGCTTCCCGGTGGCACGGGTGAACGCCATGGAGGGGCTGGTTCCTTTCCTTCCTTCTCGCCTACCGGGTTAGCTGACGGGTTCGGAGCAGGAAGGTCTCCTACGGATTCCCGCGCCGGTTCGCGGCACGGGCCTCCGATTCACCCCAGGGACTGCGTGGGTCCCCGGCTCCCCTAGGCTCGCGCCTGACGGGGACTCGGCGATGACTGCCCGGCGCCGCGGTTGCGGCATACGGGTGACGGACAGCCGAGCCGACGCTAGGCGGGGCGACTTCCCCCCACCAAACGGACAAGGGGATTTGTCGCGCATCCCACAGGGCAGACAGGCAACCTCTCCCCCAAAAATGGGTGAAGTGCACTAAACGGGCAAACAAACAGGACCCCGACGAAATCCCTTCCGTCGGGGTCCTGTTCGCGGCAGTGGTCGCACGGGGGCGGCCGTGTTCCGCGGCGGTGTCAGCCGGTGACGACGGACACCTCTCCGATGCCGAGGGCCTTCACGGGCTCCTCGATCTGCGCGGCGTCCCCCACGAGGACCGTGACCAGCCGGTCCACCGGGAAGGCGTTGACCACGGCGGCGGTCGCCTCCACGGTGCCGGTCTCGGCGAGCCGGGCGTAGAGGTGGGCCTGGTAGTCGTCGGGGAGGTGCTGCTCGACCTGGTCGGCCAGCGTGCTCGCGACGGAGGCGGCGGTCTCGAACTTCAGCGGGGCGACGCCCACCAGGTTCTGAACGGCCGTCTCGCGCTCGGCGTCGGTCAGCCCCTCGGCGGCCAGCTTCCGCAGAACCTTCCAGAGGTCGTCCAGGGCCGGTCCGGTGGACTCGGTGTCCACCGAGCCGCTGATCGCGAGCATCGCCGCGCCGCCCGAGTCGGGGCCGCTGGAGCGCAGCACCTGGGCGAAGGCGCGCACCCCGTAGGTGTAGCCCTTCTCCTCGCGCAGCACCCGGTCCAGCCGGGAGGTGAGGGTGCCGCCCAGGCAGTACGTGCCGAGCACCTGTGCGGGCCACACGCGCTCGTGCCGGTCGGCGCCGATCCGGCCGATCAGCAGCTGGGTCTGGACCGCGCCGGGGCGGTGCACGATGACCACGCGGCCGGTGTCGTTCGCCGTGATGGGCGGCACGGGGCGGGCCTGGCCCGCGTTGCCCGACCAGTCTCCGAGGGTCTCCGCCAGCAGCGCGTCCAGGTCGATGCCGGTGAGGTCGCCGACGATCACGGCCGTCGCGGTGGACGGGCGGATGTGGGCGTCGAAGAAGGCGCGGACGGCGACGGCGTCGATCCGCCGGACCGTCTCCTCGGTGCCCAGACGCGGGCGGGACATCCGGGCGGTGGCCGGGAACAGCTCCTTGGAGAGCTGCTTGGCGGCCCGCCGGGACGGGTTGGCGTGCTCGTGCGGGATCTCGTCGAGGCGGTTGCCCACCAGGCGCTCGATCTCGCTCTCGGCGAAGGCCGGGGCCCGCAGCGCCTCGGCGACCAGACCGAGCGCCTTGGCCAGCCGGGAGGCCGGGACCTCCAGGGAGACCCGGACGCCGGGGTGGTCGGCGTGCGCGTCGAGCGTGGCGCCGCAGCGCTCCAGCTCGGCGGCGAACTCCTCGGCGCTGCGCTTGTCGGTGCCCTCGGAGAGCGCCCGCGACATGATCGTGGCCACGCCGTCCAGGCCGTCGGGCTCGGCCTCCAGGGGCGCGTCCAGGAAGATCTCCACGGCGACTACCTGCTGGCCGGGGCGGTGGCAGCGCAGCACGGTCAGCCCGTTGGGCAGGGCGCCGCGCTCGGGAGCCGGGAAGGCCCAGGGGCGGGCCGTGCCGGCGGTGGGCTGCGGGTGGAACTCCATGGCTACTCCAGTCACGGCGGCGTCGCTCACTTGTCCGCCCCCTCGTGCGCGTCGGCGCCCTCGGCGCTTGCTTCGCCCTCGTCGCCCTCGTCCGCCTCGTCGGCCGGCTCGATGGGCTCGTACACCAGCACCGCCCGGTTGTCGGGGCGCAGAGCAGCCTCCGCCGCCGCGCGCACCTCCTCCGCCGTGACGTCCAGGACGCGGCCCACGGCGGTCAGGGCGAGCTGCGGGTCGCCGAACAGGACCGCGTAGCGGCACAGTTCGTCGGCGCGGCCGGCGACCGTGCCGAGCCGGTCGAGCCACTCGCGCTCCAACTGCGCCTGCGCCCGCTCCATTTCCTCGGGCGTGGGCCCCTCGGCGGCGAACCGGGCCAGCTCCTCGTCGACCGCGGCCTCGATCGTCTCGACCTCGACGCCGCCGGACGTCTTGACGTCCAGCCAGCCCAGCGAGGGCGCTCCGGCGAGCCGCAGCAGCCCGAAGCCGGCCGCCACCGCCGTACGGTCGCGGCGGACCAGGCGGTTGTGCAGCCGGGAGGATTCGCCGCCGCCGAGCACGGTGAGCGCCAGGTCGGCGGCGTCGCAGGCGCGGGTGCCGTCGTGCGGGAGGCGGTAGGCGGCCATCAGGGCGCGCGCCGGCACCTCCTCGTGGACCACTTCGCGCAGCTGCTCGCCGATGGTCTCGGGCAGCGTCCCGTCGCGCGGCGGCTGCTTGCCGTCGTGGGACGGGATCGAGCCGAAGTACTTCTCGATCCAGGCGAGGGTCTGCTCGGGGTCGATGTCGCCGACCACCGAGATCACCGCGTTGTTGGGCGCGTAGTACGTACGGAAGAACGCGCGGGCGTCCTCCAGCGTGGCCGCGTCCAGGTCGGCCATGGAGCCGATCGGGGTGTGGTGGTAGGGGTGGCCCTCGGGGTAGGAGAGGGCGGTCAGCTTCTCGAACGCGGTGCCGTAGGGCACGTTGTCGTAGCGCTGGCGGCGTTCGTTCTTGACGACGTCGCGCTGGTTCTCCATGGACTCCTCGTCGAGCGCGGCGAGGAGGGAGCCCATCCGGTCGGCTTCCAGCCAGAGCGCCAGCTCCACCTGGTGGGTGGGCATGGTCTCGAAGTAGTTGGTCCGCTCGAAGCTGGTCGTCCCGTTGAGCGAGCCGCCGGCCCCCTGGACGAGCTCGAAGTGACCGTTCCCCTTGACCTGGCCCGAGCCCTGGAACATCAGGTGCTCGAAGAGGTGAGCCAGACCGGTGCGTCCCTTGACCTCGTGGCGCGAGCCGACGTCGTACCAGAGGCAGACCGCGGCGACCGGGGTCAGATGGTCCTCGGAGAGCACCACACGCAGGCCGTTGGCCAGGCGGTGCTCGGTCGCTGTCAAGCCGCCGGAGCCGGCCTGTGCGGTGGCCGTGTGACCCATGGGCATGTACGTCCCTTCGATCGCGATACTGGACTTCCTGCCAGACCTGCCACTCTAAGCAAGCGCACCGGCACCTGGCGAAGTTCCCGTTCCGTGGATGTTTCCGTCGATGGTGTCGTGGACGCCGACGCTGACGTGCTGCCCGGGCCGCTTCGGACCGGCCTTCGGACGGGTCGAGGTCGGCGTTGTCAGTGCGGCGGTCCACAATGGACCGCGTCACTAGCTCGTGTTGTCCCGAAACAAGCTCAGGTTGTCCGAACAGAATCTGTGAAGGAGTCGCAGCCGCGATGGCCCGCCGTAGCACGAAGACCCCGCCGCCGGACGACTTCGAGGAGAAGATCCTCGACATCGACGTCGTCGACGAAATGCAGGGCTCCTTCCTCGAGTACGCGTACTCGGTGATCTACTCCAGGGCCCTGCCCGACGCCCGCGACGGCATGAAGCCGGTGCACCGCCGCATCGTGTCCCAGATGAACGAGATGGGACTGCGCCCCGACCGCGGCTACGTGAAGTGCGCCCGCGTCGTCGGCGAGGTGATGGGCAAGCTGCACCCGCACGGCGACGCCTCGATCTACGACGCCCTGGTGCGCATGGCGCAGCCGTTCTCGATGCGTCTCCCCCTGGTCGACGGCCACGGCAACTTCGGCTCCCTCGGCAACGACGACCCGCCGGCCGCCATGCGGTACACCGAGTGCCGGATGGCCGACGCCACGTCGCTGATGACCGAGGCGATCGACGAGGACACCGTCGATTTCCAGTCGAACTACGACGGCCAGGAGCGCGAGCCGGTCGTCCTCCCCGCCGCCTATCCCAACCTCCTGGTCAACGGGGTCTCCGGGATCGCCGTGGGCATGGCGACCAACATGCCCCCGCACAACCTGGGCGAGGTCATCGCCGCCGCCCGCCACCTGATCAAGCACCCGGGCGCCGACGTCGAGACGCTGATGCGCTTCGTCCCGGGCCCCGACCTGCCCACCGGCGGCCGCATCGTCGGACTCACCGGCATCAAGGACGCGTACACGGCGGGCCGCGGCACGTTCAAGATCCGCGCCACCGTCGCCGTGGAGAACGTGACGGCCCGCCGCAAGGGCCTCGTCGTCACCGAACTGCCCTTCACCGTCGGCCCGGAGAAGGTGATCGCCAAGATCAAGGACCTGGTCTCGGCGAAGAAGCTCCAGGGCATCGCCGACGTCAAGGACCTCACCGACCGGGCGCACGGCCTGCGGCTGGTCATCGAGGTCAAGAACGGCTTCGTGCCGGAAGCGGTGCTGGAGCAGCTCTACAAGCTGACGCCGATGGAGGAGTCCTTCGGCATCAACAACGTGGCACTGGTCGACGGCCAGCCGCTCACCCTGGGCCTCAAGGAGCTGCTGGAGGTCTATCTCGACCACCGCTTCGAGGTGGTGCGCCGGCGCAGCGAGTTCCGCCGCACCAAGCGCCGCGACCGGCTGCACCTGGTCGAGGGCCTGATCGTCGCACTCCTCGACATCGACGAGGTCATCCGGATCATCCGGGACAGCGACAACTCCGCGCAGGCGAAGGAGCGCCTGATGGCGCACTTCTCGCTGAGCGAGATCCAGACGCAGTACATCCTGGACACGCCGCTGCGCCGGCTCACCCGTTTCGACCGGATCGAGCTGGAGAGCGAGCGCGACAAGCTCAACGGCGAGATCGAGGCGCTGACCGCGATCCTGGAGTCGGACGCGGAGCTGCGCAAGCTGGTGTCCTCGGAGCTGGCCGTGGTGGCGCAGAAGTTCGGCACGGACCGGCGCACGGTGCTGCTGGAGTCAGCCGGTTCGCAGATCGCGTCCGTGCCGCTGGAGGTGGCGGACGACCCGTGCCGGGTGCTGCTCTCGTCGACGGGTCTGCTGGCGCGTACGGCGAACGCGGAGCCGGTCGAGATCTCCGAGGACGCCCGGCGGACCAAGCACGACGTGATCGTGTCGGCGGTGGCGGCGACGGCCCGCGGCGATGTCGGGGCGGTGACCTCCACGGGCCGGCTGCTGCGGCTCTCGGTGATCGACCTGCCGCAGCTGCCGGACACGCATGCGGAGCCGAATCTCTCGGGCGGGGCGCAGATCTCCGAGTTCCTCAGCCTGGAGGCGGACGAGGAGCTGATCTGCCTCACGACGCTCGACGAGGCCTCGCCGGGTCTCGCGATCGGCACCCTCCAGGGCGTGGTGAAACGCGTCGTGCCGGACTACCCGGCCAACAAGGACGAGTTGGAGGTCATCACCCTCAAGGACGGTGACCGCATCGTGGGCGCGATCGAGCTGCGTACGGGCGAGGAGGACCTGGTGTTCATCACCTCCGACGCCCAGTTGCTCCGCTACCCGGCGGCTTCGGTGCGCCCGCAGGGGAGGCCCGCCGGAGGCATGGCGGGCGTCAAGCTGGCGGCCGGGGCCGAGGTGCTGTCGTTCACGGCGGTGGACCCGGCGGCCGAGGCGATCGTGTTCACGGTGGCCGGTTCGCACGGGACGCTGGACGACTCGGTGCTGACGTCCAAGCTCACCCCGTTCGACCAGTATCCGCGCAAGGGCCGGGCGACCGGCGGAGTGCGCTGCCAGCGGTTCCTGAAGGGCGAGGACGTGCTTGTGTTCGCCTGGGCCGGTCCCACCCCGGCACGGGCCGCGCAGCAGAACGGCACTCCGGCGAAGCTGCCGGAGCCGGACCCGAGGCGGGACGGTTCGGGCACGCCGCTGCTGGAGAAGGTGGCCGTGATCGCGGGACCGCCGCTGTAGGCACCGTTCTCGTACGACGGCGAGCGGCCGGGGGGCGTTACGCCTCCGCGGCCGCTTCCTGTTGTGCGTCCACGGGGTCCGTCTCTTCGCGTACGTCGACGGAGTCCGCCTCCTCCCGTACCTCCACGGGGTCCGTCTCCTCTCGTACGTCCACGGGGTCCGCCTCCTGTCGTACGTACCGGAGCACGCCCCACATGCCGCGTTCGACCGCAGCGGCATCGGCGTACTCGTCGGGGGCGGCACCGTCCGCGCGGCAGGCGGCGAGTCCGGCCAGCAGCGTGTCGGCGTCGATGCCCGCGCCGATCATGACGAGCTGGGTGAGACGCTGCTCGCCGCGCGCCCAGGGCCGGGGGACGAAGCGCAGGAACCGGCCCACCGCGTGCAGCGCGTAGGTGTTGTCCCGGTCCCCCGCGCCGAAGTCGGCGAACCCCTTGACGCGGTAGAGGCCTTCGGGCCGGGAGTCGAGGAACGCCATGAAGCGGCGCGGGTCCATCGGCACGTCCGAGGTGAAGTCGACGCTCTCGTACGCCGCGTGGAGATGGTCGCCGTGCCCGTGCCCCTCGCACCCCTCGTGCTCGTCGCACGCCTCCTCACGCAGCACGTCCTCGAAGCTCAGCTGACCCGCCATCTCCTCGTGGTCCGGCCGCAGCGCGGGGTCGAAGAGCAACTCGGGGTCGATCCGGCCGTGCACGGCGGAGATTACGGCGGCGCGCCCGCTCAGCTCCGCGACCGTCGCCCGCAGCCGTTCCCGTTCGGCCTCCCCCACCCGGTCGGTCTTGTTGAGGACGACGAGGTCGGCGACGGCCAGGTGGCGGTCCAGCTCCGGGTGCCGCTGACGGGTGCCGTCGAACTCCGCCGCGTCGACGACCTCGACGAGCCCCCCGTACAGGATGTGGGGGTTGTCGCTGGCCAGCAGCATGCGGACCAGTTCCTGGGGTTCGGCGAGACCGCTCGCCTCGATGACGATCACGTCCAGCCGGGCGGAGGGGCGGGTCAGGGTCTCCAGGAAGGTGTCGAGTTCGCTCGCGTCGACGGCGCAGCACAGGCAGCCGTTGCCCAGCGAGACCGTCGAGCCGACCTGCCCCGAGACGGTCATGGCGTCGATCTCGATGGCCCCGAAGTCGTTGACGATCACGCCGATCCGGGTGCCCGCCCGGTTGCGGAGCAGATGGTTCAGGAGCGTGGTCTTGCCAGAGCCGAGGAAGCCCGCCAGGACGACGACCGGGATCTGCGGGGTACGGGGCGGGGTCAACGGGAGCCTTCCTGAGGACGTCGTCAGGGTGCCGGGACCGGCTGCGGCGGGGGTGCGCCGACGTAGCGGGCCGCCGGGCGGATGATCTTGGAGTCCTCCGCCTGCTCCAGGATATTGGCGCTCCAGCCGACCATCCGCGCCGCACAGAAGGTGGGGGTGAACATCGCACGCGGCAGCCCGCACAGCTCCATGACCACTCCGGCGTAGAACTCCACGTTGGTGTGCAGCTCCCGGCCCGGCTTGAGCTCGGCGAGGATGGCCTCGACCTGGGCCTCCACCTCCACCGCGAAGTCGACGAGGGGGCCGCCGAAGCCCCGGGCGAGGGACTTGAGCATCCGGGAGCGCGGGTCCTCGGTGCGGTAGACGGGGTGGCCGAAGCCCATGATGCGGCGGCCGGCGAGGACCTGTTCGCGGATCCAGCCGTCGATGCGGTCCGGGGTGCCGATGGCGTCCAGCGTGTCCAGGGCCCGGCTGGGGGCTCCGCCGTGCAGCGGTCCGGAGAGCGCGCCGACCGCCGCCACCAGGCAGGCGGCCAGGTCGGCTCCGGTGGAGGCGACGACGCGGGCGGTGAAGGTGGAGGCGTTGAAGCCGTGGTCGACAGTCGAGACGAGGTACTGCTCGATCGCCCGGACCTGGTCGGGCTCGGGCACCGAGCCGGTCAGCATGTACAGATAGTTCGCGGCGTGCGGCAGGTCCTCCCGGGGTTCGACCGGCTCCTGGCCCTCGCCGAGGCGGTGGAGGGCGGTCAGGATCGTGGGGACGGCCGCGCAGGCGGCGAGCGCGTCCTCGCGGCGGTGCTCGGCCCCGATGTCGTACACCGGCCGGAATCCTGCCGAGGCGCCGAGCAGCGAGAGCGCGGTGCGCAGTCCGGCGAGCGGGCCGGAGACGGCGCTCGCGCGGGCGATGGCGGGCAGGGCCTCGGTCACGTCGGCGGGGAGCGCGCGCAGGCTCGCCGTACGGGCCGCGAAAGCGGCGGCAGCTGCCCGGTCGGGCAGCTCCCCGTGGAACATCAGGTACCAGACGTCCTCGAAGCTGCGGGTCCGCGCCAGCTCGATCGCCGAGTACTGGCGGTAGTGGTAGAAGCCTTCGCGCCCACGGACGTCGCCGAGGGCGGTGTCGGTGACGACGACGCCGGCGAGACCGCGGGGGACGGGGGCGACAGGGGTGGTGGTCATGGCTGCTCTCTCTCCTCCGCGCATGCAACCGTGCATGCAGCATTGATTTGACTGTCCATGCTTGACTTGAGATCTGTCAATGTTGATTCAATCAATGCATATGCGGAGTGGATACGGTGGTTCTATGACGGATCAACCAGAGCCCGACCGCCACGACGCGCCCCGGCTGACCACCCGACAGGCCGCCGAGCTGCTGGGCGTGAAGCCGGAGACGGTTTACGCCTATGTCAGCCGGGGCCAGCTGAGCAGCGCCCGGGCCGCCGGGGGGCGGGGCAGCACGTTCGACGCGCAGGAGGTACGGGCGCTGGCGCGGCGTTCGGGACGGCGGGACCCCGCACCGGCCGGGGGCGATCTCGCGTTCCGCACCGGTATCACGCTCATCGAGGGCGACCGCTGCTACTTCCGTGGGGTCGACGCGACGGAGCTGGCCCGGCGGTACGGCTACGAGGAGGTGGCCGAGTGGCTGTGGACGGGCGAACTGCGGCCCGGCGCCCGGTTCACCGCGTCCCCGGGGACCCTCGCGGCGGCCCGCAGGACGGTCGGTGCCCTGCCCGCGCACAGCGGGTCGACCGACCGGCTGCGGGTGGCCGTGACCGCTGCCGCGGCCACGGACCCGCTGCGGTTCGACCTGTCGCCACAAGCGGTGCTGAGCAGCGCCCGGAGCCTGATCCCGACGCTGGTGGGCGCCCTGCCGGTGCTGGGCGAACAGGAGGGCGAAGGGGGTTGTCTGGCGCGGGAGCTGTGGTCGCGGCTCACCGCGGAGCCGGCCGACGCCCCCTCTCTCGCCGTGCTGGACGCGGCGCTCGCGCTCCTGATCGACCACGACCTGGCGGCCTCCACCCTGGCCGCCCGGGTGGCCGCCTCCGCGCGGGCCCACCCGTACGCCGTGGTCTCGGCGGGACTCGGCGTGCTGGAGGGGCCGCTGCACGGTGCGGCGAGCGGCCTGGCGCACCGGATGCTCGGGGAAGCGGTGGACCGCGGCAGTGCGGTTCCCGTGGTCGCCGATCACCTGCGGACCGGGCGGCGGGTGCCGGGGCTGGGCCACCGGCTGTACCGGGGCGAGGACCCCCGGGCGACCGTCCTGTTCGAGCTGCTGGCGGACGTGCCGCAGGCGGCCGGGGCGCTGGCGGCGGCCCGTGAAGTGGTGGCCACGACGGCGCGGCACGCTCCGCTGCACGCCAACATCGACCTGGCCCTGGCCGTCCTGTCCGTGTCCCGGGGAATGCCGGCGGACGCGGGCGAGACCGTGTTCGCGGTGTCCCGCACCGCGGGCTGGATCGCCCACGCGCTGGAGGAGTACGGGGAGCGCCCGCTCCGCATCCGGCCGAGCGGGCAGTACGCGGGGCCCCGGCCGCCGCAGCCGCTGCCCTAGGGCATCCAGGTCCGGACCAAGGGCCCGGCAATGCAAATTAGCTACGGATCACAGGGAATTCTCGCGCGGCGGCTGGGCGGTGGACCCACGCACCACCAGCTCCGGCTCGAAGAGCAGCTCGTCCGAGGGCACGGTCCGCCCGCCGATCTGGACCGAGAGCAGCTCCACGGCCGCGCGCCCCATGGCCTCGATGGGCTGGCGGACGGTGGTCAGGGGCGGCTCGGTGCAGTTCATGAAGGCCGAGTCGTCGTAGCCGACGACCGAGACGTGGCCGGGCACCGAGAGACCGCGGCGGCGGGCGGCGCGGACGGCGCCCAGCGCGAGCGGGTCGCTGGCGCAGATGATGCCGGTGACGCCCCGGTCGAGGAGACGCATCGCGGCGGCCTGCCCGCCCTCCAGCGAGAACATCGCGCGGGCCACCCACTCGTCGGGGATGCTCGTGCCCGCCTCGTCGGCGAGCACCCGGGCGGCGGCGAGCTTGCGCTGCGAGGGCACGTGGTCGGACGGGCCGAGGACCAGTCCGATGCGCTCGTGGCCGAGCGAGACGAGGTGGCGCCAGGCCTGCTCGACGGCGACCGAGTCGTCGCAGGAGACGCCGGGGAAGCCGAGATGCCCGATGGCCGCGTTGATCAGCACGACGGGGATCTTGCGGTCCGCGAGCACCTTGTAGTGGTCGTGCGGGGCGTCGGCCTGGTGGTACAGGCCGCCCGCGAAGACCACGCCGGAGACCTGCTGCTGGAGCAGCAGCTCGACGTAGTCGGCCTCGGAGACGCCGCCCTTGGTCTGGGTGCAGAGCACCGGGGTCAGCCCCTGCTGCGCGAGCGCGCCGCCGACCACTTCGGCGAAGGCCGGGAAGATCGGGTTCTGCAGCTCGGGCAGGACCAGACCGACCAGCCGGGCCCGTTCGCCGCGCAGTTGCGTCGGGCGCTCGTAGCCGAGGACGTCCAGCGCGGAGAGAACGGCCTGCCTGGTGGCGTCGGAGACACCCGGCTTGCCGTTCAGCACCCGGCTGACCGTCGCCTCGCTGACTCCCACCTTCTGGGCCACTTGAGCAAGTCGTCGCGTCATGAGCGCAAGATTAGCGCAAGAAGTGCAAGAAGATTGCGTTGCAGGCGAACTCTCCCGGAACGCAGACCGACACGGCCCGAACGCTCGCGGAGAACGCTGAGCGGCACAGCCGGAACGCTCACAGACACAGCGCCGTGAAGCAAGAGGTGCGTACGGCGGAGGCCCGGAAACGCGGCGATACGCTGCCGAATTTCCGCCCCGGCCGCCCGACCCTTACCGTCTCTACGATGAACGCCCCACCGACCCCCGGCAGGGGACCGCGCCGGTTCGGCTGGCCCCAGCGGGTCTTCTCCCAGGTCCTGCTGATGCAGCTGGCCATCATCACGGGTGTGACGATCCTGGTCACCGGTCTGTTCCTGGCCCCCCTCAGCGACCAGCTGGACGACCAGGCGATGCGCCGCGCCCTGGCCATCGCCCAGTCCACCGCCGCCCAGCCGGGGATCGTGGTGGACCTGAGCAGCACGGACCCGTCGGACGAGGGCCCCGTCCAGTCGGCCGCCGAGCGGGTCCGGCGGGCCACCGGAGCGGAGTACGTCGTCGTCATGAACCAACGCGGGGTGCGCTGGTCGCACCCCGACACCCACCGGATCGGCGCGATCGTCTCCACCGACCCCGGTGAGGCGCTGCACGGCCGTGAGGTGATGGAGATCGACAGCGGCACCCTCGGCCGCTCGGCGCGGGGCAAGGTGCCGCTGTTCGGCCCGTCCGGCGAGGTGATCGGCGCGGTGTCGGTGGGCATCGCCTACGACAGCGTCCGCGCCCGGCTCCTCGCGGCCATCCCGGGGCTGCTCGCGTACGCGGGCGGGGCCCTGGCCGTCGGGGCGCTCGCCGCGTACCTGATCTCCCGCCGGCTCCAGCGGCAGACCCATGACCTGGCGTTCTCCGACATCTCCGCGCTGCTGACCGAGCGTGAGGCCATGCTGCACGGCATCCGCGAAGGGGTCGTCGCCCTCGACGGGGCCGGCCGCGTCCGGCTGCTGAACGACGAGGCGCAACGGCTGCTGGGTCTGGGCCCGGAGGCGGCGGGCCGGCCGCTGGAGGAGGTGCTGGGCGACGGGCGGACCACGGATGTGCTGGCCGGGCGAGTGGTCGGCGACGACCTGCTGGCGGTACGGGGCAGCCGGGTGCTGCTGGCCAACCGGATGCCCACGGACGACGGCGGAGCCGTGGTGACCCTGCGCGACCGGACCGAGCTGGAGCACCTGGGCCGCGAGCTCGACTCCACCACGGGGCTGATCGACGCCCTGCGCGCCCAGGACCACGAGCACGCGAACCGGCTGCACACTCTGCTGGGGCTGCTGGAGCTGGAGATGCACGAGGACGCGATGGAGTTCGTCACGGAGGTGGTGGGCGTCCACCGGGCGACGGCCGAGCAGGTCACCGAGAAGGTCCAGGACCCGCTGCTGGCCGCCCTCCTCGTCGGCAAGACGACGGTCGCCGCCGAGCGCGGTGTCTCGCTGCGGCTGGCTCCCGGCACCCTCCTGCCGGACCGGGTGGTCGACCCCCGGGGCCTGGTCACCGTGGTGGGCAACCTCGTCGACAACGCCACGGACGCGGCGGCCGGATCGGACGGGGCGCGGATCGAGGTCGGGCTGCGCACCGAGGGCCGTACGGTGATCCTGGGCGTGCGCGACAGCGGCCCCGGCGTCCCGCCGGACCAGCACGCGTCGATCTTCACGGAGGGCTGGTCCACCAAGGACCTCCCGGCACACGGCAAACGCGGCCTCGGGCTCGCCCTCGTACGGAGGCTCGCGGAGCGCCAGGGGGGCAGTGCGACGGTGTCCGGGGCGGACGGGGGCGGCGCGGTGTTCACGGTCGTACTGCCGGAGGCGCTGGCGGAGCCCCCCGCGGGCTCCCCGGACGGTACGCCGCCGTCCACGCATCCGGCCACGACGGGAGAGCAACGGTGATCCAGGTCCTGATCGTGGACGACGACGTCCGCGTGGCGCAGATCAACGCGGCGTACGTCGCCAAGGTCCCCGGATTCCGGGTGGTCGCGCAGGCCCACTCGGCGGCCGGAGCGCTGGCGACGGTCGAGGAGGTGCCGGTCGACCTGATCCTGCTGGACCACTACCTGCCCGACCGCAACGGCCTCGCCGTCGTGCGGGAACTGCGCCGCCTCGGCCGCCAGGTCGACGTGATCATGGTGACGGCCGCCCGGGACGTCGCGACCGTGCAGGACGCGATGCGGCACGGCGCGCTCCAGTACCTGGTGAAGCCGTTCACGTACGCGGGTCTGCGCTCGAAGCTGGAGGCGTACGCGGCCCTGCGGCAGACGCTCGACGGGGGCGGGGAGGCCGAGCAGGCACAGGTGGACCGGCTCTTCGGCGCGCTGTGGGCGGGCGAGCCCGACCTTCCCAAGGGCCACTCCCCCACCACCGCCGAGCTCGTCCGGGGAGCCCTGCGCGGAGCCGAGGGCCCGCTCTCCGCCCAGGAGATCGCGGACAGCGCGGGGATGAGCCGGCAGACGGCCCAGCGCTATCTGAAGCTGCTGGAGCGCACCGGCAAGGTCCGGCTGACGCTGCGCTACGGCGAGACGGGCCGCCCGGAGCACCGTTACGCCTGGACCGGCTCCTGAGCCCGGACACCCCCTAGGCCGCCCCGGCCCCTGTCAGCGCCCGCACCTCGACCTCGGCGTGCTTGGCCTCGTCGGGCGGCTCGGTTGAGGTGACCGTACCGATCCAGCCGGCCAGGAAGCCGAGGGGGATCGAGACCAGGCCCGGGTTCTCCAGGGGGAAGAGCTGGAAGTCGACGCCGGGGAACAGGGACGTGGGGCTGCCCGAGACGACGGGCGAGACCAGCACCAGGACGACCGCCGGAATCAGGCCTCCGTACACCGCCCAGACCGCGCCCCGGGTGGTGAAGTTGCGCCAGAACAGCGAGTAGAGCAGGGCCGGGAGGTTCGCCGACGCGGCGACGGCGAAGGCGAGGCCCACCAGGAAGGCGACGTTGAGGTCCTGGGCCAGCAGCCCGAGGCCGATCGCGACCACACCGATCCCGGCGGCGGCCGTACGCGCCACGGCGACCTCGCCGTACTTCTTGCGGCCGGGGCGGCGGAGCGAGGCGTAGAGGTCGTGGGCGACCGACGCGGACGAGGCGAGCGTGATGCCCGCGACGACGGCCAGGATGGTGGCGAAGGCGATGGCGGCGACCACGGCGAAGAGAATCGTTCCACCGGTGGACCCCTCGCCGCCGCCCAGGTTGAGCGCCAGCAGCGGGACCGCGGTGTTGCCCGCCGCGTTCGAGGCGCGGACCTCGGCGGAGCCGACGAGGGCGGCGGCGCCGAACCCGAGCACGATCGTCATCAGGTAGAAGCTGCCGATCAGGCCGATGGACCAGACGACCGAGCGGCGCGCGGCGCGGGCGGTGGGCACGGTGTAGAAGCGCGACAGGATGTGCGGCAGCCCCGCGGTGCCGAGGACCAGGGCCACGCCCAGGCTGATGAAGTCGAAGCGTGAGGTCCAGTCCCCGCCGTAGCGCAGGCCGGGGGCGAGGAAGTCCTTGCCGTGGCCGCTGCGTTCGGCGGCGGCGTTGAGCAGGTCGTTGACGTTGCCGTGGAAGTGGACCAGGACGAGCACGGTGAGCGCGACGGCCCCGGCCATCAGCAGGACGGCCTTGACGATCTGGATCCAGGTGGTGGCGCGCATGCCGCCGAAGGACACGTAGATCACCATGAGCGCGCCGACGCCGACGACGGTCCAGGACCGGGCGGCATCGCTCGTACCGCCGAGCAGCAGGGCCACGAGGCTGCCCGCGCCGACCATCTGGGCGACCAGGTAGAGCACGCACACGGTGACGGACGAGGTGCCGACCGCGGTGCGCACCGGGCGCTCCGCCATCCGCGCGGCGACCACGTCGGCCAGCGTGAACCGGCCGCAGTTGCGGACGAGTTCGGCGACGAGCAGCAGGACGACCAGCCAGGCGACCAGGAAGCCGACGGAATAGAGCATGCCGTCGTAGCCGAAGAGCGCGATCAGCCCGGAGATCCCGAGGAAGGAGGCCGCCGACATGTAGTCGCCGGCGATGGCGAATCCGTTCTCCATGGGCGAGAAGAGGCGTCCGCCGGCGTAGAACTCCTCGGCGGAGCCCTGCCGGTTGCGGCCGACCCAGGTGGTGATGAAGAGCGTCACCGCGATGAACGCGCTGAACAGCAGCAGGGCGAGGGTCTGGTGGTCGCCTTTCACCGTCCGAGCCCTCTCGTCATCTCCTGGGTGTCCCAGCGCAGATCGAGCGCCGCCCGGTCCCTGCGCAGCCGCGCGTGCCGGGCGTACGCCCAGGTGAGCAGGAACGTGGTGAGGAACTGGCCGAGCCCCGCCACCATCGCGACATTGACCGCTCCGGCGACCGGGCGGGCCATCAGCTCGGGCGCGGTGGTCGCGGCGACGACGTAGGCGAGATACCAGAGGAGGAAGGCGAGGGCGGCGGGAGCCACGAAGCGGCGGTAGCGGCGGCGCACTTCGCGGAAGGCGTCGCTGCGGTGCACTTCCAGATAGATCTCGGCCGCGCCGGGTGCGGGGTCCGGCCCCGCCGCCCCGGACGCGTCGAGGGTCGCGGCGCCTCCCGTACCGTCCTGGTCGCCCCAGCCGGAGACCGGCACGTCGTCCCACGGGTCGTCGAGCCGCACTCCCGCGGTCTCCGGCCCTGCTTCCTTCTCCACCGAACAACTCCCCTGATCCGCGGACCTTTTCGGCCGCACGGCCAACCATGGGCGGTTCGGGAGGATCCCGGGCGCGTCATTCGCCCGACTTCACCCCTTCAGGTGACAGAAGTCCCGGACGGCTGCGCGAACCCCGCGCAACGTACGCGGCCCCCGCTCCGGTGGGACCGGAGCGGGGGCCGCGCGGGGGCCCGGGATCAGGCGTCGATGCGTGAGCGGTCCAGGGTGGCCGCGGAGCTGGTGATGAACTCCTTGCGGGGCGCGACCTCGTTGCCCATCAGCAGGTCGAAGACCTGCTCGGAGGATTCCAGGTCGCCGATGTTGATGCGCCGCAGCGTGCGGTGGCGCGGGTCCATCGTCGTCTCGGCCAGCTGATCGGCGTCCATCTCGCCCAGGCCCTTGTAGCGCTGGATGGACTCCTTGATCCGGACGTTCTTGCGCTGGAACTCCAGGAGGGTCTGGCGCAGCTCGCTGTCGGAGTAGGTGTAGACGTACTTGTCCTGGCCCTTCTTGGGCTGGACCAGCTCGATCCGGTGCAGCGGCGGAACCGCGGCGAAGACCCGCCCCGCCTCGACCATCGGGCGCATGTAGCGCTGGAAGAGGGTCAGCAGCAGGCAGCGGATGTGGGCGCCGTCGACATCGGCGTCCACCAGCAGGACGATCTTCCCGTAGCGCGCGGCGTCGATGTCGAAGGTCCGCCCGGACCCGGCTCCTATGACCTGGATGATCGCGCCGCACTCGGCGTTCTTCAGCATGTCGGAGACGGAAGACTTCTGAACGTTGAGGATCTTGCCGCGGATCGGCAGCAACGCCTGGAACTCGCTGTTCCGGGCCAGCTTGGCGGTGCCGAGCGCCGAGTCGCCCTCGACGATGAACAACTCGCTGCGGTCGACGTCGTCGCTGCGGCAGTCGGCCAGCTTGGCGGGCAGGGAGGAGGACTCCAGCGCCGTCTTGCGGCGCTGGGCGTCCTTGTGCTGGCGGGCCGCGATCCGGGTGCGGGCGGCGGCCACGGCCTTCTCCAGCACCGCCCTGGCCTGGGCCTTGGCGTCCCGCTTCGTCGAGGTCAGGAAGGCCTTGAGCTCCTTGGCGACCACATTGGCGACGATCCGGTTGGCCGCCGAGGTGCCGAGCACCTCCTTGGTCTGCCCCTCGAACTGCGGCTCGGCGAGCCGTACGGTGACGACGGCGGTGAGGCCTTCCAGGGCGTCGTCCTTGACGACGTCGTCCTCGGCGACCCGGAGCATCTTGGCGGAACGGAGCGCCTCGTTCACGGTCCTGGTCAGGGAGCGCTCGAAGCCGCTGACGTGGGTGCCGCCCTTGGGGGTGGCGATGATGTTCACGAACGACCGTACGGTCGTGTCGTAGCCGGTGCCCCAGCGCAGGGCGATGTCGACGGCCAGCTCGCGGGTGACCTCGGTGGCGGTCATGTGGCCGCGGTCGTCGAGGACGGGCACGGTCTCCTTGAAGGTGCCCGTGCCGCTGAGGCGCTGGACGTCGCACACGGCCTTGTCCTGGGCCAGGTACTCGCAGAACTCGCTGATGCCGCCGTCGAAGCGGAACGTCTCCTCGGTCTTGCCCTCGCCGTCCAGCCCCCGCTCGTCGCGGACGATGATCGTGAGGCCGGGGACGAGGAAGGCCGTCTGGCGGGCCCGCTGGTAGAGCGTGTCCAGGTTGAGCTTGGCGTCCTTCAGGAAGATCTGCCGGTCCGCCCAGTACCGCACCCGGGTACCGGTACGGGTCTTGGGGACGCGCTTGCCCTTGCGCAGGCCGTTGGCCGGGTCGAAGGGGCTGTCCGGCCCCTGCTCGGTGAACATGCCGGGGACACCGCGCCGGAAGCTGATGGAGTGGGTCGCGCTGTTCCGGTCGACCTCGACGTCCAGGCGGGCGGAGAGGGCGTTGACGACGGAGGCGCCGACGCCGTGGAGGCCGCCCGAGGCAGCGTAGGAGCCGCCGCCGAACTTGCCTCCGGCGTGCAGCTTGGTCATGACGACCTCGATGCCGGAGAGGCCCGTCTTGGGCTCGACGTCGACCGGGATGCCACGGCCGTTGTCCCGGACCTCCACGGAGGCGTCGTCGTGGAGGATGACCTCGATCTGGTCGCAGTAGCCGCCGAGGGCCTCGTCGACGGAGTTGTCGATGATCTCCCAGAGGCAGTGCATCAGGCCGCGGCTGTCGGTGGACCCGATGTACATGCCGGGGCGCTTGCGGACCGCCTCCAGTCCTTCGAGGACGAGAAGGTGCCGCGCGGTGTAGTTGGAGCTGTCCCGGTCGCCGCCGGCCGCGGCCAGCATCGCGGTGGACGGCACGGACGTTTCGGCGGTCACGCGGGTTCGCTCCTCGCTGAATTTCATCTGGGGCCCTGTGGGTAGGGGGGCCGGACTTCGGTTGCCGCTGAGAGCCTACAGAGGCCTGGTAGAGCGGTTGTAACGCCACCCTCGGGGAATCCTCATGCTAGTCGAGCTTCATCCGGGCTCGCATGGATGTTCGATCATTCGATGGAGTGACGTGCACATCACGTTCCCTTCGACGCATGAACCATTTAGGCTCCGGGCACGTCCTCATGAACAAACCGGCAAGCCGGCCGGCGGGACACACCCCTAAGACAAGCAATGCGAAACCGTAGCGCTCCGCATACGGCACATTCGCCGCCAACCGGCAACAGACAGCCACACCGAGAAGAAGTTTCGAAGAAAAGCCACGAGCGGGAACGTTTTCGGCCTGGTTGGATGTTGACCCTGGTACGACAGCTCGTCGAGCTAGAGAAGAGGCGACGTGACTACTGTTCTGACCCCCGCGAGCCCGCTGACCGCAGCAGACCGCTGTGACCGTTGCGGCGCCCAGGCCTATCTGCGCGTCGTCCTGATCAGCGGCGGTGAACTGCTCTTCTGTGCCCACCACGGGCGCAAGTTCGAGCCGGAACTCAAGAAGATCGCCGCGGAAATACAGGATGAGACGGATCGGCTCACCGCCGTGCAGACGGCTGCTGCCGACGAGGACCAACACTGACACCTCGCATCCACGACGAGCCAAGGGCCGGTCCAGGACCGGCCGACGGGCGGCTCCCCCACCGGGGGGAGCCGCCCGTTCTCGTCCGCGGCCGCCGGGCTCGCGTGGGCACGCGCGCAGCCCCGGCCTCGCTCAGACGCGGCCCTCGGCCCATCCCAGGGCGGCGGACACCCGTGTGTACACCCCTGGGCTGCCCGGGCGCCCGCAGCCGCTGCCCCAGGACACCAGGCCGATGACCCGCCCACGGGCGACCAGCGGCCCGCCGCTGTCGCCCTGGCACGCATCCCGCCCGCCGGCCGGATCGCCCGCACAGAGCATCGCCGAGGCCCTGTACGTACCTTCCCTGCCGCCCGGGTAGGCCCGCGCGCAGTCGCTGTCCGGCAGGACCTGGATCCGCGCGGAGCGCAGCACGGAGGCGTAGGTGCCGCTTCCCGTGGTGTCGCCCCACCCGTAGACGTCCGCGGCGGTCCCGGCCCGGTAGGCGGCGTCCCCTCCCCTGGCCATCGGGATGGTCCCCCCCTTCGGCAGGGCGCGGGACAGGGTCAGCACCGCGAGGTCGCCGGCGTTGGAGACGGGGTCGTACGCCGGGTTCACCCAGATGGACCGGACCGGGATCTCCCGGCCGCCGGAATCGCTCAGCCGTTCGCGGCCGGCGATGACCAGCAGGTCCTTCACCCGCTTCGCCGGTCCGCCGAGCGCCTCGTCACTCAGACAGTGGGCGGCCGTCAGGATCTTCGTGGGCGCCACGGCCACGCCACCGCAGAACTGCCCCGAGCGCGCCCCTCCGAACCGGTCCCGGCTGGAGAGCGCCACGGCCCAGGGGCTGTCCGCCACGGGGGCGGGCTGTCCGCCGACGACGATGCTGTCCGCGACCGCGGCGGAGGGCGCGGCGAGGGGCAGCACGGCCGCGGCGGCGGTCAGGGCGAGCACCCCGGTCAGGGCACGGACGACGGGACGGGGCATGGAGGCTCCTGACGCTGAGGCGATAAACGTTTCACCCAGCGTGATCCAGCCGGTCCGCGTCCGCCCCCGAGGACACGCCGGAGGGCCCGGATCCCCTGGGGGTTCCGGGCCCTCGGCCGGTGAAACTTCCGCGATCCGGTATTCAGCGATCCGGACTTCGGCGATCTAGTCGAGATAGTCGCGCAGCACCTGGGAGCGCGACGGGTGACGAAGCTTCGACATCGTCTTCGACTCGATCTGACGGATGCGCTCACGCGTCACCCCGTAGACCTTGCCGATCTCGTCGAGCGTCTTCGGCTGACCGTCGGTGAGACCGAAGCGCATCGAGACCACGCCGGCCTCACGCTCGGAGAGCGTGTCGAGCACCGAGTGGAGCTGCTCCTGGAGGAGCGTGAAGCTGACCGCGTCCGCCGGGACGACGGCCTCGGAGTCCTCGATCAGGTCGCCGAACTCGCTGTCGCCGTCCTCACCGAGCGGGGTGTGCAGCGAGATCGGCTCGCGACCGTACTTCTGGACCTCGATGACCTTCTCGGGGGTCATGTCGAGTTCCTTGGCCAGCTCCTCCGGGGTGGGCTCGCGGCCCAGGTCCTGGAGCATCTGACGCTGTACACGCGCGAGCTTGTTGATGACCTCGACCATGTGCACCGGGATACGGATGGTGCGGGCCTGGTCGGCCATCGCGCGGGTGATCGCCTGACGGATCCACCAGGTGGCGTACGTGGAGAACTTGTAGCCCTTGGTGTAGTCGAACTTCTCGACCGCGCGGATCAGACCGAGGTTGCCCTCCTGGATCAGGTCCAGGAAGAGCATGCCGCGGCCGGTGTAGCGCTTGGCCAGGGAGACCACCAGGCGGAGGTTGGCCTCCAGGAGGTGGTTCTTGGCCCGTCGGCCGTCCTCGGCGATGATCTCCAGCTCGCGCTTGAGCTTCGGTGCGAGCTTGTCGGCGTTCGCCAGCTTGTCCTCGGCGAAGAGACCGGCCTCGATGCGCTTGGCGAGCTCGACCTCCTGCTCGGCGTTGAGGAGGGGAACCTTGCCGATCTGCTTCAGGTAGTCCTTGACCGGGTCGGCGGTCGCGCCGGCGACGGCGACCTGCTGGGCAGGTGCGTCGTCCTCGTCGTCGTCGGAGAGGACGAAGCCCTTGTTCTCGCCCTCGCCCTCCTCTTCCTCACCCTTGCCGGCCTTGACCTCCTCGACCGGCTCGTCGCCGTCGAGGATCTCGTCGTCCTGCTTGCCGGACTTCTTCGTGGCGGTCTTCTTGGCCGCCGTCTTCTTCGCGGCGGTCTTCTTGGCGGCGGTCTTCTTGGCCGCTGCCTTCTTGGCGGGAGCGGCCGCGACGGCGTCGTCGGCCACCGCGTCCGCACTCTCGACCGCCGGGGCGGGGGTGGCCGCGACGGTCCTGGTCACGGTGGTCTTCGCCGCGACGGTCTTGGTGGC
Organism: Streptomyces sp. NPDC058576; assembly: GCF_042718715.1. Taxonomy (NCBI): domain Bacteria; kingdom Bacillati; phylum Actinomycetota; class Actinomycetes; order Kitasatosporales; family Streptomycetaceae; genus Streptomyces; species Streptomyces sp. NPDC058576. The sequence goes on along the minus strand of NZ_JBHXPF010000046.1, from coordinate 9,127 downwards.
GGTGCGCTTGACCGGGCTCTTCGCTGCGACGCTCTTGCGGGCGCGCTTCGGCGACTCCGCGGCACTGACCATCAGCGTCACACCCTCTTCCTCGAGGATCTGGTTGAGGCTGCGCAGAACGTTCTTCCACTGGGTTGGCGGAATCTGGTCAGCCTCGAAGGCCCGACGCACGTCATCGCCGGCGATCTGCCCATCAGCCTTTCCCCGCTCGATGAGCGCCATCACAGACTCGGACTCGGCGATCTCCGGCGGGAGCGTACGGGATGTGCTGGCCGACACGAACAACCTCTCGGAACGATGGAAACGGCTTCCGGCCCCGCCCTGGAGAGGGCTGGAACCGACGACCGCCGACTGGGGATGTCGTCGACGGCGCGGGTTTGGCCTCAGAACTGAAACAGCGCACCCAAGGGCTGCTGTATTCCTTCCGCTGCGCTCACCTCTTAGGTCATCGCGCTGCTTCGAGGAGTGTTACGGCCAATCCGCGTGGCCCGAGTCACACCTCATTCGCGACGAACGGGACCAAAAGTTGTATCCCCCTCCATTGTGCCGCCGGGCCCGTGCGGCCCGGCGGCATCGGGCCCGCGCACCCCGGCATCCGCCCGGTCAGTGCTCGCGCGGCGCGGGGACCACCCGCTCGACGTCGGGGTGGACGACGAGCAGTTGACGCATGGCCGTCTCGGCGGCCCCGGCGTCGCCCGACGCCAGGGCGTCGGCGATGCGCGCGTGGTGGGCGAGCGAGGTCTCGCCGGGACGGTCACAACCGGTGACGGGACCACCGGAGACATGGAGGGCGGCCGAGACGATGCCGGAGAGGTGTTCGAGCATCCGGTTGCCGGCGGCCTGGATGAGCAGGGCGTGGAACTCCGCGTCGGCGCGGGAGAAGGTGATCGCGTCGCCCTGCCCCATCGCGTGCCCCATGATCTCCACCATGTCGCCGAGCCGCTGCTGGATGTCGTCCCGGCCGTGCCCGGCCGCGAGGCGGGCCGCGAGCGGTTCGATGGTCCAGCGGAGCTCGGCCAGCTCACGACGCTGGTCGTCGCGCTGCGGACCGAAGGCCCGCCATTCGATGATGTCGGGGTCCAGCAGGTTCCAGTCGCTGACCGGGCGGACCCTCGTACCCACATTGGGGCGCGCGCTGACCAGCCCCTTGGCTTCGAGGACACGCAGGGATTCGCGTACGACGGTGCGGGAGACCTCGAACCGCTGGCCGATCTCCTCGGGAACGAGGGGGCGGTCCGCGCCGAGGTCACCGGAAACGATCATCTGGCCCAGCTGCTGGACGAGTTGGCCGTGCAGACCGCGCCCCCGACTGGCCGACCCCCGTCGGCTCGCCCGTCCCAGCTCGGAATCGGTACCGCCCCAGGCACGGGTGGCGGCACGCTCGCCGGCCGGCGCCTCCGTATAGGGGTAGCGGTCGAGTTCGCCCGAGCCGGCCAGGCCGGAGTCGGCGGTGCGGGCGGCGGTCATCATGGTGTGCGCAAGGGTACTCACGCATCCTTTGTCGGCGCGGCTCGCCCACCCCTTGAGGTCTTTGGTGAAAAGCACACGAAAGGGTGATCGGCGCTCGCTCCGCAATTGACGCCATATCCGCACAAACCACTCATTTCTCAGGGAGTTGCGGGCCCCTTCCCTCGAAGCGGGGCGGCGGCGATCACCAACGTGCCTTTCCGCGAAGGCTGGTGAACAGATACGCGCAGATCAGGGCTGACAACGACAGGGCGAGTGCGGTCCCGACGGGCTGTGCCACCACCCGCGCGACGGCCAGGACCCAGTGGTCCGCCTCCTGCGGCAGCTGCCACCCGGCCAGTTCGCGCAGTCGGCCCGGGAGCCCGGCGACCGAACGCGCGGACGGCACCGCGAAGATCTTCCGCACCAGCGGAACGATGAGCACGGGTACGGCCAGCACCGCGGCGATGCCCGCCCCGGCCACCCGGAAGACGCCGGCGGCCAGCAGTCCCGCCCAGGCGCAGCCGACCGTCAGCCCCGCCCAACTCACGCTCAGCGCGATGACGTTCGAAGGGATCTCGATCAAGTCCGGTCCGTACACGAGCCGGAGGCTCTGCGCCCCGCCCACCACGGCGAGGCCCGCGAGCAACAGGGCGAAGCTCGCGGTCACGGTGAGCTTGGCCAGCAGCAGCCCCAGCCGCCGGGGCACGGTGCCGCGAGCGGCGGCGAGCGCGGGATAACGGAACTCGTCCCCGAAGGACAGCGCACCGAGCAGGCCCGCACCGAGCGCGGCGGGCGGGAGAGGCAGCAGAGCGGGCCAGGCGGCGAGCACGCGGGGAAGGGCGGTGCCGTCGGTACGGGCGAGCAGGACGGACACCACGGCGGACACCAAGAGAACGGCCGCCATGATCAGGGTCGTCGTCCTGACGCCGAGCGAGCGTCGCAGTTCGTACCGGAGGGGGCGCAGGGGACCGCGCGCGGGACGCACCCGGATCGGGGGCGGCAGCTCGGACAGGGCGGCGGCCGAATCGCCGCGCTCCCCGGCCCCGGCCTCCGCCGGGGTGGCGGGTCCGGTGTCGCCGATCTCGTCGGCGAGCTGGTGCACGGGGACGCCGTGCCGGTACGCGGTGTCGCCGATCTCCGCGCAACTGCTGCCGTACACCGTCAGCCGGCCACTCGCCTCCTCGACCACCTCGACGGAGCGCCGGGCGGCTCGGGACTCCCGGCTGACCACAGCCGCCAGCCGGGCCGCGTGCGGGGTGCGGACGGCGACCCGGGCCCGGAGCCGGGTGCGGGCGAAGTCGGCGACGTCCTGGTCGGCGACGAGGCGCCCGCCGCCGATGGTGACGACGCGATCGGCGCTGCGGGCCGCCTCCTTGGGGTCGTCGGTGGCGTAGAGGACGGTGCCGCCCTGGGCCGCGTGCGCACGGAGCAGCCCGTACAGCCAGCTGTTCTCCCGCGGGGACAGCCCCTCCGCCGGTTCGTCCAGGATCAGGGTGTGCGGGTCTCCGAGGAGGGCGGAGGCGAGGCCGAGCCGACGGTCCATGCCCACCGAGAGGGTGCCCAGGCGCTGGTCTCCGAGCCCGGCGAGACCGACGACCTCCAGCACCTCGTCGGCCCGGGTGGCGGGCACGCCCGCGGCCGCGCAGAGCATACGGAGCTGACCTCGGGCGGTCCGGGAGGGATGCCCCGGTACGTCGCCGAGCAGTACGCCCACTTCCCGTGCCGGGTGGGCGATGCGGTGGAGTGGCCGCCCCCGGAAGTAGGCGACGCCCCGACCGGCGTCCAGTTCGAGCATCAGCCGCAGGGCCGTGGTCTTGCCCGAGCGGGGGGCGCCCAGCAGGGCCGTGACACGGCCGGGAGGAGCCTCGAAGGTCAGATCGTTCACGGCGGGCGGAGCGTCGCGACGGGGGGTGCTGGTGAGTCCGATGGCCTGGAGCATCGCTTCTCTCGCGTCTCTCGCGGAAGGTGAGACCGCTCGGCGGCAAGGGGGTACGGCAGCAACATAACGCGACATTTCAGACTTTTGGTGCAGGGGCAGGCCGACAGGCGTTCCGCGGGGCCATCGCGGTGGAACGCCCGGTGACTCAGACCTCGGGTCGCAGCATCGGCGGATTGAGCACCGTGGCCGCCCCGGCCCGGAACAGCTGCGCCGGCCGGCCGCCCTGCCGCGTGGTCGTCCCGCCGGAAGGCACCAGGAATCCGGGCGTTCCGGTGACCTTGCGGTGGAAGTTGCGGGGATCGAGGACCACGCCCCACACCGCTTCGTACACCCGGCGCAGCTCGCCGACCGTGAACTCCGGCGGGCAGAACGCCGTGGCCAGGGAGGAGTATTCGATCTTGGAGCGGGCGCGCTCCACCCCGTCGGCCAGGATCCGCGCGTGGTCGAAGGCCAGCGGAGCCGCCTGCTCGCCCTCCCGCCCGGTGCCGGGGTGCAGCAGGTCCTCGACCGGCGCCCAGCGCGCACTGTTGGCATCGCCGCCCGCCCGGGGCGCGGGAAGGTCCGGTGCGAGGGCGAGGTGGGCGACGCTGACCACGCGCATCCGGGGATCGCGTGCCGGATCGCCGTACGTGGCCAGCTGCTCCAGATGTGCGCCGTTGCCGGCGGTCGGTTTCGCCGGATCGTGCGCGCAGAGGCCGGTCTCCTCGACCAGTTCCCGCGCTGCCGCGGACTCCAGGTCCTCGTCCAGCCTGACGAAACCTCCGGGCAGCGCCCATCGGCCCTGGAACGGGGTCTCTCCGCGGCGGACGACCAGCGCGCAGAGCGCGTGACGGCGCACCGTGAGCACGACCAGGTCGACGGTGACTGCGAAGGGCGGGAAGGTCGACGGGTCGTAGGGCGGCATGCCGCGATCATAGTCGTCTGCCTGACGATAAACACTCCCTTCAGCATGCTCGTGATCAGTCCGTCTCTCACGGTTCGGGACGCGTCGTGGCGCAGGACGCAGCGGTCGGGTTGGAGCGGGCGGTCAGTGGAACCGCGTCCCTTCTGGACCGGGCGGCCGAGCGGCCTTCGCCGGTCCCTCGGCCGGCTCCTCGGCGCGCGCCCGGGTCATCGGCGCGTCCTGCTGCCGCGTCGGCCGTACCGGCGGGCGTCGCGCGTCCGCCGCCCGGGCACCGGGGTACGGGGACGGGGCGAGCCGGGGGACGCCTTCCCGCGCTCGGCGCCCGGAGGCCGGGAAGCGCGCGCTCGCCGTCGGCGCCCGTCGGGCAGCGGGCGGACCTTGCGGACGTGCAGGGGGGCGGCGCCCCGGTCCCCTGCGGTCTCCGCCTCCGCGGCTTCGGCGCCGGTGCCCGCGTCGTCGTCGATCGCCTCGCGCAGGCAACGGCGCAGGGCCTCCGGATCGAGCCCTTCGTTGCAGGCCCGGTGCAGCAGTTGGGCGAACGTGTAGTCAGGATCGGCGCGCAGCGCCAGGGCCAGGGCGACCCGCGCGCCCGGCTCGTCGCCGGTGGACCAGGAGACCCAGCCCGCCAGGGTGAGCGGAGCCGCGGCGTGCTCCCCGAACGGTCCGACGCAGCGCCGTGCCAGCGTCCGCCACAGCCGCAGGGCCGCTTGGGCTTCCGGCCCTTCCATCCAGGCGGCGGCCCTGTCCCGGGTCTCGCGGTCCTGGAGCCCGAGGATGACGGCGGCGGCCTCGTCGGAGTCGATCAACTGGTCGTCCCCGGCGTCCGAGAGCGCGGGCGGCGCGGGCTGTGCCTCCTCGATGCGGTCCATGAGCGTGCGCGCCAGCCGGAGGGTCTCCGCCGCGACCTCCCGCCTGGCCCGCTCGTCGAGAAGCCTCGGCAGCAGCGCCGGTCCGACCCTGTCCAGGGCCTTCTCCTGCGCCCTCACGGCTGCCGGTGTCCGTAGGGGTTGGAGCCGCGCTTCCATGTCGCGCAGCGTGCCCCGGACGTGGACGCCCGCGTAGGTGGCGGCCGCGGCCATCACCGTGGTGCCGGGCATGGCCAGGGGATTTCCCTGGTCGGGGCAGCAGCGGGGGTCGGGACAGCAGTAGGACCAGTAGCGGCCGTCGGAGATGCAGAGGGCTTCGAGGACGGGAACGTCGAGCGCTCCGCACGCCGTGCGCAGACGCTGCGCGAACGGCCTGAGCCGCTCCATGGTCTGCCGGCCGCCCGCGCCGTCCGGCGAGTCCTGGCAGAGGAAGAGCACGATCGCGTCGGGCCGCCCTTCACGACGCTCGCTCCCCGAGACCAGGCACTCCGCCAGCTGATCGGCGACCGGCCCCCATTCTCCGGGCGCCTGCGGAATTCCGAGGCGGAGCCGGCCGCCGAACCGTCCCCGGCCGCCGTGCAGGGCGACCATCACGACGCTGTCGTTGGGATAGAAGCCCATGAGATACGGCAGGGCGTCGGCGAGCTCGGCGGGGCCGCGCAGGGTGATCTGCTGCTCCCCGGCGGGGCCGGTGGATTCGTGGTGCTTGTTCATGGCTCGACGGTCCCGTAGCCCGGCGCATCCCGCGACCCCTGTGGATAACGTTATCCACAGGCTCGCGTCGTCGTTCGCGGTTTGTCGTAGTCATCGGGTTGCATGGGGGCATGACCAACGCAGATCGTGCAGCGCTCAGGGCTTCGGCCGATTCCGTCCTCGCCCGCCTGGTGGGCGATGCCACCGGTACGGCCGTGCTGCGCGAGGACCAGTGGGTGGCCATCGAAGCGCTCGTCGCCGACAAGCGCAGAGCCCTGGTCGTGCAGCGCACCGGCTGGGGCAAGTCCGCCGTCTACTTCGTGGCGACGTCGCTGCTCCGCGCGCAGGGCAGCGGCCCGACCGTGATCGTCTCACCGCTGCTGGCGCTGATGCGCAACCAGGTCGCGGCGGCGGCACGGGCCGGGATCAGCGCCCGCACGATCAATTCGTCCAACACGGAGGAGTGGGAGAGCGTCCAGGCCGAGGTGGCGGCCGGCGAGGTCGACGTCCTGCTGGTGAGCCCCGAGCGGCTCAACAACCCCGACTTCCGCGACCAGGTGCTGCCGAAGCTGGCTGCGGCGACCGGGCTCCTGGTGGTCGACGAGGCCCACTGCATCTCCGACTGGGGCCACGACTTCCGGCCCGACTACCGGCGGCTGCGGACGATGCTCGCCGATCTGCCGACCGGCGTCCCGGTGCTCGCCACCACCGCCACGGCCAACGCCCGCGTGACGGCGGACGTCGCGGAGCAGTTGGGCACCGGCGCCGGCACGGACGCGCTGGTCCTGCGCGGGCCGCTGGACCGGGAGAGCCTGAGCCTGAGCGTGCTGCGACTGCCGGGGGCGGCGCACCGGCTGGCCTGGCTGGGCGACCATCTCGGCGAGCTTCCCGGCTCCGGGATCATCTATACGCTGACGGTGGCGGCGGCCGAGGAGGTCACCGCCTATCTGCGCCAGAACGGGCACCCGGTGGCCTCGTACACCGGGCGGACCGAGAACGCCGACCGGCAGCAGGCCGAGGACGATCTGCTGGCCAACCGGGTCAAGGCCCTGGTCGCCACGTCCGCGCTGGGCATGGGGTTCGACAAGCCCGACCTCGGCTTCGTCGTGCACCTGGGCTCGCCCTCCTCCCCCATCGCCTACTACCAGCAGGTCGGGCGTGCGGGGCGCGGAGTGGAGCACGCCGAGGTGCTGCTGCTGCCCGGGAAGGAGGACGAGGCGATCTGGCAGTACTTCGCCTCCGTCGCCTTCCCTCCCGAGGAGCAGGTGCGGCGCACCCTGGACGTTCTGGCGCACGCGGAGCGGCCCCTGTCGCTCCCCGCTCTGGAGCCCCTGGTCGATCTGCGCCGGACCCGGCTGGAGACGATGCTCAAGGTGCTGGACGTCGACGGTGCGGTGAAGCGCGTCAAGGGCGGCTGGATCTCCACGGGCTCCCCTTGGGTCTACGACGCCGAGCGCTACGCCTGGGTCGCCCGCCAGCGGGAGGCCGAGCAGCAGGCCATGCGCGACTACGCCTCGACGACGGCGTGCCGGATGGAGTTCCTGCGGCTGCGCCTGGACGACGAGGAGGCCGCGCCCTGCGGTCGCTGCGACAACTGCGCGGGCTCCCGCTTCGACGACAAGGTCTCCACCGCCGCCCTGGACGGAGCGCGCACCGAGCTGGGCCGGCCCGGTGTCGAGGTGGAGCCCCGCAAGATGTGGCCCACCGGCCTGCCCGCCGTGGGGATCGATCTCAAGGGGCGTATCCCCGCGGGCGAACTGTCCTTCACCGGACGGGCGCTCGGCCGGCTCTCCGACATCGGCTGGGGCAACCGGCTGCGCCCCATGCTCGCGGCGCAGGCCCCGGACGGACCGGTGCCCGACGATGTCACGGACGCCGTGGTCACCGTCCTCGCCGACTGGGCGAAAGGGCCGGGCGGTTGGGCCTCCGGGGCGGCGGACGCGGCTCCGCGGCCGGTCGGCGTGGTGACTATCGCCTCGCGCCGCAGGCCGCAACTGGTCGAGTCGCTCGGCCGGCGCATCTCCGAGATCGGCCGGATGCCGCTGCTCGGAACGGTCTCCTACGCGCCGGGCTCCGAGGAGGTGCGGATGTCCCAGACCAACAGCGCGCAGCGGGTGCGGGCGTTGCACGAGAGCCTGGTCGTGGAGCCGGAACCGGCGGCGGTGTTGGCGGCCGCGGGCGGCCCCGTTCTGCTGGTGGACGACCTGTCGGACACCGGCTGGACCCTGGCCGTGGCGGGGCGCCTGCTGCGACGGGCCGGAGCAGAGGGAGTGTTTCCGCTGGTCCTCGCGGTTCAGGGGTGACAGAGGGAGTCATCCAGGGTGGGTCTGGGCAGGGATATCAGTGTCATTCCGGCTGATTCCCGTCAGCCACAGCAATTGCTCGTTGCCGCTTGCCGGTAGGCCAGGGAGAATTGGAGCTGCCCCCGCACAGTTCCTCATCGGGCCCGGAAGGGCTGTGTCGCGGCGCGCCCTCACTCGACCCTGCCCGCACCGTGGGCGCGTAGCGAAGGGAGGACCGTGACCTTCGGATTCGCCCCGTCCACAGCCACTTCGACAGCGGCGTCCTCGGTTTCCGCAGACTCCGACAACCGCCTTGCCCGGATGCTCGAACCAGCGGAGTGGGCCTCGGCGGGCATACCCCTGCTCCGCAGTCCCCGGGAGGTCGTCAGCGGGCTGCACTCCCGCCACCGGCCGACTCCGGCCACCGCCGTGGTCGCGGTCCTCGATCATGAGGAACGGCTCACGGCGAGCGCCTCGTTCGCCCGCCGGGCGTCGGTGGCGGCGGACGGCTGGGAGTTCCGCAACGCCCTGCTGGCGCAACTGCGGCGGGTCATCCCGCACGACCTGCGCCGCCGTACTCCGGTCCGTACGGCCGTACTTCTCTACTGCCGTGACGGCGACGAACGGTGGACCGAGGAGGACGGCGCGTGGATGTGGGGCCTCCGGGACGCCTGCACCCTGCACGGCCTGCGCTGCGGCGCCTACATCACGCTCACCCGCGGGGGCTGGCAGGTGCTCGGTGAGGGGAGGGGCGGGCGGCGGCCCAGTTCGCTGTCGGAGCCCTCGCTCCTGGCCGACGCCGTCGCCGACCACCTGACCACTCCGACCCGGTCGGGCGGCGGTGCGGTGGAGGCGCTGCGTCGCACGGCGGCCCGCTGAGCATGCGCGGGTCGGCTGCCGGACGGCGCTGGATCGCCAGGCGGTCGACTGCCGGACGACGCGGATCGTCCACCGATCGGCCCGGTCACGGCCGCGACGGACGGCACCGGTGGTG
>NZ_JBHXPF010000045.1:0-62692 GCF_042718715.1 Streptomyces sp. NPDC058576 | reverse complement strand
CTCCGGCCCTGCTCGCCCGCCGGCTCCGGACCGCGAGCGAGGCTTTCGCCTCGGACACGCTGGGCGGGCTGACATCGAAGGAGCACGACCGGCTGGTGGCACGGTCGGCCGGCGTGCCGGTGTCGGTCGTCCGGGCCGCCACGGCGACCATCGCGGACGTGCTGGCCGAGGCGGTCGACACCGCGGCCGGGGCCCGCCCCCGCGCGGCCCTGCCGCCGGGCCGGCGACACGCCCCGGACACCGGCGCCGTCGTCTGGCGTCGTCGCGGCCGGGTGCTCGGCGTCAACGCGTCCGGGAACCACCCGGCCGTCCACTCGCTGTGGCTGGAAGCGCTGGCCCTGGGGTACCGCGTCGCGGTGCGCCCCTCGCGCCGCGACCCGTTCACCCCCCACCGGCTGGTGCTGGCCCTGCGCTCGGCCGGATTCGCCGACGACGAGGTGGTCACCCTGCCGTGCGACCACGGCACCGCCGGGGAACTGGTCCGCGGCAGCGACCTCGCCATGGTCTTCGGCGGGGACGAGACCGTACGCCGTTACGCGGGCGGAGCGTCGGGGACACCGGTCCTGACGCAGGGGCCCGGCCGGGTGAAAGTACTCGTCAGGGGGCGGTGGGAGCCGTATCTCGGCACCATCGCCGACTCGGTCGGCGGACTGGGCGGCGTCTCGTGCCTCAACACGACCGCGGTCCTGGTCGAACACGACGCCAGAGGCTTCGCCGAGGCCCTGGCGGAGCGGCTCGCGAAGCTGCGGCCAAGGGCGCCGGAGCAGGAGGACGCCCAGCTTCCGTGCCTGCCCCTGGCGGAGGCCCGGCGGGTCGAGGACGCCCTGCGCCGAGGCGAGGCGGGCTGCGAGCCCGTCCTCGGCGACACCGTCGTGCACGACCTGGGCGACGGCAGCGCGGCGCTCCGGCCGGCGGTGCACCTGGTGGACGATCCGTCGGCCGAACAGCTCGGTCTGGAGCTGCCGTTCCCCTGCGTCTGGGTCGCCCCCTGGTCTCCGGACAACGGCGTGGCCCCGTTGCGCGGATCGCTGGTGGTCGGCGTCGCCGGCGCGAACACCACCCTGGTGGACGCGCTGCTGGACGAGCCGTCCATCCGCAATGTCTACGGCCTGGACCGGCCCACCTGGTGGCTGCCGCCGGACATGCCGCACGACGGTTACCTTGCCGAGTTCCTCATGCGCAGCACCGCGCTCGCCGGAATCTGAGAGGAGGACACACTGTGCTCGCTGTGGTCATGCACGCCCCGGGCGACGTGCGCGTCGAGGAGGTGCCGGAGCCTCACATCGAGGAACCGACGGACGCGCTGGTACGGGTGGTGGCGGCCGGTGTCTGCGGCTCGGACCTGTCCGTGTTGCGGGGTCTCTCGCCCCTGCCCCGGCCGGTCCGCAGCGGCCACGAGTTCGTCGGCGTCGTCGAGGACACGGGCGCGGGCGTGACGGCCCTGCGCCCGGGGGACTTCGTCCTCGCCCCGTTCAGCACCTCGGACGGCACCTGCCCGCACTGCCGCCGAGGCCTGCCGATCGCCTGTGAGAACGGCAGGCTGTTCGGCGAGTTCGGGCCCGACGGATCGGTGCTCGACGGCGGACAGGCCGAGTTCGTCCGGGTACCCCTGGCCGACACGACGCTGGTGGCCGTTCCCGGGACGCCGCCCGACGGCCTCGTCCCGTCGCTGCTGGCCCTGACCGATGTGATGTCCACCGGACACGAGGCGGCCGTGCACGCCGGAGTGGGCCCGGGGTCCACGGTCGTGGTCGTCGGCGACGGGGCCGTCGGCCAGTGCGCGGTCCTGGCCTCCCGCAGGCTCGGTGCGGCCAGGATCGTGGTCATGTCACGCGACCCGTGGCGTCGGCGGCTCGCCCGCGCCCACGGGGCCACCGACCTGGTCGCCGCCCGGGGCGAGGAGGGGGCGGCGGAGGTCGTCGACCTGCTCGACGGCGGCAGCGGCCAGGTGATCGAGGCGGTCGGGTCGCTGCAGTCGGTCCGGCAGGCGATCGGCTGCGCACGACCCGGCGGCCGCATCGGTTACGTGGGTCTGCCCTGGGGCGTCACGCTGCCGCTGTGGGAGCTGTTCGGCAAGAACCTCACCCTCGCCGGTGGGGGCGCGAACGTGCGCGTCACGATGCCGGGGCTGCTCGGCGACGTGCTCGACGGCACGCTGCGGCCGGGCGAGGTGTTCGACGCGGCCTACTCCCTGGCCGACGCGCCGAAGGCGTTCCACGCCATGGACGCCCGCCGCTGCCTCAAACCCGTCCTGCGCCCCTAGGGCCTGTCGTTTGGATCATGTCGGGCTCGCGGGGTCCCAAACGACACGCCCTAGGGCCTGTCTGACCATCCGAGCCTCTCCTGGCCCCCGGCCCTTCGGGGCCGGGAGGTCGGGCCGCCGGTCGGGCACGCGTGCTCACGCCGCCGCCACAGCGGCCGGCCTCCGGTGCCGCGGCAGCCGCGCCCTGGCCAGCGTGCGGTCGGTCAGGGCGGGCTGCGGCACCGCGATCCCGCAGCCTGTGCACACCGGGCCCGCCCACGGCTCGTCGCCCCGTTCCTGGCGCCATTCGATGCCGGTGCCCGCGCAGACCGGGCAGGCGGAGCCGGGGCCGGAGCCGAGCGCCGCGATCAGCCGGCGCAGGACCTCCGCCAGCGGCTCGGTGGGATGGACGCCCGGATCGGCGCAGCGCGCCACCCCGTGCCCGCCCCAGGTGCGGCGGTGCCAGTCGTCGAACGCGCCGGGCCGCCGCACCCCCGCGTGCTTCTCGCGCCGCCGCCGCTCCGCGAACCCCGCCTCGTACGCGAGCCAGACGGCCCGCGCCTCCTCCAGTTCGTCCAGCGCGCGCATCAGGCGCACCGGATCGGGCGCCCGGTCCTCGGGACCGATCCCGTGCCGGGCGCACAGATGGTCCCAGGTCGCCCGGTGCCCGTACGGGGCGAACCTCTCCAAACACTTGCGCAGCGAATACCGCCGTAGGGCCAGATCACCCAGCGGATCTCGGACCTGTCTCGCAAGACTCCGGAAACCGGCCATGACACCGCCACCTCCGTCGCTCGTCCTTGGACGTCAAGGAATGGACGTACGCCTGCCCGTTTCGGCTCCATCGAAAGATGAAATCCGTCCATTGGCCGAGACTCCCCATGTGGGACGGGGTGCCACGGGCGGAAGCGGAGCGGCGCACGGGCGGGTGGTGCGAGGGCGTGCGGTTCTCCCGCGGGTGGCGAAAACCGATGGCGCAGCGGCGGTCCCGTGCGGTTGGGTTCCGCCATGACGACAGCTCGCCCGCGCCTGGAGAAGGTCACCCCCGACAATGTGCTCGCCGCCTGTCGGCTGGAAGTCGCACCCGAGCAGCGCGTGTTCGTCGCCCCGGTCGCGCAGTCCCTGGCCGAGGCCTATGTGCATCCCGGCCTCGCCTGGCCCCGGCTGATCTGTGACGGTGAGCGCGTCGTCGGCTTCGTGATGGCGTACTTCGACCTCGCGTTCGACTTCGACGCGGGGGTGCCGGACGCCCCGCCCCGCTCCGGGCTCTGGCGGCTCGCCATCGCCGCCGGCGAGCAGGGCCGGGGGTACGGACGGTTCGCCGTGGGCGCGGTCAACGAGGAGGTCCGCCGGCGCGGCGGGACGGTCTCGACCGTGACGTGGAAGCCCGGCGAGGGCGGCCCCGAGGAGTTCTACCTCCGGCTCGGCTACCGCAAGCGGGGCCTCACCGACGACGGCGAGTACCTCGGCGACCTGGACCTGACCGGCTGAGCCGACGGGCATCCGGCCGGCCGTTCGCCCGGACCGGCCGGGCGGACGGCCGGTCCGGGCCCTCCCGCTATCCGCCGTACCGCAGATACCTCCGCCGCTTCGCCCGGAACGCCGACAGGTCCCGCTGCCACGCCCGTACCACCGTGTCGGTGTCCGCGCCCGCGTCGATCATCGTGCGCACCCGGGTGTTCCCGGTGAGCTTGTCGATCCAGTTGTCCGGCCGCCAGGCGAAGCCGCTCCACGACTGCTTCGCGGTCACCAGCAGGGCGATCCCGGTGCGGACCGGGTCGAAGACCTCCCGGTCCTGGACGTGCACCTGGACCCCGCCCACCGTCTTCCCCTGGAACTTGGAGAACGTCGGCGCGAAGTACGCCTCCCGGAAGGCGACCCCCGGCAGCTCCAGCGCGTTCGCGGCGGCCGCCCAGCGGTGGTCGATGCCCTCCGCGCCGAGGAGTTCGAAGGGGCGCGTGGTGCCCCGGCCCTCGGAGAGGTTCGTGCCCTCGAAGAGGCAGGTGCCGGAGTAGACGAGAGCCGTCTCGGGCGTCGGCATGTTCGGGCTCGGCGGCACCCACGGCAGCCCGGTGGTGTCGAAGAAGTCCGAGCGCCGCCACCCCGACATCGTCACCACGTCCAGCCGCGCCGGATTCTCGTGCAGGAACTCCGCGTTGAAGAACAGCGCCAGTTCCGCCACCGTCATCCCGTGCGCCTGGGCGATCTCCCGGCGGCCGACGAACGTGGCGAACGCCGGGTCCAGCACCGGGCCCAGGGCCGCCCGCCCGGTGACCGGATTCGGCCGGTCCAGCACGACGAGGCGCTTGCCCGCCAGCGCGGCCGCCTCCATGCAGTCGTACAGCGTCCAGATGTACGTGTAGAAGCGCGCGCCCGCGTCCTGGATGTCGAAGACGACCGTGTCCACGCCCGAGGCGGTGAAGATGTTCGCGAGGTCCTGCCCGCTCTTGAGGTACGTGTCGTAGACCGGCAGCCCGGTCGCCGGGTCGTCGTACCGGCCCTCGGAGCCGCCCGCCTGCGCGGTGCCCCGGAACCCGTGCTCGGGGCCGAACACGGACGTCAGGTTCACCCGCGTGTCCGGGTGCATCACATCGACGATGTGCCGGACGTCGGCGGTGACCCCGGTCGGGTTGGTGACGATCCCGACCTTCTGGCCCCGCAGCAGCCGGTAGCCGTCGGCCGCCAGCCGGTCGAAGCCGGTACGCACCCGGCCGCGCCCGGGCCCGGAGCCGCGTCCGGGAACGGCCGAGGCCACGGCGGGACCGGTGCCGGCCGCCGTCGCCGCGAGCGCTCCCACGGCGCCTCCCGCGGCCAGCACACCACGTCGGGACAGGCTCATTCCGCTACCTCCATGATCGCGCCGACTGTCATGGCCACGCACGCTAGCGCGGGCCGGGGCCGCACGGAACGACCTGGGCCGCGCCGATTCCCCGAGCCGGACATCGCTCGCCTCCCGCCCCGGACGCGTCGCACCTCCCGGCCCGTTCCCGACCCTTCCCCGATCACATACCGACCGGTTAGTCTGCCGGTGCAGCCGGATGGGAAAGGCGGGATGACGATGGGTACGGTGCAGGGCGCCGGCGTAGTGGTCACAGGGGCCGGAGGCGGCATCGGAGCCGCTCTGGCCCGCAGGTTCGCCGACGCGGGTGCGCGGGTCGTCGTCAACGACCTCGACCTCGCACGGATCGAACCGCTCGCGAAGGAGATCGGCGGCATCGCCGTCGCCGGGGACGCCTCGGGGATCGTGGACGCGGCCCGGGACGCGCTGGACGGCACGGTGGACGTCTACTGCGCCAACGCGGGTCTCGCCTCGCCCGGAGACGTGTTCGCCGACGAGGAGGTCTGGGCCGCCGCCTGGGACGTCAACGTGATGGCCCATGTCCGCGCGGCCAGGGCCCTCCTGCCGGACTGGCTGGAGCGCGGCGGCGGCCGGTTCGTCACCACCGCGTCCGCCGCCGGGCTGCTGACGATGATCGGCGCGGCCCCGTACAGCGTCACCAAGCACGGGGCGGTCGCCTTCGCCGAGTGGCTCTCGCTCACCTACCGCCACCGGGGGATCAAGGTCCACGCGATCTGCCCGCAGGGCGTGCGCACCGACATGCTCACCGCCGCCGGTTCGGCCGGCGAGCTGGTCCTCGCGCCCGGCGCCATCGAGCCGGACGCCGTCGCCGACGCCCTGTTCGAGGCGATGGAGGCCGACCGGTTCCTGGTCCTGCCGCACCCCGAGGTGGCGGGCTACTACCAGGCCCGCGCCGCCGATCCCGACCGGTGGATGCGCGGGATGAACCGGCTCCAGCGGCAGTGGGAGGAGGCGAGCGAAGCATGAGCGACACGACCGCCGCCGGCTCGATCTACGCCGCCCGGCCCTGGCTCGCCCTCCTCAGCGAGGCCCAGCGCGCCCCCGTCACCCCGGCCCCGACCGTGCCCCACGCCTGGCGGGCGGCCGTGGACCGGGCCCCGGACCGTACGGCCCTGGCCTACTTCGACGGGCGGCTGAGCTACCGCGAGACCGACGAGCTGTCCGACTCGGTGGCCGGGCACCTCGCCGCCCGGGGGCTGCGCCGCGGCGACCGGGTCGCGATCATGCTCCAGAACAGCCCGCACTTCGCCCTCGCGCTGCTCGGCGCGTGGAAGGCGGGCGCGACCGTCGTTCCGCTCAACCCGATGTACAAGTCCGGCGAGGTCGGCCACGTCCTCGCCGACGCCGGGGTCACCGCGCTGATCTGCTCGGACCGGGCGTGGGAGGCGTATCTGCGGGACACCGCGGCGGCCGCCCCGGACCTCCGTATCGCGCTCACCGCCTGCGAGCTGGACCTCCAGAGCGTGAACGACCCGCGCGTCCTCGGCTTCGAGCGGCTTCCCGCCCCCGGCCCCGACGACCTCGCGGACGACCTGCTGACGGCCGCCCGCGCCGGGAACCCGGCCCCGGCGGACCGGGAGCTGACCGCCGCCGACACCGCGCTGATCAGCTACACCTCCGGCACCAGCGGCACCCCCAAGGGCGCGATGAACGCCCACGGCAACATCATGGTCAACGCCGAACGCCAGCGCACCGGCCACCCGATCCCCGAGGGCTCCGCCTACTTCGCGCTCGCCCCGCTCTTCCACATCACCGGCATGGTCTGCCAGCTCTCCGCCTGCGTCGCCAACGCGGGCACCCTCGTCCTCGCCCACCGCTTCGAGGCGGGCGTCGTCCTGGAGGCCTTCGCCACCCACCGGCCCGCCTACACCGTCGGCCCGTCGACCGCCTTCATGGCCCTGGCCGCGCACCCGGACGTCACCCCGGACCACTTCGCCTCGTTCCGGGTGATCTCCTCCGGCGGCGCGCCCCTGCCGCCCGCGCTCGTGGAGAAGTTCCGCGCGGGCTTCGGCCCGTACATCCGCAACGGCTACGGGCTCACCGAGTGCACCGCCCCCTGCGCCTCCGTCCCGCCCGAGCGCGAGGCCCCCGTGGATCCGGTCTCGGGCACGCTCTCGGTCGGCGTCCCCGGGCCCGACACCGTCGTACGGATCCTCGACGAGGAGGGGCGGGAGGTGCCCTTCGGGGAGCAGGGCGAGATCGCGGTGCGCGGCCCCCAGGTCGTCTCCGGCTACTGGAACCTCCCCGAGGCCACCGCCGCCGCCTTCCCGGACGGCGAGCTGCGCACCGGTGACATCGGGTTCATGGACGCGGCGGGCTGGCTGTACGTCGTCGACCGCAAGAAGGACATGATCAACGCCTCCGGGTTCAAGGTGTGGCCCCGCGAGGTGGAGGATGTCCTCTACACCCACCCCGCGGTGCGCGAGGCGGCCGTCGTGGGCGTGCCCGACGCCTACCGGGGCGAGACGGTCCGGGCGTACGTGAGTCTGCGTCCGGGGGCCTCGGTGGAGCCCGGCGAGCTGGGCGCGTACTGCAAGGAACGGCTCGCCGCGTACAAGTATCCGCGCGAGGTGGAGATCCTGACCGAGCTGCCGAAGACGGCGAGTGGGAAGATCCTCAGGCGGGAACTGCGTTCACCCCGTTAGAACCGCGTCGACACAGCGTACGCACGGCACGAAAGGAAGGTGGCGGCTCATGGCCAAGGCGACGGACCAGAACGGCACTCCCGTCCCCCAACGGCTGCTGGCCGCCGCCACCCGGCTCTTCGCCGAGCGCGGGTACGACCGCACCTCGGTCCAGGAGATCGTCGAGGCGGCGGGCGTCACCAAGGGCGCGCTCTACCACTACTTCGGCTCCAAGGAGGACCTGCTCCAGGAGGTCTACGCCCGGGTGCTGCGGCTCCAGCAGGAGCGCCTGGACGCCTTCGCGGACGCCGAGGCCCCCATCGAGCAGCGGCTGCGCGACGCGGCGGCCGACGTGGTGGTCACGACCATCGACAACCTCGACGACGCGGCGATCTTCTTCCGCTCCATGCACCACCTGAGCCCCGAGAAGAACAAGCAGGTACGCGTCGAGCGCCGCCGCTACCACGAGCGCTTCCGGGCGCTGATCGAGGAGGGGCAGAACAGCGGCGTGTTCTCCTCGGCCACCCCCGCCGACCTGGTCGTCGACTACCACTTCGGCTCGGTCCACCACCTCTCCACCTGGTACCGCCCGGACGGTCCGCTCAGCCGCCAGGAGGTCGCCGACCACCTCGCGGACCTGCTGCTGCGGGCCCTGCGCCCGTAGGCGGGGTCTGCCCGGCGGAGCGATCAAGTGGCCCGCTCCGCACGACGGGGCGAGTCTGGATGTATGAGGTATGTCCGGCCTCCTCCGGAGGTTTCAGCGTTCACGGTCGAAAGTCCGTTCGTTAATAGAACGGACCTGTCCGGTTTCCGCTCTTGACGGAGCACTGTCATTTCCTTGAGCATCGGTCACGCATCGCGCACAGCCAGCTCCAGGACCCGGCCGGGCACCGCGCGGCCGGGTACCCCCCGCACGTTCCGTCAGTCCCCAACGGAATCCGGAGCCCGTGAATGAGACCGAACCGCTTCACCCTGCGCAGATCCCCGGCGGCCGTCGCCGCCGTCGCCCTCGCGGCCCTTCTCGCGACCGCCGCGCCCAGCGCGCAGGCCGCCGGAGCGCCGACGCCGGAGGCAGCCGCCGCAGCCGCCCCCGACATCCCCGTGGCCAACGTCAAGGCCCACCTCTCCCAGCTCTCGACGATCGCCGCCGGCAACGGCGGCAACCGCGCCCACGGCCGCCCCGGCTACAAGGCGTCCGTCGACTACGTGAAGGCCAAGCTCGACGCGGCCGGATACACCACCACGCTCCAGCAGTTCACCTCCAACGGAGCCACCGGCTACAACCTGATAGCCGACTGGCCCGGCGGCGACCCGAACAAGGTCCTGATGGCCGGGGCCCACCTCGACTCGGTCTCCTCCGGCGCCGGCATCAACGACAACGGCTCCGGCTCGGCCGCCGTGCTGGAGACCGCGCTCGCCGTCTCCCGCGCCGGGTACCAGCCCGACAAGCACCTGCGGTTCGCCTGGTGGGGCGCGGAGGAGCTGGGCCTGATCGGCTCGAAGTACTACGTCAACAACCTGCCGTCCGCCGAGCGCTCCAAGCTCTCCGGCTATCTCAACTTCGACATGATCGGCTCGCCCAACGCCGGCTACTTCGTCTACGACGACGACCCGGTCATCGAGAAGACCTTCAAGGACTACTTCGCGGGCCTGAACATCCCCACCGAGATCGAGACCGAGGGCGACGGCCGCTCCGACCACGCCCCGTTCAAGAACGTCGGCGTCCCCGTCGGCGGACTCTTCACCGGCGCGGGCTACACCAAGTCCGCCGCCCAGGCGCAGAAGTGGGGCGGCACCGCGGGCCAGGCCTTCGACCGCTGCTACCACTCGTCCTGCGACAACCTGAGCAACATCAACGACACCGCCCTGGACCGCAACAGCGACGCCGCCGCCCACGCCATCTGGACCCTGTCCTCCGGCACCGGCGAACCGCCCACCGGCGAGGGCGTGTTCAGTAACACCGCCGACGTGGCCATCCCGGACGCCGGAGCGGCGGTCACCTCGCCGATCGCGGTCACCGGACGAGCGGGCAACGCCCCGACCGCACTTCAGGTCGGCGTCGACATCAAGCACACCTACCGCGGCGACCTGGTCGTCGATCTGCTCGCACCGGACGGCAGCGCCTACCGGCTGAAGAACTCCAGCAGCGGCGACTCGGCCGACAACGTCATCACGACGTACACGGTCAACGCCTCCGGTGAGGTGGCCAACGGCTCCTGGAAGCTCCGCGTCCAGGACGTCGCCCGGCAGGACACCGGCTACATCGACAGCTGGAAGCTCACCTTCTGAGCCCTGTCGCACGAGTACGTGTACGTGTACGGCCGCGGCCCCCTCCCGAAGAGCACCTCGGGAGGGGGCCGCACCGCCGTCCGTCACACGTACCGCTTGATCTCCCGCCGGGCCAGCGACCGCTGGTGCACCTCGTCCGGACCGTCCGCCAGCCGCAGCGTCCGCGCCGAGGCCCACAGCTCCGCCAGCGGGAAGTCCTGGCTCACCCCGCCCGCGCCGTACAGCTGCACCGCGGAGTCCAGGATGTCCACCACCGCGCGCGGGGTGGCGATCTTGATGGCCTGGATCTCGGTGTGCGCGCCCTTGTTGCCCACGGTGTCCATCAGCCAGGCCGTCTTCAGCACCAGCAGCCGCAACTGCTCCACCGTGACCCGGGCGTCCGCGATCCAGTTCTGCACGACGCCCTGCGCGGCCAGCGGCTTGCCGAACGCCGTACGCGCCACCGCCCGCCGGCACATCAGCTCGATGGCCCGCTCCGCCATCCCGATCAGCCGCATGCAGTGGTGGATCCGGCCCGGCCCCAGCCGCGCCTGCGCGATGGCGAAACCGCCGCCCTCCTCGCCGATCAGGTTCGCCGCGGGCACCCGTACGTCATGGAAGACCACCTCGGCGTGGCCGCCGTGCGAGTGGTCCTCGTACCCGTACACCTGCATCGCGCGCCGCACCTCGACGCCCGGGGTGTCGCGGGGAACCAGGATCATCGACTGCTGGCGGCGGATGTCCTCGCCGTCCGGGTCGGTCTTGCCCATCACGATGAAGACCGCGCAGTCCGGGTTCATCGCCCCGGAGATGTACCACTTCCGCCCGTTGATGACGTAGTTTCCCCCACTCTCGGCTCCGCTCGAGCGGGAGGTGCCCCCTCCGTCCCGGATCATCCGCGTCTCGATGTTCGTCGCGTCCGAGGACGCCACGTCCGGCTCCGTCATCGCGAACGCGGAGCGGATCTCCCCGGCGAGCAGCGGCTCCAGCCACTGCTTCTTCTGCTCGTCGGTGGCGAACTGGAACAGCACCTCCATGTTCCCGGTGTCCGGGGCCGCGCAGTTCGTCGCGGTCGGCGCGAGGTGCGGGGAGCGGCCGGTGATCTCCGCGAGCGGGGCGTACTGGAGATTCGTCAGCCCGGCCCCGTACTCCGCGTCGGGCAGGAAGAGGTTCCACAGCCCCTGCCGCTTGGCCTCGGCCTTCAGCTCCCCGACCACCGCCGGGGTGTCCCACGGCGAGGCGAGCCGCGCCCGCTGCTCGTCGGCGACCTGCTCCGCCGGATACACGTGCTCGTCCATGAACGCGAGCAGCCTGCTCCGCAGCTCCTCGGTACGGGCGTCGAATGCGAAGTCCATGGGGGTTCAGCCTTCCTGGAGGGTGGTGAGGCCGTGCGCGATGAAGACGGGGACCAGATCGCCGATCCGGTCGAAACCCGCGCCGACGGTCTGGCCGAGGGTGTAGCGGTAGTGGATGCCCTCCAGGATCACGGCGAGCTTGAACCACGCGAACGCGGTGTACCAGGAGATGGCGGAGGTGTCCCGGCCCGAGCGGGCCGCGTAGCGCTCGATCAGCTCGGCGGGGGACGGGTGCCCGGGGGCCCCGCTGGTGGTGGAGACGGGCGACTTCGGCAGCCCGAGGTCGGAGCTGTACATCACGAGCAGCCCGAGGTCGGTCAGCGGATCGCCGAGCGTGGACATCTCCCAGTCCAGGACGGCCTTGATCCGGTCGTCGGAGCCCAGCAGCACGTTGTCCAGGCGGTAGTCGCCGTGGACGACGGTGGGCGCGGGGGAGGAGGGCAGCGCGCGGCCGAGGGCGGCGTGCAGCTCGTCGATGCCCGCCAGGTCACGGTTGCGGGAGGCGTCCAGCTGCTTGCCCCAGCGCCGCAACTGCCGGTCCAGGAAGCCGTCGGGGCGTCCGAAGTCCCCGAGCCCCACCGCCTCCGGGTCCACGGCGTGCAGGTCGACCAGGGTGTCGACGAGCCCGAGAACCGCCGCCCGGGTGCGCTCGGGGCCCAGCGGGGCAAGCTGCTCAGCGGTGCGGTACGGGGTGCCCTCGACGTACTCCATCACGTAGAACGGCGCGCCGATCACCGTGTCGTCCTCGCAGAGCAGCAGCGGCTCCGGCACCGGGACGGCGGTGGGATGCAGTCCGCTGATCACGCGGTGCTCGCGCGTCATGTCGTGCGCGGTGGCCAGCACATGGCCGAGCGGAGGTCTGCGCACCACCCACTGCCCGGTCCCGTCGCCGACGACGTACGTGAGGTTCGAGCGGCCGCCCTCGATGAGCCGCGCTTCGAGGGGTCCGCTCACCAGCCCCGGACGCTCGCGGTCGAGATGGCCACGCAGCGACTCCGGGTCGAGACCTGGTGGGGGGACTGGGCTCATGGTGCGTACCTCCGGGCGGCGGAACGAGGCGACGGGACGATCGGGAACCATGATGCCGACCAGTCGGTATGTCGTCCAGTGCCTCTCCGGAACCGGCGGGCGGGAAGCGGGTCCCGACCCTGGTGGGGAAACGCATCCCTGAATAGAGTTCATGTATGGATACAGCTCTGCTGATCGAAGACGTCCGGCTCACTCCGATCCTCGTGGCCGATCCGCCCCTGCTGAACACGCAGGGCGTCCACCAGCCGTACACCCCGCGCCTCATCGTGGAGGTCGTCACCCGCGGCGGAGCGACCGGCGTGGGAGAGACGTACGGCGACGGCGCCTACCTGGAGCCCGCGCGGTCCCTGGCCGAGGTGCTCCCCGGCCGGGCGGTCACCGATCTGAACGGGCTGTTCGCGTCGGCCGAAGAGGCGTGCGGCGCATCGCGCGCGGCCGACGACCGGGCCGACCGCCGGGTCGACGACCGGGTCGACGACCGGGTCGACGCCGGGGGGCTGCGAGGGGTCAGGAACGCCGAGAAGATCCGGCTCTCGGTCGCCTCCGCCTTCGAGGTGGCCTGCCTGGACGCCCTCGGCAGGACACTGGGCCTGCCGGTGCACGCGTTGCTGGGCGGCAAGGTCCGCGACGCCGTCGAGTACAGCGCGTACCTCTTCTACCGCTGGGCCGCCCACCCGGTTCCCGGCGAGCACGACGACTGGGGCGCGGCGCTCGACCCGGCCGGCGTCGTCGCCCAGGCGCGCCGCTTCGCCGGCGCCTACGGCTTCGGCTCCTTCAAGCTCAAGGGCGGCGTCTTCGAGCCCGACCGGGAGATCGCCGCGATCCGCGCCCTGGCCGAGGCCTTCCCGGGCCGCCCGCTGCGCCTGGACCCGAACGGCGCCTGGTCCGTCCCCACCTCGCTGTACGTCGCCGGCCGGCTGAAGGACGTCCTCGAATACCTGGAGGACCCCACCAGCGGCACCGAGGGCATGGCCGCCGTCTCGGCGGGCACGGACGTCCCGCTCGCCACCAACATGTGCGTCACCACCCTCGCCGAGGTCCCCGAGGCCTTCGCCCGCGACGCCGTCCAGATCGTCCTGAGCGACCACCACTACTGGGGCGGACTGCACCGGACCCGGGAACTGGCGGGCATCTGCCGTACGTTCGGCGTCGGACTCTCCATGCACTCCAACACCCACCTCGGCATCAGCCTCGCCGCGATGACCCAGGTCGCCGCCACCGTGCCGGATCTCGGTCACGCCTGCGACAGCCACTACCCCTGGCAGACCGAGGACGTCATCACCGAGCGCCACACCTTCACCGGTGGCCGGCTGACGGTGTCCGACGCTCCCGGCCTCGGCGTCGAGCTGGACCGCGACCGCCTCGCCGCCCTGCACCGGCGCTGGCTGGAGGACGACGGGACCTACCGCGAGCGCGACGACGCGGCGGCGATGCGCGCCGCCGACCCGGGCTGGACGACGCCGGCGGTCCCGCGCTGGTGAGGGGCGGCCCCACGGCCGTACCGCCTGAGTTGCGGCAACCCTGACCTGCACGGAAGGTCGAGGAATGAAGGCGATCAGCTACAGCGCGTACGGCTCCGCCGACGTCATGGAGTACGGCGAGCGGCCCGACCCCAGGGTCGGCCCCGACAGCGTCCTGGTGAAGGTACGGGCCGCCGCCGTCAACCCGGTCGACTGGAAGGCCCGTGAGGGCTACCTCCAAGGGGCCCTCGAAGCCGTCTTCCCGGTGATCCCCGGCTGGGACGTCTCCGGGGTCGTCGTGCAACCGGGCGTCGCCGTGGACGAGTTCGGAGTGGGCGACGAGGTCATCGGCTACGTACGCGAGGACTTCCTCTCCCGGGGCACGTTCGCCGAGTACGTCGCCGCCCCTGTGCGCACCCTCGCCCGCAAGCCCCTGAGCCTGAGCTTCGAGGAGGCGGCGGGCCTGCCGCTGGCCGGGCTGACCGCGTACCAGGTGCTGCACCGCACCCTGAAGATCCGCGAGGGCGACACCGTCCTGGTCCACGCGGCGGCCGGCGGCGTCGGGTCGCTCGCCGTCCAGATCGCCCGGCACACCGGCTGCCGGGTCGTCGGCACCGCGAGCCCCCGCAACCACGAGCACCTGCGCAGTCTGGGCGCGGAGCCGGTGGAGTACGGCGAGGGCCTCGTCGAACGGTTGCGGGAACTGGTCCCGGGCGGCTTCGACGCCTCCTTCGACACGGTGGGCGGCGACGCCCTGAGGGCCTCGGCCGACACCCTCGCCCCGGGCGGCCGGCTCGCCTCCATCGCGGACGACGAGGTCTTCTCCTACGGCGGCCGCTACGCCTTCGTGCGCCCCGACGCGGACGACCTGGCCCAGGTCGCCGAGCTGGCCGAGCGGGGCATCGTCACCGTCCACGTGGACCGGGTGTTCCCGCTGGAACAGGCCGCCGAGGCGTACCGGCTCAACCAGGAGGGGCGGACCCGCGGCAAGATCGTGGTGACGGTGGACTGGGACGGGTGAGGCGTCCGGGACGGTGAGGCGGCCGGGGCGGGCGAGGTGACCGGGCGGGGAGGCGGGGGAGGTGACCGGGGCGGGGAGGCGTCCGCCCCGGCCGCTCGGGCTCAGAACAGCATCGCCGCCGCGAACACCGCCAGCGCCACCGTGCACAGCGCCGCTGCCAGCGCCCCGCGCGGCGGGAGTGGCTCGGGCCGTGCCGCCTCCAGCCGCAGCATCCGGCGGTGGGCCACCAGCAGGAACCCCACCCAGGCCAGCGCGCTCAGCGCCACCGCGACCAGCCCGGCCGGCGTCACCCCGCCGTGCAGCGCCTGCCGCACCGCGAGCAGCGCGACGACCGTGGCGGACAGGGTCGTGCGCCGCCAGGCCAGCCGCGTCCGCTCCGGCTGCAGCCCGGGGTCCCGGTCCGTCGCCGCCGTCACACGCCCTCCCAGCCGAAGAGGACCACCACCACCATCGCCACGGCGACGACGGCGACCACCAGACTCAGCAGGGTCGGGAACCGGGACACCGGCAGGTCATCCCCCCGCCGCATCGCCCGCTCGCACCGCACCCAGTGGTTGACCGCCCGCAGCGCGCAGAGCACCCCGGCGGCCAGCAGCCCGAGGGCGAGCCCGGCCCGGACGCCCCACACCAGCTCCGGCAGGAACTGGTCGACGGCGAAACCCCCGCCGATCAGGGCCAGAGCCGTCCGGATCCAGGCGAGGAACGTCCGCTCGTTGGCCAGCGAGAACCGGTAGTCGGGGGTGTCCCCCTCCTCCCGGATCCGCTGCGGCGCGAACCACAGCCGTACGCTCTGCGCGATCTTGTTCACACGGGCACCCTAGGGGGTGTCCTGTCGCGGAGGCCGGATCACGCGGACCGGAACTCCCGCAGCCGCCGGTACCCCTCAAGCCCGTCGGGCACCCAGGGCCACTCACCGAGCCGCCGCTCCAGCTCCGCGTCGTCCAGGAACGTGTGCCAGGCGACCTCCTCCACCTGCGGGGAGACCGGCAGCTCGCACCGCACCTGATAGACGGCCGACCACCAGGTGTGCTTCCCGTCGGCGTAGAGGAACCGGAACAGCGGCTCGGGCCGCGGCAGCCCCGAGACCCCCAGCTCCTCCTCCGCCTCGCGCAGCGCCGCCTCGTCGTACGACTCGCCCGCCCCCACGACCCCGCCGACGAACATGTCGTAATGCGAGGGGAAGACCAGCTTCGTGGGCGTACGCCGGTGGACGAAGATCCTCCCCTCCGCGTCGCGCGCCTCGATGAACACGCAGCGGTGCCGCAGCCCGCGCGCGGTCGCCTCGCCGCGCGGGGCCTGCCCGATGACCTCGTAGTTCTCATCGACGATGTCCAGGATCTCGTCAGAGGGCGTCATGCGATTCATCCAACAGCACCCGGACGGTTGACGTGACAGCGGCGGGTACCCAAGATCTGACGCACGGGTAACTTGTCTCCCGGCTGCCCCTCCCCGACAGGATGGAACCCATGGCGTACGACGCTGATGTGATCGTGATCGGGGCAGGACTCGCGGGGCTCGTGGCCACCGCCGAACTGGTCGACGCCGGCCGTTCCGTGATCGTTCTCGACCAGGAGCCCGAGCAGTCCATCGGCGGCCAGGCGCACTGGTCCTTCGGCGGCCTCTTCTTCGTCGACTCGCCCGAACAGCGCCGGCTGCGGATCAAGGACAGCCGGGAACTGGCTCTCCAGGACTGGTTCGGTACGGCGGGCTTCGACCGCGAGGAGGAGGACCGCTGGCCGCGCAGGTGGGCCGAGGCGTACGTCGACTTCGCCGCCGGGGAGAAGCGGTCCTGGCTGCACCAGCAGGGGCTGCGGATCTTCCCCGTCGTCGGCTGGGCGGAACGCGGCGGATACGACGCGACCGGCCACGGCAACTCCGTGCCCCGCTTCCACATCACCTGGGGCACCGGCCCCGGCGTCGTCGCCCCCTTCGAGCGGCGGGTCCGCGAGGGCGTCGCCAAGGGGCTCGTCCAGCTGCGGTTCCGCCACCGGGTCACCGGCCTCGCCCGTACCGCAGGGGCGCTCGACACGGTCACCGGCGAGATCCTGGAGCCCAGCGCGGCCGAGCGCGGCACCGCGAGCAGCCGGGAGGCCACCGACACCTTCGAGCTGAAGGCCCAGGCGGTGATCGTCACCTCCGGGGGCATCGGCGGCAACCACGACCTGGTCCGCGCCCAGTGGCCCGAACGGCTCGGCACCCCGCCCGAGAGGATGCTCTCCGGCGTCCCCGCCCACGTCGACGGCCTGATGCTCGGCATCGCCGAGAAGGCGGGCGCGCACCACATCAACCGCGACCGGATGTGGCACTACACCGAGGGCATCGAGAACTGGAACCCGATCTGGTCCCAGCACGCCATCCGCATCCTGCCCGGCCCCTCGTCCCTCTGGCTGGACGCGCGCGGCAAGCGGCTGCCGGTCCCGCTCTTCCCCGGTTTCGACACGCTGGGCACCCTCGAACACATCATGGGCTCCGGCCACGGCTACACCTGGTTCGTGCTCAACCAGCGCATCATCGGCAAGGAGTTCGCGCTCTCCGGATCCGAGCAGAACCCGGACCTGACCGGCAAGTCCATCCGCGGCGTGATCGGCCGGGCCCGCGCGGACGTGCCCGCACCGGTGAAGGCGTTCATGGACCACGGCGCCGACTTCGTCGTGGAGAAGGATCTCGACGCACTCGTCCGGGGCATGAACGCGGTGACGGGCGACGGCCTGATCGACGCGGCCGAGCTGCGCCGCGAGATCACCGCCCGTGACCGCGAGATCGCCAACCCGTTCACCAAGGACCTCCAGGTCACCGCGATCCACGGGGCCCGCGCCTACCTCGGCGACCGCCTGATCCGCACCGCGAAGCCGCACCGCATCCTGGACCCGGCGGCGGGGCCGCTGATCGCCGTCCGCCTCAACATCCTCACCCGCAAGTCCCTGGGCGGCCTGGAGACGGACCTGTCCTCCCGCGTCCTGACCGCGGAGGGCACCCCGCTCCCGGGCCTGTACGCGGCGGGCGAGGCGGCGGGATTCGGCGGCGGCGGAGTCCACGGCTACCGCTCCCTGGAGGGCACGTTCCTGGGCGGCTGCATCTTCTCGGGCCGGGCGGCGGGCCGAGCGGCGGCACAGGCACTGTAGACGCCCCCGCACATCGGGCATTCCAAGCCCCTCCGGCGATCGAGGAGAGGGTTTCGGCGCGGAGCACCGGTGCATCAAGCCCTCCCCGATCACCGCGGACCGGGCCCGCGAATCAAGCCCCTCCGGCGATCGAGGAGCGGGGTCCGGGGCGGAGCCCCCGACGGTCACCCGGCCGAAGGCCCGCCCGCACCCCGCGGACGCCCGAGCCCGGGACGCCCCACCGCCCGGTCACCTCATGCGCTCGACCACCCGAAACCGCTCCGCCACAATCATCGTCCCGTCGTCCACCGTGAACGACGGATCCCCCAACGCCTCCCGCATCTCCTCGCTGTGCCAGAACCGTTCGTGCCCCGCCCGCCACTCGGCCACCGAGGTGTACCCCTCACCCTCGTCCAAGGCGTGCCGCAGATCGACAGCCCCCAGCGGCAGCACCCGTACGTCCGTCACCTCGACCACCGCGACCTCCCGGCCGTCCGAGTCGATCAGCGCGGAGCGTTCGCCCACCGGAGGCAACTCCTCCTGCTCCAGCTCGTACTCGCACAGCAGCCCGGTGGTGGACACCTTCTCGCCGGAGAGGACCGCCGCCACCAACCGGTCCCGCAGCGGCCCGGGAAAGGCGAGGAGGAAGGGGGCGAGGGGTTCACGAGGCTCCATACACGCAGTGTGTCAGGCGTCACCCCCGCCCCACCCACCCCACCCGCACGCTGCGCCGATACCTCCGACGGTTCGACCGGATCAAGCCAACTGGCCGGCACGTCGAAGTAGTTGGCGGGCAACGCCCCTTGACGTGGACCATGGCCTACCGCTTTGCTGTGCGCGATCATCTGCTCGCACACCGCATCGAAAGAAGCCCGCGGCATGCCCCCGCCTCCGCCGCCCCTGGGCCGCTCCCGTCGTCGGGGCAGCCGCTCGGACCACGTCTTCGACCCGGCCCTCGACGACGACGAACTCATCGCCGCACGCGGCCGGTTCACCCAGGGAAGATGGTCGGAGGCGCGCACCCTGCTGGTGGACACCGGACGGGACTGGGACCGCCGCGCCCATCGCCTGCTGGCCCTCGCCGAGACCTCGTCCGCCGTGGACTGGGCCGGTGACTGGCTGCTCGTCGAACCCGAGAGCGCCGACGCCGCCACCCTTCTCGCCTGCGCCCGGGTCTCCCGCGCGCTGCGGCCCAAGGCCAGGGCGAACGACGCCGCCCGCGCCCGGGAAGCCTGCCTGGCCGCCGCCCGCCTCACCCCCGACGACCCCACTCCCTGGCTCGCGCTGCTCCTCCTGGACCGGGGGCGCGACGACGGCACGGACGAGACCGGCAGGCTCTTCGAGGAGGTGCGCTCCCGCCACCCCGACCACCACCACGCCCACCACGTGATGACCGCGTTGCTGGCCGAGAGCAACCCCGAGAGCGGCCACGACCCGCTCCACGAGGTGTACGACTTCGCCGCCTGGGCCGCCGAACTGGCCCCCGCCGACTCCCCGCTGGCCGTGCTCCCGGTCATCGCCCACGCCGAGCGCTACCGCGTCCTGGCCGCCGCCGGCATCGAGCCCGACGACCCGGCGCTCTCCGAGCACTGGTCCGGACGCCGGGCGCGCCAGGTGATGAAGGCCGCCTTCGACTGGTGGCTGGAATGGGAGCGCGACGACCACCCGCGTCACCGCCTCGACCTGAACTTCCTGGCGCATGCCAAGGTCTGCGAGGGCCGGCCCGCCGAGGCCGCCGCGCTCTTCCACCGGATCGGCCCGTACGCCACCGCCGCGCCTTGGTCCTACTCCGGCCGGGAACCCCACGCCGCGTTCACCGCCGCGCGCACCTACGCGCTCGGCACCCCGTAAAGCACGAAGAGCAGCACGAAGGACACCACCCCACCCCGCTCACCACGCTCACCAAGAAGGGACCAACCCCGCCATGTCGACCGGCAGTTCATTTTCCAGTGAGACCGGCACCACGAGGGGAACGGCCGATACCGGCGGGATCAACACCTACAAGGGTGAGGAACGCGCCCTGCGCGCGAACCGGCTCGGCACCCCCGGCCTCCTGCTGTCGGTGGTCGCGGCCAGCGCCCCCCTGATGGTGGTCGCCGGCGTGATGCCCACGGTCTTCGGCGTGATGGGCATCGTCGGCCAGCCACTGCTCTACATCATCCTGGGCATCGTCCTGATGCTGTTCAGCGTCGGTTACGCGGAGATGAGCCGGCACGTCCACAACGCCGGGGCGTTCTACGCCTACATCGCCCGCGGGCTCGGCCCGACCGCCGGCGCCGGCGCCTCGCTCGTGGCGCTGGTGGCGTACAGCGCGATGCAGGTCGGCATCTACGGGATCCTCGGCTTCGAGGTCTCCGGCATCTTCGCCACCTACCTCGACATCGAGCTGGCCTGGTGGATACCGGCCCTGTTCGCGGCGGCCCTCGTCGGCGTCCTCGGCTGGCTGAAGATCGACCTCAACGCCAAGGTGCTCGGCGTCCTGCTGGTCATCGAGTGCGCCCTCGTCGTGATCTTCGACATCGCCGCCGTGAGCAAGCCCGGCCCCGAGGGCCTGTCGCTGCACGCCTTCAACCCCGAGACCCTCACCGGCGCCGGGCTCGGCACCGCGCTCTGCTTCTGCATCGCCGCGTTCGTCGGCTTCGAGCAGGCCCCGGTGTACGCGGAGGAGACCAGCCGCCCGCAGATCGTGGTGTCCCGGGTGATGTTCCTCGCGGTCGGCTACGCCGCGCTGTTCCTGGCCATCAGCTCCTGGGCCCTGACCGTCGCCGCCGGACCCGGTTCCATCGCCGACACCTCCCTCAAGGAGGGCCCCGGCATGCTGTTCGGCCTCACCGAGGAGCGGCTCGGCTCCACCTTCACCGACGTCCTGCACATCCTCTTCGTCACCGGGATGTTCGCGGCGCTCCTCAGCTTCCACAACGTGGTGGCCCGGTACGCGTTCGCCATGGGGCGGGAGGGCCTGCTGCCCGCCCGCTTCGGCCGCACCAACCGGGCGAGCGGCGCTCCCGGCACCGGCTCGCTGCTCCAGAGCGCCGTCTCCGTGGTGATCATCGCGGCGTTCGCGTTCACCGACGACAACCCCGTCGGCGACCCCACCGCCCCGGTCCTGCGGCTGTTCACCTGGATGGGCAACGTCGGCGCGCTCGGCGTCATCCTCCTGATGGCCGCCGCCTCCTTCGCCGTCATCGCCTTCTTCGTCAGGCGCGGCGCGGGCCGCGCGCAGGCCCCGCGTCTGGTCGCCTCGGCCCTCGCCGGACTCGCGCTCCTGGCGATCGCCGTCTTCACCGTCCGCGACTTCGACGTCCTCGTCGGCTCCGGTCCCGGCTCGGCCCTCAACTGGCTCCTGCCCGGCGTGATCATCCTCGCGCTCGCCGGCGGCCTGGTGTACGGGGCGGTGCTGCGCTCGGTCAAGCCCGAGGTGCACGCCCGGATCGGCCTCGGCAACGAGGCGTTCCAGCTGGAGAAGGCGGCCGAGAGCGAGTCGGCCCGCCGCTGACCCCGCGTACGTACGCGAAACGCCCGCCCCGGTGACGTACCGGGGCGGGCGCCTGTCATCGCCGTACGGGAGAGGGGCTACAGCAACAGCGACAGCAGCAGGATGAAGGCCATGGCCACCACGGAGATGATCGTCTCCATCACGGACCAGGTCTTCACCGTCTGGCCGACGTCCATGCCGAAGTACTCCTTCACCAGCCAGAACCCGGCGTCGTTCACATGGCTGAAGAAGAGCGAACCGGCGCCGACGGCCAGCACCAGCAGGGCCGCGTGCGAGGTCGACATGTCGGCGGCCAGCGGGGCCACCAGACCGGCGGCCGAGATGGTGGCGACGGTGGCCGAGCCGGTGGCGAGGCGGATCGCGACGGCGATCAGCCAGCCCAGCAGCAGGGCGGGGATCGACCAGTTCTCGGAGAACTCCAGGATCATCTGGCCCACCCCGGCGTCGATCAGCGTCTGCTTGAAGCCGCCGCCCGCGCCGACGATGAGCAGGATCCCGGCGATCGGGGCGAGGGACTTCTCCACGGTGCCGGCGAGCCGGTCCTTGGTGAACCCGGCGGC
The DNA here is from genome assembly GCF_042718715.1 of Streptomyces sp. NPDC058576. Classification (NCBI taxonomy): domain Bacteria; kingdom Bacillati; phylum Actinomycetota; class Actinomycetes; order Kitasatosporales; family Streptomycetaceae; genus Streptomyces; species Streptomyces sp. NPDC058576. Next base: position 40,676 of record NZ_JBHXPF010000045.1, on the reverse strand, counting down.
CCGGCCGAGCGTGAACATCCCGACCAGGACGGCCGCGAGCAGGGCTATCAGCGGCGAGCCGATGACCGCGGTGACCTTCTGGAGACCGTTCTCGGGGTTGTCGACCACGATCTCGACGAGCGCGTTCAGCAGCATCAGGACGACCGGCAGCAGGATGGTCGCCAGGGTCGCGCGGAAGCTCGGGCGACGGTCCAGATCCTCGGACGGGCGCTGCGGGATCATGTTCTCCGGCGGCTTGATGTCCACCCAGCGAGCGGCGTAGCGGGAGAACACCGGACCGGCGATGATCACCGTCGGGATGGCGACCAGCACGCCGAGCGCCAGCGTCACACCGAGGTTGGCGTCCAGGGCGTCGATCGCGACCAGCGGGCCGGGGTGCGGCGGGATCAGTCCGTGCATCACGGAGAGCCCGGCGAGCGCGGGGATGCCGATGCGCATCAGGGAGTAGTTGCCGCGCTTGGCGACGAGCAGCACGACCGGGATCATCAGCACGATCCCGACCTCGAAGAACAGCGGCAGCCCGATGATCGAGGCGATCAGGACCATCGCCCAGGGCATGGCCCGGCCGCTCGCCTTCGCCAGGATGGTGTCGACGACCTGGTCGGCCCCGCCGGAGTCGGCGAGCAGCTTGCCGAGGATCGCGCCGAGCGCGATCAGGACGCCCACGCCCGCCACGGTGGAGCCGAGGCCCGCGGTGAAGCTGAGAATCGTGTCGGCCGGAGCGGCCCCCGCGAAGGAGCCGAGCGCCAGCGAACCGATGGTCAGCGCCAGGAACGCGTGCATCTTGAGCTTGGTGATGAGGAGAACGATGACGGCGATGCCCGCCAGGACGGCGATGCCCAGCTGAGCGTTGCCTGCCGAGGTGATCGGTTCGGCGGCGTCCGCTGCCAGCATCTCGACGCTGAGACTGGTCACGGTGATGGTCCTTAGGTATCGAGCCGACGCAGCGCGGCGACGGCTCGCTGGGTGATTTCCTCAGGGGTGCCGGACACGTCGACGCTCACACCGGCCTCGTCGGCCTGGAGCGGCTGCAGCGTCGCGAACTGCGAGTCGAGCAGCGCGGTGGGCATGAAGTGGCCCTTGCGGTCCGCCATCCGCTCCTCGATCAGCGCCCGGTCACCGGTCAGATGCAGAAAGAGGGCGTTCGGCGCCCCGTCCCGCAGCCGGTCCCGGTAGGCCCGCTTGAGTGCGGAACTGGAGACGACCCCGCCGAGCCCCGCCCGCCCGTGGGCCCACTCACCGATGGCGTCCAGCCAGGGCCACCGGTCGTCGTCGTCCAGCGGGGTGCCGGCCGACATCTTGGCGATGTTCGCCGGGGGATGGAAGTCGTCGCCCTCGGCGTACGGAACGCCGAGGGCGGCGGCGAGCAGGGGACCGATCGTGGTCTTGCCGGTTCCTGCTACGCCCATCACCACGACGACGTGGGGGGTGCTCATGGGGGGTGCGGTGTTCATGGGGGTGTCTCGCTGTCTTCTTCGACATCGGTCCGTCGCGCTACTGAAACCTATTAGGTACGACGTATTCAAGAGTCTGTGACATAAACGTCGTACTTTTTGTTCCCGAGGGCCGCCCCGTAGGCTTGCCCCATGACCACACAGAGCCAGGGACTGCATACACATGTGCTGGACACCCTGGGTCTGGAGATCTCCTCCGGCCACTTCCCGCCCGGCAGCGTCCTGCGCACCGACGAGCTCGCCCAGCGCTTCGACGTCTCCCGCACGGTGATCCGCGAGGTGATCCGGGTCCTGGAGTCGATGCACCTGGTCGAGTCCCGCCGCCGCGTCGGCGTGACCGTCCGGCCCAACGAGACCTGGAACGTCTACGACCCCCAGGTCATCCGCTGGCGGCTGGCCGGCGCCGACCGCCCCCGCCAGCTGCGCTCCCTCACCGTGCTGCGCTCCGCGATCGAACCGGTCGCGGCCGGCCTCGCCGCCCGCCACGCCACCGCCGAGCAGTGCGCCGAGCTCACCGAGCGCGCCCTCGGCATGGTCGCCACCTCGCGCGGCCAGCAGCTGGAGGGCTACCTCGAACACGACATCGCCTTCCACCGCATCGTCCTCAACGCCTCCGGCAACGAGATGTTCGCCCGCCTCGGGGACGTCGTCGCCGAGGTGCTGGCGGGCCGGACCCACCACCAGGTGATGTTCGAGGACCCCGACCCGGCCGCCGTCACCCTCCACGTACGCCTCGCCGAAGCGGTCCGCGAGGGCGACCCCGAAGCGGCCGAGCGCATCACCAAGGAGATCGCGGTGGGCGCCCTGCACGAACTGGACGTGCTCGCTCCGTAGCGGGCCTCCCGAGGCGTACGGTAGTTCGCGATCGATCTTCGCGAAGCGCGGGAGCAGGGAGACCAGGGTTATGCCACAGCAGGTGCAAGGGGTCATCGCACCAGGGAAGAACGAGCCGGTGCGGGTCGAGACGATCGTGATCCCGGACCCCGGTCCCGGAGAGGCCGTCGTGAAGATCCAGGCGTGCGGCGTCTGCCACACCGACCTGCACTACAAGCAGGGCGGCATCAACGACGAGTTCCCCTTCCTCCTCGGCCACGAGGCCGCCGGTGTCGTGGAGTCGGTCGGCGAGGGCGTCACCGATGTGGCCCCCGGCGACTTCGTCATCCTCAACTGGCGTGCGGTGTGCGGCCAGTGTCGCGCCTGTCTGCGCGGCCGCCCCTGGTACTGCTTCGACACCCACAACGCGAAGCAGAAGATGACCCTGCTGGATGGCACCGAGCTGTCGCCCGCCCTCGGCATCGGCGCGTTCGCCGAGAAGACGCTGGTCGCCTCCGGCCAGTGCACCAAGGTCGACCCGGAGGTCGCCCCCGAGGTCGCAGGCCTCCTCGGCTGCGGCGTCATGGCGGGCATCGGCGCGGCCATCAACACCGGCCAGGTCGGCCGCGGCGACTCGGTCGCCGTCATCGGCTGCGGCGGCGTCGGCGACGCCGCCGTCGCGGGGGCCCGGCTGGCCGGAGCGGCGAAGATCATCGCGGTCGACATCGACGACCGCAAGCTGGAGACGGCGAAGAAGATGGGCGCCACCCACACCGTCAACTCCCGCTCCGCCGACCCGGTCGAGGCGATCCGCGCCCTCACCGACGGCAACGGGGCCGACGTCGTCATCGAGGCCGTCGGCCGCCCGGAGACGTACGAACAGGCCTTCTACGCCCGCGACCTCGCCGGAACCGTCGTCCTCGTCGGCGTCCCCACCCCGGACATGAAGCTCGAACTGCCGCTCCTGGACGTCTTCGGCCGCGGCGGCTCGCTCAAGTCCTCCTGGTACGGCGACTGCCTGCCCTCCCGCGACTTCCCGATGCTCGTCGACCTCCACCAGCAGGGCCGCCTCGACCTCGCCGCCTTCGTCACCGAGACGATCGGCCTGGGCGACATCGAGCAGGCCTTCGCCCGCATGCACGACGGCGACGTCCTCCGCTCGGTGGTGGTCTTCTGATGAGCGCCCGCATCGACCACCTGGTCACCTCCGGCACCTTCGCCCTCGACGGCGGCGAGTGGGACGTCGACAACAACGTCTGGATCGTCGGCGACGACACCGAGGCGATCGTCATCGACGCCGCCCACGACGCCGCCGCCATCGAGGCCGCCCTCGGCGGCCGTACGCTGCGCGCCATCGTCTGCACCCACGCGCACAACGACCACATCGACGCCGCCCCGGCCCTCGCGGAGGCCACCGGCGCCCCGATCCTGCTCCACCCGGACGACCTGCCGCTCTGGCTGAAGACCCACCCGGAGCACACCCCCGACGGCGCCCTCACCGACGGCCAGGAACTGACCGTCGCGGGCACCACGCTCACGGTCCTGCACACCCCCGGCCACGCCCCCGGCGCGGTCTGCCTGTACGCCCCCGAGCTGGGAGTCGTCTTCACCGGGGACACGCTCTTCCAGGGCGGCCCCGGCGCCACCGGCCGGTCCTTCTCGTCCTTCCCCACGATCATCGACTCGATCCGGGACCGGCTGCTCACCCTCCCCGGCGACACGGCCGTCCGCACCGGCCACGGCGACCCCACCACCATCGGCGCGGAGGCCCCGCAGCTCGACGAGTGGATCAAGCGCGGCCACTGAGCACCGCGTACGTCACCGGTCCGGCCAGGCGGAGAGCCGCAGCCCGCTCTCGAAGCGGCGCGGCTCCCCGCCGAGCGGATCGGTGAACTCCAGCACCCGGGCCAGCAACTGCAACGGCCGCGAGAAGTCGTCCGGATCGCCCTCCGCCTCCACCACCGGATACAGCGGATCGTGGACGATCGGCAGCCCCAGGGCGTTCATATGGACCCGCAGCTGATGCGTCCGCCCGGTCGCGGGCAGCAGCCGGTACCGCCCGACGCCGCCCCGGTGCCCCATGAGCTCCACCCGGCTCTCACTGTTCGCCTCGCCCGGCTCCTCCCGGGCGGCGAGCACCCCGCGCTCCTTCACGATCCGGCTGCGCACGGTCCGGGGGAGGGCCACCGAGGGGTCGTACGGGGCCAGCGCCTCGTACTCCTTGCTCACCCGCCGGTCCCGGAACAGCGTCTGGTAGGCGCCCCGGTCCTCCGGCCGCACCACGAACAGCACGAGCCCCGCCGTCAGCCGGTCCAGCCGGTGCGCGGGCTGCAGCTCGGGCAGCTCCAGCTCCCGCCGCAGCCGGGCCACCGCGGTCTCGGTGATGTGCCGCCCGCGGGGCACCGTCGCCAGGAAGTGCGGCTTGTCCGCGACCACCAGCCGCTCGTCCCGGTAGACCACCCCGACCGGGAAGGGCACCGGCTCCTCGGCCGCGAAGTCCCGGTGGAACCAGAGGTACCGCCCGGCGGCGTACGGCTCCGAGCCCCGCACGGCGACCCCGTCCGCCCCCACGAACCGCCCGTCGTCCAGCATCCCGGCCACCCGGTCCGCCCCGATCGCCCCACCGAACCGGTCGACCAGATGTTCCCCGACGGTGGCCCAGATCCGCCCCGCATCCTCGGGCAACCGCACCCGTACGGCATCGATCCCGTCCCGCTGGGGAAGCGGGGCGGCGGGCGGCTTCCTGCGACCCCGCATCATCGCCCCTCTCCGTAACCGTCCGACGACGCAAAAGAGCCCCACCGAAGTGGGGCTCCTGCTGGTGTCCGAGGGGGGACTTGAACCCCCACGCCCGATAAAGGGCACTAGCACCTCAAGCTAGCGCGTCTGCCATTCCGCCACCCGGACAAGGTGTCTGTCTCGCGGGCCCGTGCCCGTTCCGACGTGGAAAACCATAGCAAACATTCGAGGGTGCTCGATCACGCCCCGATGGCTGTGAACGGTGCGTGACGGGGGGTGCGCGGCCTTGGGCGTACGCCGTGGGCGCGGGAGGATGAGAAGGAGCAGCACAGCGACAGTGGAAGGAACCAGCGTGAGCGAGAGCAGCACGGGCCGGACCGTCACCGGTGGCAACGCCGAGCAGGAGGTCGTCGACCTCTGTCGTGACCTGATCCGGATCGACACCAGCAACTACGGCGACCACTCCGGCCCCGGTGAGCGGCTCGCGGCCGAGTACGTCGCGGAGAAGCTCGCGGAGGTCGGTCTGGAGCCGCAGATCTTCGAGTCGCACAAGGGGCGGGCCTCCACCGTGGCCCGGATCGAGGGCGAGGACCCCTCCCGCCCGGCCCTCCTCATCCACGGGCACACCGACGTCGTCCCGGCCAACGCGGCGGACTGGACGCACGACCCGTTCTCCGGGGAGATCGCGGACGGCTGCGTCTGGGGCCGCGGCGCGGTCGACATGAAGGACATGGACGCGATGACCCTCGCGGTCGTCCGCGAGCGCATGCGCACCGGCCGCAAGCCGCCGCGCGACATCGTGCTCGCCTTCCTCGCCGACGAGGAGGCCGGCGGTACGTACGGGGCGCGCTACCTCGTCGACAACCACCCCGGGCTCTTCGAGGGCGTCACCGAGGCGATCAGCGAGGTCGGCGGTTTCTCCTTCACCGTCAACGAGAACCTGCGGCTGTATCTGGTGGAGACGGCCCAGAAGGGCATGCACTGGATGAAGCTGACCGTGGACGGCACCGCCGGACACGGCTCGATGATCCACCGGGACAACGCCATCACCGAGCTGTCCGAGGCGGTGGGGCGGCTGGGCCGGCACAAGTTCCCGGTCCGGGTCACCAAGACGCTGCGGCACTTCCTGGACGAGCTCTCCGACGCGCTCGGCACTGAGCTGGACCCGGAGAACATGGACGAGACGCTCGCCAAGCTGGGCGGCATCGCCAAGCTGATCGGCGCCTCCCTCCAGAACACCGCCAACCCGACGCAGCTCGGCGCCGGCTACAAGGTCAACGTCATCCCGGGCCAGGCGACCGCCCACGTCGACGGCCGCTACCTGCCCGGGTACGAGGAGGAGTTCCTCGCCGACCTGGACCGGATCCTCGGGCCCAACGTCCGGCGTGAGGACGTGCACGCGGACAAGGCGCTGGAGACCACCTTCGACGGCGCGCTGGTCGACGCCATGCAGACCGCGCTGGTCGCCGAGGACCCGATCGCCCGGGCCGTGCCGTACATGCTCTCGGCCGGCACCGACGCCAAGTCCTTCGACGACCTGGGCATCCGGGGCTTCGGCTTCGCCCCGCTGAAGCTGCCGCCGGAGCTGGACTTCGCCGGGATGTTCCACGGCGTCGATGAGCGGGTGCCGGTCGACGGTCTGCAGTTCGGCGTGCGGGTGCTCGACCGGTTCATCGACCACTCCTGACCGCCGCACGACCGATTCGCCGTCGATTCGTCGTCGATTCGGCCACCTGTGCGGACATGTCCGAACGAGTGAAACGAGCCGTTCACACGTAGCCCCGCCAATTCCTCCTCGTTACAAGGTTTGCGGTCCGCGGCTGGGACCGCATTTTCCAACTAGGAGGAATCATGATCAAGAAGGTCGTCGCAGTTGCGGCTGCCACCGGTGGCCTCGTTCTCGCTGGTGCGGGCATGGCTTCCGCCGACGCGGGCGCCCAGGGTGCTGCCATCGGCAGCCCCGGCGTGCTCTCCGGCAACGTCGTCCAGGTTCCGGTCCACGTGCCGGTCAACGTGTGCGGCAACACGGTCTCCGTGATCGGTCTGCTGAACCCCGCCTTCGGCAACACCTGCGTCAACGCCTGATCGTTGAACGTCAACCCGTAAGGGTTTGAGCTCGACCGGTCCCGGAGTGCACTCCATGCACTCCGGGACCGTTCGGCATTCGGCTCCCGCACGGTCATGTCCGGGGGTTTTTCGGAAGCCAGAAGGCAGGAAACGAACCTATGCGACAGGTCACTCGTAAAGGCCTGATCACCATGGCGGCTGCGGGCGGAGTGCTCGCGCTGAGTGGAGGATACGCCCACGCGGACTCCGGAGCGGCGAGCACCGCCTCCGGCTCGCCGGGTGTGCTGTCCGGCAACTCGGTCCAGGTCCCGATCGACATCCCGGTCAACGTCTGCGGAAACTCCGTCAGCGTCGGCGGACTGCTCAACCCCGCCAGCGGAAACGACTGCGGAAACGGATCAGCAGAATCCGACCGATCCGCGCAGACCGACCGATCCGCGCAGTCCGACCGGTCCGACCGGTCCGCCGGTCCCCAGGACCGCTCGGTCCCCGGCGGTTCCGGGAACGGCGCCCAGGCCGGCGACACCACCGCCTCGGACCGGCACTCCGGGCCCGGCACCGGCCGTCACCGGGCCCCGGACGGCGGCGGCGCCACGGCCGAAGGCGTCGCCCAGGGCTCACCCGGCATCCTCTCCGGCAACGCGATCCAGGCGCCGATCGACATCCCCGTGAACCTCTGCGGGAACAGCGTCACCATCGGCGGACTGCTGAACCCCGTCTTCGGCAACGGCTGCTCCAACGAGGCCGAGGTTCCGCCCCCGCCGCCCGAGGAGCCGGAGAAGCCGGAGAAGCCCCCGGTCACGCCGGAGAAGCCGGTCGACCCGCCGGCCAACCAGCCGCCCGAGCCGAACGCCCCCGAGCCCCAGCACTTCCCCGAGGAGCAGCTCGCGCAGACCGGTGGGGGCGGGCTCGACCTGCTCATCCCGGCCAGTGCCGGACTGCTGCTCGCCGGTGCGGGATCGGTTCTCTACCGCCGCTCGCGCAGCGCCGCCTGATCCGGGCGCGCACCGCACGGCACAGCCCGGACAAGAGAGCGGGCCCCGCGACCGCGGGGCCCGCTCCCTGTCACCAGGTGGCCCGTAGCTGACGGATGATCCGTCTGCGCAGCCGCACCCTGCGGCTGCCGTCCCTGCGGAGCGTCAGGCGGTCCAGCTCCCAGTGTCCGTACTCGGCGTGGTCGGTCAGGAGTCGGGCCGCTTCCTTGCGGGAGACCCCGCGCGGCACGTACACGTCGACGAATTCGTATTCCGGCATCGCATCTATTGTGCGGGCAGAGCCCCGGTACGGATAGCGTCTGCACTATGTCTGATGCTGCGCAGCCCACCGCTGCCGAGGTACGTGCCGCCGCCGAAGCGGTCAAAGCCGCGATCGACCGTCACCTCGACGCGGTCGAACGCCGTACCGGGGACGACGACCCCGCCGTCTACGACGCGTTCAACGCCCTTGCCGCTGCCGCCGAGGTCTACGACGAACTCCTCTACGACCGCTACGACGAAGTCACCCCCTTCGAGATCCCCGGCGCGGACGACTCCCTGCCGCCCTACGCCGGTCCCGCGGAGCCCAGCGCGCTCAGTGTCCTGATCCGGCGCGACTACCTGGTCGCGGAGCCCCCGCGCCTTCTCGCCCAGGCTCAGCGCCTCGCCGACCTCGACGCGGGTCCGGACGACGGCAAGGACACGACCCCGGTGGTCGGCACCAGCGTCCACGCCGCGCTCGGCGTGCTCTTCGGCGAGTACGAACCGGACGAGATCGCCTCCCGGCACAAGGAGTTCGGCCTGGAGGAGGGCGACTCCACCCTCTGGGTCTCGGCCGGCGAGACGGCACCGGAGCCGGGGGAGTGGCTCGGCGCCCCGTTCGAGGACGCCGACCCCGAACTGGTGGTCTGCCGCTTCGACGTCAGCGCGGTCTTCGACGAGGAGGACGAGTCGGACGAGGACTTCGCCGGGCCTGCGGTGGGCGGCCTCTGACCCTCTCCCCTTTTTCCTGTTCTTCCTGTCTCCCGCACCGGACGTGACGGTGGGGCCCCGGCGCACGCACGACGCACCGGGGCCCCACCGCTGTCCGGATCCGGACCGTCCGCTCAGGAGGCCGCGTCGGGCGTCGGGAGCGCCTCCAGCAGCGGGCGCAGCCGGGTCGTCCGCTCCTGGGCCGGAACCTGCGCCACCGCGTGCGGGAGCGCCTGGTCCACCCCGTGCACCACGGACAGATGCCGCTCGCCCCGGCCGAACGCGGTGTACACCCACGGCCGGCTCAGCCCCTGCGCGGCGTCGCCCGGCAGCACGACGACCGCGGCGGGCCAGCGCATCCCGGCCGCCTGGTGGGCGCTGAGGGCCCAGCCGTGCCGTACCGACGACTCCACCCGCTCCTGCGGTACGACGACGGGGACGCCCCCGCAGTCCAGCCGCAGCCCCTCGGCGTCGGCCGAGCGGACCACCCCGGGCACCGCACGCCCGGGCGCGGGCACATGGACGACGCGGTCGCCCGGGTCGAAACCGCCGAACCGGCCGGGGCCCGGGTTGAGCCGCTGCTTCAGCGCCTCGTTCAGCGCCCTGGTCCCGGCGGCTCCGCCGTGGCCCACGGTGATCACCTGGGTCTCCTCGGCGGGGATGGAGAACGCCCGGGGCACCGAGTCGGCGACCAGCTGCACGGTGCGGTGGACGGCCTCGCCCGCGTCGCGGACCGGGACGATCACCACCTCCTTGCCGGGAGCGTCGACCTGGTTCAGCTCGCCGATGCCGATGCCGGAGACCAACTCGCCGATCGGCCCGGGGTCCGGGGTGCGGGAGACGACCTGCGGGCAGGCGCGGGCCGCCAGCACATCGGCGAACACCCGCCCGGCGCCCGCCGAGCCCAGCACGCCCGGGTCGCCGCTCAGCACCAGCCGGACGCCGTCGGCCAGCGCCTCGACCAGGATCGCCGCACTCTCCACGTCCAGCTGCGGGGCGTCCAGCACGACCAGCAGGTCCAGGGCGAGCGCCCCGTCCTCGTCCCGGCCGGGACCCTGCGCGCCGGACAGGAGGCCGGCCAGCGTGAGGGCCGCATCCGGATCGCCGACGGCCGCCGCGAGCCGCCGTCGGCCGTCCTCGCTGTGGGTGGCGCCGACGGCCCGCAGCCCCAGGCCCCGTGCCGCCGCGATCAGCGCGGCGGGCTCGGCCCGCGCCGCCTCGCCGCCGCTGTGCGCGACCAGCCCGGCGGCGGCCGCCGTACGGATCAGCTCGGCGGCCGACGGACTCGGGGCGGCGGCAGCGGCCTCCGCCCAGTCGGCGGCCTTCTCGCAGGTGTTGACCAGCCGGGCCAGGCCCTCGGCGAGGCTCTCCTCGGCCAGGGCGTAACGGTCCAGGCCCAGCAGCACCTGGACCGGCTCCCGCTCCGCTTCGGCGTCCTCCGGACCCGTCTCGTCCGCCTCGTCCGCTTCGCCGTCCTCGGCCCCGGTGTCGTCCGGCTCCAGCTCCCCGCCCTCCTGGAAGAGCAGGGCGACGCCTTCCTCGACGGCCTCGCGCACCGCCGCGTCCGGGTCGCTCACCGCACGCTCGGCGAGCGCCGCCCGTACGGCCCCGGCGTCCATCGCCGTGTGGCCCTGAAGAGCGGCGCGCTCCAGCAGCCAGCCGACCAGGGCCGCCGTCCGGCGGCCGTCGTCCGGGCCGCAGTCGGAGCCCAGCAGGGCCCGGGCGAAGCCGTCGGCCTGCTCCGGCCGCACCCCGGGGGCGGCCAGCAACTGCCAGGGGTCGGTGCGCAGCAACGCGGCCGCCTGCTCGCCCAGCGCGCCGACGACCGGGCGGGCCAGCGCCTCGGGGGCCCCGCCCTCCACGAGCACCGCGCGCACCGTGTCCAGGGCCTCCGGTGTGGCGGCCTGCGGTACGGGGGCGGCCTCGGGGGCGGGGGTCCGGGGCGGCTGTGCGGCGGCCGGGGCGGGACGCCGGGGGGCGGCGGCGGGCGATGCGAAGAACGCGGAGCCCGCCTTCTCACCGCTCTCCACCGCCCGGACGGCCGCGAGCAGATCGGCGGCCGTGCCGCTCAGACCCGCACCGGCGGCGACGGGCTCGGCCTTCTCGGCCTTGCGCTTCTCGATCCGCTCCCGCAGTTCGCGCTGGGCGGCCAGCTCGGCCTGCGCCTCCGAGAGCTCCGGGGCGGGTGAAGCGCCGGCGGCGCCGCCCGCAGCGCCGTCCGGGGGCGTGGCGTCGGCGGACGGGTCTTCGGCGGCTGCTCCGGTTTCCCCGGCCCGGGCCTCCCCGTCCTCGGCGGCTCCGGGCGCTTCGGCGGGCGCGGGGTCGGCGGCCGCCTCGGCCGTCACGTCCTCGGCCGCCACGTCGTCCGTGCCGGGGGTCTCCCCGGGAAGCGCAGTCACAGGGTGCTCCAGTCCTGGTCGGGATAGCGGTGCACGGGCGCCGACACATCGTCGAGCGCCTGGCAGATCTCGTAGGGAAGACTAAGCGCCTCCACCGACAAAGCCTCCGCGAGCTGCCCGGCGTTGCGCGCACCGACGATCGGCGCGGCCACCCCCGGCCGGTCCCGGACCCAGGCCAGCGCCACCTGGAGCGGGCTCGTCGCCAGGCCGTCCGCCGCCGTCGCCACCGCGTCGGTGATCCGGGCCGCCGCGTCGTCGAGATACGGCTCGACGAACGGGGCGAGCCGCTCGGACGCGCCCCGGGAGTCGGACGGGGTGCCGTGGCGGTACTTGCCGGTGAGCACGCCCCGGCCCAGCGGCGAGGACGGCAGCAGCCCGATCCCGAGGTCCAGCGCGGCGGGCAGCACCTCGCGCTCGATGCCCCGCTGGAGCAGCGAGTACTCCATCTGCGTGCTGGCCAGCCGGGTGCGCACCCCGGGCGCGGCGAGCTGCCAGGTGGCCGCCTTCGCCAGCTGCCAGCCGCAGAAGTTGGACACGCCCGCGTACCGCACGCGGCCTGAGGAGACGGCGAGGTCCACCGCCTGGAGGGTCTCCTCCAGCGGGGTCGCCGGGTCGAAGGCGTGGACCTGCCAGAGATCCACGTAATCCGTGCCGAGCCGCTCCAGGGACGCGTCCAGGGCGGCCAGGAGGTGCCCGCGCGATCCGTTGAAGCGGCGGTAGGGGTCCGGGACGTTTCCGGCCTTGGTGGCGATGACCAGATCCTGACGGGGGACCAGGCTGCCGACGAGCCGCCCGAGCAGATATTCGGCCTCGCCGCCCCCGTACACATCGGCCGTGTCCACCAAAGTGCCGCCCGCGTCCCAGAAGGCCTTGAGCTGGTCGGCGGCGTCGTGCTCGTCCGTGTCCCGGCCCCAGGTGAGGGTGCCGAGCCCGATCCGTGACACGCGAAGGCCGGTACGGCCGAGATGCCTCTGCTCCATGGGCGCTGAGATTACTGGCCATGGCCCCACCGAGTGGAAGCCTGTGGACAACCGGAGGTCCGCCGGGCCTGCCGGATCGCCGTCGCCCGCGCTAGAGTCCGGAGAAAGGGACGTTACTGATCAGTAAGGGGAGCGGCTATGCGGCTCGGCATCAATCTCGGTTACTGGGGCGCCGGCATGGACGGCGACAACCTCGCCGTCGCGCAGGAGGCCGACCGGCTCGGCTACGACGTCTGCTGGGCGGCCGAGGCGTACGGCTCCGACGCCCCGACCGTGCTGACCTGGGTCGCGGCCCAGACGGAATCGATCGACGTCGGCTCCGCGATCATGCAGATCCCGGCCCGGCAGCCCACCATGACGGCGATGACCGCCGCCACCCTCGACTCGCTGTCCGGCGGCCGCTTCCGCCTCGGCCTCGGTGTCTCGGGGCCGCAGGTCTCCGAGGGCTGGTACGGCGTGAAGTTCGACAAGCCGCTGGCCCGCACCCGTGAGTACGTGGAGATCGTCCGCAAGGCGATGACCCGCGAGCGCGTGAGCTACGAGGGGGCGCACTGGACGCTCCCGCTCCCCGGCGGCCCCGGCAAGCCGATCAAGCTCACCGTGCACCCCCAGCGCGAGCACATCCCGCTCTACATCGCCGCGATCGGCCCCAAGAACCTGGAGCAGACCGGTGAGATCGCCGACGGCGCCCTGCTGATCTTCCCCTCCGCCGAGCACCTGGAGGAGACCGCGATCCAGCCGCTGCGCGCGGGCCGGGAGAAGGCCGGGAAGACCATGGAGGGCTTCGACGTCAGCCCGACGCTGCCGCTCGCCATCGGCGACGACGTGATGGGCCTCGCCGACATGTTCCGCCCGTACACCGCCCTCTACGTCGGCGGGATGGGCAGCCGGAAGCAGAACTTCTACAACCAGCTCGCCCAGCGCATGGGGTACGAGAAGGAGGCGGCCGAGATCCAGGACAAGTACCTGGACGGGGACAAGGCCGGGGCCGCCGCCGCCGTACCGCACCAGCTCATCGACCAGACCGCGCTGCTCGGCCCCGTCGAGCGGATCGCCGAGCGGATGCAGGCCTACGCCGCCGCCGGGGTCACCACGCTCAACCTCGCCCCGGCCGGCTTCACCCTGGAGGAGCGGCTCACCGCGCTGCGCGCCGGCACGGACGCCCTGGAGCGCTCCGGACTCGCCTGACGGGTCCCGGGACAGCACTACGGCCGTGGTGGGGGCTCGGGGGTCTTCCCCGCCACGGCCGTCACCCGGAACAACGCGCCGCACGCCCAGGGGTTACGCCGTCCCGGTGGCCGCGGTCCGTGACCGTTCCGGTTGCCGACTGCCTCCCGCGGCATTTGACTCTTTCTGCGCACTACTGCTCCGCGGACTTCGGCTCCGCGGGCAACGGGTACGGAGGTGGCGTCATGCTCTCAGCGCAGACCCTGTTCCAGGAGATCCTCGACAACGACGAGTCCTACCGGCTTTTCTGTTCCATCGCCGCGAGCGGCGAGGCCCAGGGCGGCTGGGAGAACGCCCGGATCGCCGCCCTCGTCCCCGAGGGCCGCCGCGACCTGGCTCCCAAGATCGTCCGGCACGGCGCCGACGAGGACAAGCACGGCCGGATCTTCAACGCCCTCCTGAAGAAGCGCGGACTGCCGCCCGTCGAGGTCCCGCCGGAGACCGACTACACGATGCTCCTGGAACAGCAGGGGATCGGCCTCGCACACTCCCGGCTGCGGGGCGAGGAGCGGCTCACCGAGCGCGACATCATCACCTATCTGGCCCACAGCCGCGTCACCGAGCAGCGCGCCTCCGAGCAGATGCAGCTGCTGCGCCGGTACTTCGCCGACCACCCCGACATCGGCCGCGCGGTCAGGATGATCTCCAGCGACGAGGACAACCACCTCGCCTACTGCCACGAGGAACTTCTCGGCCTCGCCCGCGCGGGACACGGCCGCACCATCCAGCGGATCATGCGCGAGTGCGCCCTGGCCGAGATCCGCGTCTACCGCGACGTCAGCCTCGCCGTGATGGCCAACATGGGCCGCGTGCTCGGCTGGTCGCGACCCAAGGCCGCCGTCCTCGCCGCGGGCATCCACGCGGTGTACGCGTACGAGCGCCTCGTCGGCTGGCGGCGCATGGTGAGCCTGGAGATGCCGCAGCGGCGTGACGCGCTGGGCAGCCCCGCCGTACCGGAACACGAATACGCCTGAGGTCCCAGCGGCCCCACCTGGCCCGGCATCCGCTGTCCCGGTGGGGCCCTCAGAGCCAGCCGCGCCGCTTGAACAGCCGGTGGAGGCCGAACACGGCGCCGACCATCAGCAGGACCACCGCCGGGTAGGTCCACGTCCAGTGCAGCTCCGGCATGTGGTCGAAGTTCATGCCGTAGACGCCCGCCACCATCGTCGGGACGGCGGCCATGGCCGCCCAGGCGGAGATCTTGCGCATGTCGTCGTTCTGCCGCACGCCCATCTGCGCCAGATGCGCCGACAGGATGTCCGAGAGCAGCCGGTCCAGCCCCTCCACCTGCTCGTTGGCGCGCGTCAGATGGTCGGCCACGTCCCGGAAGAACGGCTGCGCGTGCTCGTGGACGAACGGCACGCCCGCCCCCGCGAGCCGGGCCATCGGCGCCGTCAGCGGACCGGCCGCCCGGCGGAACTCCAGCACCTGCCGCTTGAAGGTGTAGATCCGGGCGGCGGTGTTCTTGGAGTCGCCGGAGCCGGTCGGCGCGAAGACCTGCGTCTCCAGTTCCTCCAGGTCGACCTGGAGTTCGCCCGCCACATCCATGTAGTGGTCCACCACCGCGTCGCTCACCGCGTACAGCACCGCCGTCGGGCCGTGCTTGAGGACCTCGGGCTCGGACTCCAGCCGCCGGCGCACGGCCGCCAGCGGGGCGCCCTCGCCGTGCCGGACCGTCACCACGAACGAGTCCCCTATGAAGACCATCAGCTCGTCCGCGCTGACCGTGTCGCTCTCGGGCTCGTAGACGACCGGCTTGAGCACCGCGAACAGGGAGTCGTCGTACACCTCCAGCTTGGGCCGCTGGTGCGCCCGCAGCGCGTCCTCCACGGCCAGCGGGTGCAGAGCGAACTCGTCCCGTACGAGGTCGAACTCCTCCTCCGTCGGCTCGTGCAGCCCGATCCACAGAAACGCGTCCCTGGAGGCCCGCGCCTCGTCCAGAGCGTCGGAGAAGTCGTCGGGCCGTTCGCTGCGGCGCCCGTCCCGGTAGATGGCACAGTCCACGATCACGGCGGGCATTCTTCCCCGCGAACCCGCCCCCACGCACCTTCACCGGCCCCTCAAGGGGCGCCTTGTCGACCAGGCCGGGCTCGCGTGCCCTGGTGCCGCACCTCGCGGCCTGATCGACAGGGCACCCCCTACGCTGGCGGGTATGCCCACGCTGATCCTCGTACGCCATGGACGCTCCACCGCCAACACCGCCGGAGTGCTCGCGGGCCGCACCCCCGGCGTCCTCCTCGACGAACGCGGCGCCGAACAGGCCGCGGGCCTCCCCGCCCGGCTGGCCGCCCTGGCCCCGGTGCTCGCCGTCAGCAGCCCCCTGGAGCGCTGCCGTCAGACGCTCCAGCCGCTCCTCGACGCCCGCCCCGGCCTGCCCCTGCACACCGAGGACCGGATCAGCGAGTGCGACTACGGCCACTGGTCGGGACGGAAGCTGGCCGAACTCGCCGACGAGCCGCTGATGTCCGTGGTCCAGCAGCACCCCTCGGCCGCCGCCTTTCCCGGCGGCGAGTCCATGCGCGCGATGCAGGCCCGCGCCGTCGACGCCGTGCGCGACTGGAACGGCCGGGTCGAGGCGGAGCACGGCGAGGACGCGGCCTACGTCATGTGCTCGCACGGCGACATCATCAAGTCCCTCGTCGCCGACGCGCTGGGCATGCACCTGGACCTCTTCCAGCGCATCCACGTCGACCCCTGCTCCGTCACCGCGATCCGCTACACGCGGCTGCGCCCCTTCCTCATGAGGCTCGGCGACACCGGCGACCTCGCCTCCCTGGCCCCCCGCGAACACTCCGTCGGGGCGGACGCCGCGGCCTCCCCCGCGGGCGACGGTTCGGCGGACGCGACGGTCGGGGGCGGCGCGGGCGCGCCGTGATCGCTCCGGGCAGTAGGGTGGACGCGCCGTAGCGCCGCCCAACCACCATCGAAGCTCAAGGGAGCAGGACGTGTCCCGTCAGGTGTTCCTCTACGACCCACCGGACCGATTCGTGGCCGGTACGGTCGGGTTGCCTGGCCGCCGTACGTTCTTCCTGCAGGCGTCCTCCCAGGGCCGGGTCACCAGCGTGGCCCTGGAGAAGACCCAGGTCGCCGCTCTCGCCGAGCGGATCGACGAACTGCTCGACGAGGTCGTACGCCGCACCGGAGGCAATTCGCCGGTGCCCGCGGTGGCCCCCACCGACGTCTCCGACACCGCTCCGCTCGACGTTCCCGTCGAGGAGGAGTTCCGGGTCGGCACCATGGCTCTGGCCTGGGACGGCGAGGAGCAGCGCATGATCGTCGAGGCGCAGGCCCTCGTCGAACTCGACGCCGACTCCGAGGACGACCTCGCGGAGGCCGAGGAGAAGCTCCTCCAGGACGAGGAGAACGGCCCGCCGATGCTCCGCGTCCGGCTCAGCGGCGCCCAGGCCCGGGCCTTCGCCAAGCGGGCCCTGGACGTCGTCAACGCCGGCCGCCCGCCGTGCCCGCTGTGCAGCCTGCCGCTCGATCCGGAAGGACACGTATGCCCGCGCCAGAACGGATACCGTCGCGGAGCCTGACGGACACCGAGCTGCTCATCCTGCTCACGGAGGGCGCGCTCACCGTCCTCGGGCAGGTCGGCGGGGCGTCCAACGCGGTGCTGCACTGCACGGTGGCGTACGAGGGCGAGGAGCGCACCTGCGCGTACAAGCCGGTCGCCGGAGAGCAGCCGCTCTGGGACTTCCCCGACGGGACGCTCGCCCAGCGGGAGGTCGCCGCGTACGAGATCTCGCGGGCGACCGGCTGGGACCTCGTGCCGCCGACCGTGCTGCGGGAGGGGCCGTACGGGCAGGGCATGGTCCAGCTCTGGATCGACGGTCCCGAGTCCGACGCCGACATCCCCGAACTGCTGGCGCTCGTCGAGGGCGAGGAACCGGGCGACGGCTGGAAGGCCGTGGGCTTCGCGGATGTGGGCGAGGGGAAGACCGCGCTGCTCGTGCACGCGGACGACCGCCGGCTGCGGCGGCTCGCGGTGCTGGACGCGGTGATCAACAACGGCGACCGCAAGGGCGGTCATCTGCTGCCCGCGCCCGGCGGCCGGCTCTTCGGCATCGACCACGGCGTCACCTTCAAC
This sequence comes from Streptomyces sp. NPDC058576, assembly GCF_042718715.1. Classification (NCBI taxonomy): domain Bacteria; kingdom Bacillati; phylum Actinomycetota; class Actinomycetes; order Kitasatosporales; family Streptomycetaceae; genus Streptomyces; species Streptomyces sp. NPDC058576. The sequence continues at coordinate 22,961 of NZ_JBHXPF010000045.1, read as the reverse complement.
GCCGAGGACAAGCTGCGGACCCTGCTCTGGGGCTGGGCGGGCGAGCCGCTCACCGAAGAGGCCCTCGCGGTGCTGGGCCGGCTCGCCGCCGAGCTGTCTCCGGGGACCGCCCTCACCACCCGGATGGCCGAACTCATCACACCGGCCGAGCTGGAGGCCCTGCGGGAGCGGGTCGCCGGGCTGCTGAAGAGCGCCGCACACCCGCAGCCGAGCGGCCAGTGGCCGCCCATCCCCTGGCCGCCGGTCTAGGGGGTGTCCGGCGGTCCGCGCGGTGAGGGCGCTTTTCTCAGGCTTGCCAGAGGTTTCACGCAAGAGGGCCACTTCGGACAGGTTTCCGGAGCCGGTTCGTATCCGGAAGCATCGTCCGGTTACGCTCATGACATGCATGCCTGGCCCGCTTCTGAGGTCCCCGCCCTGCCTGGCAAGGGCCGCGACCTTCGGATCCACGACACCGCGACCGGCGGACGGATCACCCTTGACCCCGGTCCCGTCGCCCGCATCTACGTCTGCGGCATCACGCCGTACGACGCGACCCACATGGGTCATGCGGCGACCTACAACGCGTTCGACCTCGTTCAGCGCGTGTGGCTCGACACCAAGCGGCAGGTTCACTACGTCCAGAACGTGACCGACGTGGACGATCCGCTGCTGGAGCGGGCCGTGCGCGACGGTCAGGACTGGACCGAGCTCGCGGAGCGCGAGACGGCGCTCTTCCGCGAGGACATGACCGCCCTGCGGATGCTGCCCCCGCAGCACTACATCGGAGCCGTCGAGGCCATACCGGGCATCGTGCCCCTGGTCGAGCGCCTCCGGGACGCGGGCGCCGCCTACGACCTGGACGGGGACATCTACTTCTCCGTCGACGCCGACCCGCACTTCGGCGAGGTCTCCGGCCTCGACGCCGAGGCGATGCGCCTGCTCTCCGCCGAGCGCGGCGGCGACCCCGAGCGCCCCGGCAAGAAGAACCCCCTCGACCCGATGCTCTGGATGGCCGCCCGCCCGGGCGAGCCGAGCTGGGACGGGGCCTCCCTGGGCGAGGGCCGCCCGGGCTGGCACATCGAGTGCGTCGCCATCGCGCTCGACCACCTCGGCATGGGCTTCGACATCCAGGGCGGCGGCTCCGACCTCGCCTTCCCGCACCACGAGATGGGCGCATCCCACGCCCAGGCGCTGACCGGTGAGCACCCGTTCGCCAAGGCCTACGTCCACGCGGGCATGGTCGGCCTGGACGGCGAGAAGATGTCCAAGTCCCGGGGCAACCTGGTCTTCGTCTCGGCCGTGCGCCGCGACGGCGTGGACCCGGCGGCCATCCGGCTCGCGCTGCTCTCCCGGCACTACCGCTCCGACTGGGAGTGGAGCGACCAGGTGCTGGCCGACGCCGTCGAGCGCCTGGCGCGCTGGCGGGCCGCGGTCTCGCGCCCCGACGGGCCGTCCGCCGACGCTCTGGTCGAGGAGGTCCGCGAAGCCCTCGCCGACGACCTGGACAGCCCTGCCGCGCTCGCCGCTGTGGACCGCTGGGCCGTGCTCCAGGGCGCGGAGGGCGGCACGGACGAGGGTGCGCCCGGCGTCGTCTCGCGTACGGTCGACGCCCTGCTGGGGGTCGCGCTGTAGGCGGTTCCACCGCCCGCCCGTCGGCTCGAACCGGCCTCGGACTTCTCTACGAAGTTCGGGGCCGGTTCCTTTTTGTCCATGGCGACGTGCTCGAAGTTGCGCTAAAAGCTCTCTATGCAAACATCAACGCGCATGAGAGTGGCAGCAGTTGCTGCGCTGCTCGGACTGTTCGCGGCCCTCACGGGGCCCGGCGGGGCCCACGCCGGCGAGGCCCCGCCGGAGAGCACGGAGACCACCACCGTCGGGGACCTCACCGGCTTCCGCGCGGACGGGGCGGTCTACCGGCTGACCGCCGGGCAGGCCCGGGCCCGGGTCAGCTTCGTCTCGGAGGAGACCTTCCGGATCGAGCTCGCCCCCGACGGCGCGTTCACCGACCCCACCGGCGACGACATCGTCCTGCCGCAGGGCAAGCCGCCCCGGACCCGCTGGAAGGACCGCGGCGACCGCTACGAGCTGTCCACGGACGAAGTCACCCTGCGGGCCTACAAGAAGCCGCTGCGCTTCGCCCTGCACCGGGCCGACGGCAGCCGGATCTGGTCCGAGTCCAAGGGCCTGAGCTGGACCGGCGAGCAGACCGTCCAGACCCTGGCCCGGGGAGCGGGGGAGCAGTTCTACGGGGCCGGGATGCAGAACGGCCGCGGCAACACCTCCCACCGCGACAAGACCGTCGAGGTCGCCGTCGACTACAACTGGGACGACGGCGGCCACCCCAACTCCGTCCCGTTCTACCTCTCCTCGGCCGGCTACGGCGTCTTCCGCAACACCTACGCCCCGGGCACCTACGCGTTCACCGACCCGGTGACGACCAGTGCCAAGGAACGGCGCTTCGACGCCTACTACTTCGCGGGCAAGGGGGCCGACGGGGCCAAGGACGTCATCGGGCAGTACACCGACCTCACCGGCAAACCGTTCCTGCCGCCCGTCTACGGCATGGAGATCGGCGACGCCGACTGCTACCTCCACAACGCCAACCGGGGCGAGCGCCGCACCCTGGACTCGCTGAAGGTCGCCGACGGTTACGTCGAGAACGACATGCCCAACGGCTGGATGCTGGTCAACGACGGCTACGGCTGCGGTTACGAGGACCTGGAGGAGACCGCCCAGGGGCTGAAGAACCGCAACATGGAGCTGGGCCTGTGGACCGAGGACGGCATCGAGAACCTCGAAGCCCAGGTCAAGGCCGGGCAGCGGGTCGCCAAGCTCGACGTCGCCTGGGTCGGACCGGGCTACAAGTTCGCCCTCGACGCCTGCAAGGACGCCTACCAGGGCATCGAGGACCACAGCGACGCCCGCGGCTTCACCTGGGCCCCCGAGAGCTGGGCGGGCGCCCAGCGCTGCGGCGTCCAGTGGTCCGGCGACCAGTCCGGCACCTGGGAGTACATCCGCTGGCAGATCCCCACCTACGCGGGCGCGACCATGTCCGGACTCGCCTACACCACCGGTGACGTCGACGGGATCTTCGGCGGCAGCGCCAAGACGTACACCCGCGACCTCCAGTGGAAGATGTTCCTCGGCACCACGATGACCATGGACGGCTGGGCCCCCATGGACAAGCAGCCCTTCCGCTACGGGGAGCCGTACACCTCCGTCAACCGCGACTACCTCAAGCTCAAGGAGTCGCTGCTGCCCTACCAGTACAGCTACGCCCACGAGGCCACCAGGACCGGTGTCGGCATGGTCCGCCCGCTGGTCCTCGAATACCCCGACGACCCGAAGGCGTCGACGGAGACCGCGAAGTACGAGTTCCTCTCCGGCGAGCACTTCCTCGTCGCGCCCGTCTACCAGGACACCACCGAGCGCAAGGACATCTACCTCCCCGAGGGCATCTGGATCGACTACTGGAGCGGCCGCACCCACCAGGGTCCCACCACCATCGACACCTACAACGCCCCGCTCGACACCCTGCCGCTCTTCGTGAAGGCGGGCGCGGCCGTCCCGATGTGGCCCGGCATCCGCTCGTACCGTGACCGCACCGCCGACTCCCCGCTGGCCTGGGACGTCTACCCGCAGGGGAACAGCTCCTTCACCCTGTACGAGGACGACGGCGTCACCCGCGGGCACCGGGACGGCGAGTACGCCACCCAGCGCGCCGACGTCCGGGCCCCGAAGCACGGCGCGGGCGACGTCTCCGTCACGATCAACGAGAGCCGGGGCAGCTTCACCGGCAAACAGACCACCCGCCCCTACGAGTTCACCGTCCACACCGGCTCCGAGCCGCGCGCGGTGAAGCTGGACCGGACGCTGCCCGAACTCACCTCCAAGGGCGCGTACGACAAGGCCCGGCAGGGCTGGTGGTACGACCGTGACGACCGGGGCGGCGTGGTGCACGTGAAGACCGCGCCCCTGAGCACCGCGAAGAAGTTCACGGTGAAGCTGCTGGGCACCAGCGCGGTCGGCGGCAAGCAGGCCTCGGCCGCCGCCGCCCTCACCGCCCCCGCCGGGCAGGAGGCCGGAGCGGGCACGCCCGGCACGGTCCAGGTCGACGTGACGGCGGGCCGGTCCGACCTCACCGACACCACGGTCTCCCTCCAGGTCCCCGAGGGCTGGCAGGCCGCCACCGCGAAGGTCCCGGGCCGGATCCCGGCGGGCGCCACCCGCCGGGTCGAGGTGCGGGTCACCCCGGCGAAGGACGCCGACGTACGCGAGACCACGCTGACGGCGCTGGCCCGCTACCGGGCCGCAGGCGAGGCCCGCACGAGTCAGCAGCGGCTCGCCGTCTCCGTCCTGCCGCCGCCGCCCGAGGGCGAGGCCTGGGCGAGCGACCTCGTCTGGCTCTCCGAGACCAACGGCTACGGCCCCGCCGAACGCGACCGCTCCAACGGGGAGTCGGGCGCGAACGACGGGAAGACGCTGACGCTGGCGGGAGAGACGTACGAGAAGGGGATCGGCACGCACGCCGACTCCGGCATAGCCCTCCATCTCGGCGGCCGGTGCACCGCGTTCACGGCTGACGTCGGGATCGACGACGAGATCAACGGCTACGGCGAGGCGGCGTTCTCGGTCGAGGGCGACGGCAAGGTGCTGTGGACCTCGCCGAAGCTGACCGGCGCCTCGGCGACCTTGCCGGTGGACGTGCAGCTCGACGGCGTACGCCAGGTGCGGCTGGAGGTCACCGACACCAACGGGTCCAGGACCGGCGACCACGGCGACTGGGCGGCGGCGAAGTTCCACTGCGCCTGAGCCGCACCCCGGACCACGCACAGGAGCGCCGCACGGGGATCGTCCCCGTGCGGCGCTCCGCGGTCGGTCACCGCTCCGGTCGGGCCCCCGGGTCCGCTCAGTCCTCCTCGGGACGGTCGCCGGAGCCGTCCTCGCCCTCGGACTCCGACGCGTCGTCAGAACCCTTGGCGCCCTTGTCGTCGGACGCCTTCCCCCGTCCCGGCTCCGGACGCGGCGGCTTCGGCGGGCGGGTACGGCCGCCGGGATCGCGCAGATAGGAACCGTCCCCGCTCTCCGTCGCGTGGCCGCCCGGCCCTTGCCCGGGACCGCCGTCCCGCCGCCGCAGATAGCGCTCGAACTCCCGGGCGATGGCCTCGCCGGACGCCTCGGGCAGCTCCGCGGTGTCCCGCGCCTCCTCCAGCGTCTGCACGTACTCCGCGACCTCGCTGTCCTCCGAGGCCAGCTGGTCCACCCCGAGCTGCCAGGCCCGCGCGTCCTCGGGCAGTTCGCCCAGCGGGATGCGCAGCCCGATCAGGTCCTCCAGACGGTTCAGCAGGGCCAGCGTCGCCTTCGGGTTCGGCGGCTGCGACACATAGTGCGGGACCGCCGCCCACAGGCTGACCGCGGGCACCCCGGCATGCGTGCACGCCTCCTGGAGGACGCCGACGATGCCCGTGGGGCCCTCGTAGCGCGTCTCCTCCAGATCCATCGTCCGCGCCAGATCCGCGTCGGAGGTGACCCCGCTCACCGGCACCGGCCGGGTGTGCGGGGTGTCGCCGAGCAACGCGCCCAGGATGACGACCATCTCGACGCCCAGCTCATGGGCGAAGCCGAGGATCTCGTTGCAGAACGACCGCCAGCGCATGGACGGTTCGATACCGCGCACCAGGACCAGGTCCCGGGGCTTGTCGCCGCCCACCCGCACCACGGACAGCCGCGTCGTCGGCCAGGTGATCTTCCGCGTGTTGCCGTCCAGCCACACCGTGGGCCGGTTGACCTGGAAGTCGTAGTAGTCCTCGGCGTCCAGCGCCGCGAACACCTCGCCCTTCCACTCCCGGTCCAGATGACCGACCGCTGTGGAGGCGGCGTCCCCGGCGTCGTTCCAGCCTTCGAACGCGGCCACCATGACCGGGTCGACCAGCTCGGGCACCGACTCGAGCTCGATCACCCGGGCCTCCTTCCGATGTCTCCATACGTACGGAGCAACCTTACGGCTTCCGGGGCCCCCGGCCGCAGCCCTCTTGCACGGCCGGGTGAACTCTGTTCGATCACTCCCGGAGCGAGGACGGCGCCTCCCGCCGCACCACCGGTGCGATCTCCTCCACGAACCGCCGGAGCGTCTCCAACTGCTCCGGCCGGCTCAGCCCGAAGCCGTCCACGGTGATCGACTGGAGGTCGTGGCGGTAGACCTCGTGCCAGCCGAGGATCTTGTCGATGATCTGCTGCGGACTGCCGATCAGCTGCGGGCCGCCCTCGATCGCCTCCTCGATCGTGCGGAACGGGGTGTTGTAGCCGGCCTTGCCCGCCAGATGCGGCTTGAAGGTCTGCCGCACCCGCGCCTCGTACAGCTCCTTGTACCGCGTGACGGCCGCCTGCGAGCTGTCCGCGATGAGCAGTCCGCCCGATCCCGCCGCCACCTTGGCGTCCGCCGGATCGTGCCCGTACGCCTCGAACCGTTCCCGGTAGTGGGCGATGAGCTTCGCGTACGCCTCACGGGGCTGGATGGCGTTGGCGGTGAACAGCGGATCTCCGTGCTTCGCCGCCAGTTCGGGGGAGTTGAGGCTGGTCGCCGAGCCGTGCCAGATGCGCGGGAGCCCGTCGTACGGCCTGGGCACCGTCGTCACGTTCTTCAGCGGCGGCCGGAACTCGCCCTCCCAGTCCACGCCTTCCTCGCTCCACAGCCGCCGCAGCAGCTCGTACTTCTCCTTCTGGAGGTCCCACTGCCGCTCCTCGTCGAGCCCGAACAGGTCGAAGTGGCCCGCCTCCGCGCCCTTTCCGACGACCAGCTCGATCCGGCCCCGGGAGATCTGGTCGAGCGTCGCGAAGTCCTCCGCCACCCGGACCGGGTCGAGGATCGCGACGACGGTCACCCCGGTGAGCAGCCGGATGGTGCTCGTACGGGCCGCGATCGCGCCCAGCACCACGCTCGGGCTGGAGGAGAGGAAGGCCCCGGCGTGCCGTTCGCCGACGGAGTAGGCGTCGAAGCCGAGCTCCTCCGCCACCGAGGCCGTGTCGATCACCTCCTCGAACCGGTCGGCGGCGGAGGGAACGTCACCGGTCAGCGGGTGCGGGTCGTGACCGATCAGGGAGAGCACGGAGAATCTCATGAACTCCACTCTCCCCGCGGCACGTTGCACGCGTATGGCGGGAGTGTGGCACCGGCCCGGTGTGCGCGGGTACGCGGACGGGGGCGGCTCCCGCGAGGAAGCCGCCCCCGTCCGCGTACCCGTGGGGGGTGGTCGGTGGATCAGTCCCGGTCGGCCAGCAGCTTCTCGACGCCGTCGCGGACGTCGTCCGTCGCCAGGCCCCGGATCGTCAGCGTGGTCCGGCGGCGCAGCACGTCGTCCGCCGTCTCGGCCCACTCGTGGTCGCGGGCGTAGGCGACCTGGGCCCAGATCTCCGGGGCGTCCGGGTGGACGCGCTCGGCGAGGGCCGGGTTCTCGTTCGCCAGGCGGGCGATGTCGAAGGCGAGCGAGCCGTAGTGGGTGGCCAGGTGCCGGGCGGTGTCCGGCGCCATCCGGGGGCCGGGGGCGGGGCCGTCGATCAGCAGCCGGTGCGCGACCGCGTTCGGGTTGGCGATACCGGGCAGCGGGAGCTTCCTCGGCAGCCGGTTCATCGGCTCCATGTCCTCGGCCAGCGGGTGGCCCGGGAGGGCGGCCAGCTTGTTCATCACCGTGCGGCCGATGTGGCGGAAGGTCGTCCACTTGCCGCCCGCGACGGACAGCATCCCGCCGCGGCCCTCCGTGACGACCGTCTCGCGCTTGGCCTTGGAGGTGTCGCCGGGCCCGCCGGGCAGCACCCGCAAGCCCGCGAAGGAGTACGTGATCAGATCGCGCGACAGCTGCTGGTCCTTGATCGAGAACGCCGCCTCGTCCAGGATCTGCGCGGTGTCGGCCTCGGTCACCGAGACGTCCGCCGGATCGCCCTCGTACTCCTCGTCCGTCGTACCGAGGAGCAGCATGTCCTCCCACGGCAGCGCGAACGTGATGCGGTACTTGTCGATCGGGGTGGCCAGCGCCGCCCGCCACGGCCGGGTCCGCTTGAGGACCAGGTGCGCGCCCTTGGAGAGACGGATGGAGGGGGCCGCGTTCGGGTCCTCCATCTTCCGCAGGTGGTCGACCCAGGGGCCGGTCGCGTTCAGCACGAGCCGGGCGTCGACGCCGAACTCGGTGCCGTCGGTGCTGTCCTTCAGCTCGGCGCCCGTCACCCGGCCCCGGGTGAAGCGCAGTCCGGTGACGGCCGCGTGGTTGAGGACGACCGCGCCGGCGTCGGTGGCGGCGCGGACCGTCATCAGCGCCATGCGGGCGTCGTTCATCTGGTCGTCGCGGTAGACCGCGACCGCCTTCAGGTCGTCCGTACGCAGCTCGGGCACGTCGCGCTGCGCCTTGGCCGGGGAGATGACATGGCCGACGCCGTCGCCGAAGGCGGAGAGCGCGGAGTAGGCGAAGACGCCCGCGCCGAGCTTGGCCGCGCCGTGCGGGCCGCCCTTGTAGACGGGCAGGTAGAAGGTGAGCGGGTTGGCCAGGTGGGGGGCCACCTCGCGGGAGACCGCGCGGCGCTCGAAGTGGTTCTCCGCGACCAGCTTCACCGCGCCGGTCTGGAGGTAGCGCAGGCCGCCGTGGAGCAGCTTGGAGGAGGCGGAGGAGGTGGCGCCGGCGAAGTCGCCGGCGTCCACCAGTGCCACCCGCAGCCCGGACTGCGCGGCATGCCAGGCGGTGGAGATGCCCAGGATGCCGCCGCCGATGACCAGGAGGTCGTACGTGGCCCGGGACAGCTGGTCCCGGGTCTCGGCGCGGCTCGGCAGCGAGCCGGAGGCCGGGTGCGTTCCGAGGGCGGGAACGCTCTGCAGGGTGGTCATGGTGTTGCTCCTCGTCAGCTTTCTTCGTCCTCGACCCAGCCCATGGTCCGTTCGACGGCCTTGAGCCAGCTCTTGTACTCGCGGGCACGGGTGTCCGCGTCCATGCGGGGTGTCCACTCGGCGGCCCGGCGCCAGTTGGCGCGCAGCGCGTCGGTGTCCGGCCAGAAGCCGACGGCCAGACCGGCGGCGTAGGCGGCGCCGAGGCAGGTGGTCTCGGCGACCATGGGGCGCACCACGGGCGCGTCCAGGAAGTCGGCGAGCGTCTGCATCAGCAGGTTGTTGGACGTCATGCCGCCGTCGACCTTGAGCGCGGTCAGCTCGACGCCGGAGTCCTTCGTCATGGCGTCGCTGATCTCGCGGGTCTGCCAGGCGGTGGCCTCCAGGACGGCACGGGCGATGTGCGCCTTGGTGACGTAGCGGGTGAGACCGGTGATCACCCCACGGGCGTCGGGACGCCAGTAGGGGGCGAAGAGACCGGAGAAGGCGGGCACGAAGTAGGCGCCGCCGTTGTCCTCGACCGAGGAGGCCAGCGTCTCGATCTCGGCGGCCGACTTGATCAGACCCATCTGGTCGCGCATCCACTGCACCAGCGAACCGGTGACCGCGATGGAGCCCTCCAGCGCGTACACCGGGGGCTTGTCGCCGATCTGGTAGCCGACGGTGGTGAGCAGCCCGTTGTACGAGTTCACCGGGGTGGAGCCGGTGTTCATCAGCATGAAGGTGCCGGTGCCGTACGTGGACTTGGCCTCGCCCTCGGCGAAACAGGTCTGGCCGAACAGCGCCGCCTGCTGGTCGCCGAGCGCGGAGGCGACGGGCACGCCGTCGAGGATCCCGCCCTTGGCGTGGCCGTACACCTCGGCGGAGGAGCGGATCTCGGGGAGCACCGCGGCCGGGATGCCGATGGAGGAGAGGATCTTCTCGTCCCACTCCATCCGGTGGAGGTTCATCAGGAGGGTGCGCGAGGCGTTGGTGACGTCGGTGACGTGCACCCCGCCGTCGGTGCCGCCGGTGAGGTTCCAGATGACCCAGGAGTCCATGGTGCCGAAGAGGATGTCGCCGGCCTCGGCGCGCTCGCGCAGCCCCTCGACGTTGTCGAGCAGCCAGCGGACCTTGGGCCCGGCGAAGTACGAGGCGAGCGGCAGCCCGGTCTCGCGGCGGAAGCGGTCCTGGCCCACGTTGCGGCCGAGCTCCTTGCAGAGCGCGTCGGTGCGGGTGTCCTGCCAGACCAGCGCGTTGTGCACCGGCTCACCGGTGTTCTTGTCCCACAGCAGCGTGGTCTCGCGCTGGTTGGTGATGCCGATCGCCTTGACGTCGGCGGAGGTGATGCCGGCCTTGACGATGGCCCCGGCGACGACCTCCTGGACGTTCTCCCAGATCTCGGTCGCGTCGTGCTCGACCCAGCCCGGCTTCGGGAAGATCTGCTCGTGCTCCTTCTGGTCGACGGAGACGATCCGGCCGTCCTTGTCGAAGACGATGCAGCGGCTGGAGGTGGTGCCCTGGTCGATGGCCGCGATGAACGGCCCGGTGCCGTGGGTGCCGGTGGTGTGTGCGTCGGTCACGGTGTGCTCCCGGAAGTCTGTGAAGGGGTGGAGGTGCGGCTCGGGCTACGCGAAGGCGAGGTTGTAGAGCCCGCCGGCGAGTGCGCCGCCGACGAGCGGACCCACGATGGGTACCCATGCGTAGCCCCAGTCCGAACCACCCTTGTTCGGCAGCGGCAGCAGGGAGTGCACGATGCGCGGACCGAGGTCGCGGACCGGGTTGATGGCGTAGCCGGTCGGGCCGCCGAGCGAGAGGCCGATGCCGACGACGACCAGGGCGGTGATCAGCGCGCCGAGCGTGCCGATGCCGTTGCCCCCGTCGTTGAGGCCCTGGGTCAGGATCGCCAGGACCAGCACGGTCGTCGCGATGATCTCGGTGATGACGTTCTGCACGCCGTTGCGGATCTCCGGACCGGTGGAGAAGACCCCGAGCACCGGACCGGCCTTCGGGGCGGCGGTCTGGTCGACCATGCCCTCGTCGGTTGACTTGGTCCCGACGATCTCCGGGTCGGTCAGGTGCGCGTGGAACTGTCCGTAGTACACCGCCCAGACCAGCAGGGCGCCGATCATCGCGCCGAGGAGCTGCGAGCCGAGGTAGAGGGGGACGTCGCCCCACTCCGTGCCGCCCTGGATGGCCAGGCCGACCGTGACCGCGGGGTTGAGGTGGGCGCCCGATACGCCGCCGGCGAGGTAGGCGCCGGTCAGCACGGCGAAGCCCCACCCGAAGGTGATGGCGAGCCAGCCCGCGTTCTGGGCCTTCGAGCGCTTCAGCGTGACGGCGGCACAGACACCGCCGCCGAGCAGGATGAGTACGGCGGTACCTATGGTCTCGCCGATGAAAATGTCGGAGCTGGACACCCGCGACTCCTTTGTCCTTCGTCCAGGGGAGAGCGGAGCACCGGTCCCGCCGGTGTTCCGCGCCCCAGATGGGTATCCACGAAGCGTGGGCAGCCCACCTGTAAGGGCTTGACCGGCCCTTGGCACTGTCACACCCTAACGCGTATTGCCGTTAGGCGTTCGACAATGCCGACCGTTGAACGGCAGTGTTTCCCCGAAGTGAAGGAAGCGTCAAGGGTTCTGTGGTGCACGACTCGGTGCGCGACGCGATCGTTACCGGCGGTGGTCGCAAGCCGTGCGTTCGAGGCGGAGGCGTGGCGGCGGTCGCCCGCAGCGGGGAAGCCGGTGGAGCGGGCCGTGCGGCCGTCAGAAGCGGCCGGCGCCCAGATCCCGGGAGACCGCGCGGGCGCAGTCCCGTACGGCCGCGATCAGCTCGGGGCGCAGCGTGCCGCCCGGGGCCACCCGCTCCACCGCACCGGTCACGGCGACCGCGCCCACGGGCATCCTGCGCCGGTCGTGGACCGGGGCGGCCACCGCGGCGACGCCCTCCCAGGTCTCCTCGGCGTCGGCGGCCCAGCCCTGGGCCCGGATCAGGTCGAGCATCGACTCGAACGCGTCGGCGGCGGTGACGGTGCGCCCGGTGAAGGAGCGGCGCTCCGCCTCCATGACCTCGCTGTGGGCCACCGGGTCGTACGCGGACAGCACCTTGCCCAGCGCCGTGGAGTGCAGCGGCTGCATCGCCCCGACCTCCAGCACCTGGCGGCTGTCGTCGGGCCGGAAGACGTGGTGGACGATCAGGACGCCGTGCTGGTGCAGCACCCCGAGGTGGACGCTCTCGCCGCTGGAGCGGGCCAGGTCGTCCGTCCAGACCAGGGCGCGCGCCCGCAGCTCGTGGACGTCCAGATAGCTGTTGCCGAGACGCAGCAGCTCCGCGCCCAGCTGGTAGCGCCCCGAAGCCCCGTCCTGCTCGACGAAGCCCTCCAGCTGGAGTGTGCGCAGAATGCCGTGCGCGGTGCCCTTGGCCAGCCCCAGCGAGGAGGCGATGTCGGAGAGCCCGAGCCGGCGCTCGCCGCCCGCCAGCAGACGCAGCATCGCGGCCGCCCGCTCCAGCGACTGGATGTTCTTGGCCATCGCGCCGTACTCCTCCACCTCGGTTCGACAATGCTGAACACTATCGGTCGATGCCGACCTGCGCCGGACTCCGGGGGAAAGTCTCCGCCACCCGGCCCCACGCGCCGCATTCGCCACAGCATGCAGTCCGTCTCATGGACGCCCCTACGGTCCCGGGCACCGTCGGGCTAGGCTGGCGAGGTGCGCCTTCCCCAAGAAGGACGCAAAGCCGACAGCCGTCGCATCCCTGGGAGATCATCCATGGCCTCGTTGCCGACATCCGCCGCCGACAGCCGGACCCGCGCAGAAGCACTCCGAGAGGCACTCGCCACCCGCGTGGTGGTGGCCGACGGGGCGATGGGCACCATGCTCCAGGCACAGGACCCCACGCTGGAGGACTTCGAGAACCTCGAAGGCTGCAACGAGATCCTCAACATCACCCGGCCCGACATCGTGCGCTCGGTCCACGAGGAGTACTTCGCGGTCGGCGTCGACTGCGTCGAGACCAACACCTTCGGCGCGAACCACTCCGCCGCCAACGAGTACGAGATCGCCGACCGGATCTTCGAGCTCTCCGAGTCCGGCGCCCGGATCGCCCGCGAGGTCGCGGACGAGTTCGGCGCCAAGGACGGCCGCCAGCGCTGGGTCCTCGGCTCGATCGGCCCCGGCACCAAGCTGCCCTCGCTCGGCCACACCACGTACGACGTCCTGCGCGACGGCTACCAGAAGAACGCCGAGGGACTCCTCGCCGGCGGCTCGGACGCCCTGATCGTCGAGACCACCCAGGACCTGCTGCAGACCAAGTCCAGCATCATCGGCGCGCGCCGGGCTATGGACGCCCTCGGCCTCCAGGTGCCGCTGATCTGCTCCCTCGCCTTCGAGACGACCGGCGTGATGCTCCTCGGCTCCGAGATCGGCGCCGCCCTGACCGCCCTGGAGCCACTGGGCATCGACCTGATCGGGCTGAACTGCTCGACCGGCCCGGACGAGATGAGCGAGCACCTGCGCTACCTCGCCCGCCACTCCCGTACGCCCCTGATGTGCATGCCCAACGCCGGCCTGCCCGTCCTCACCAAGGACGGCGCGCACTTCCCGCTCGGCCCCGAGGGTCTCGCCGACTCCCAGGAGCACTTCGTCCGGGACTACGGCCTCTCCCTCATCGGCGGCTGCTGCGGTACGACCCCCGAGCACCTGCGGGTCGTCGTCGAGCGGGCCCGCGAGCTGACGCCCACCGAGCGCGACCCGCGCCCCGAGCCCGGTGCGGCCTCCCTCTACCAGCACATTCCCTTCCGTCAGGACACCGCCTACCTGGCGATCGGGGAGCGCACCAACGCCAACGGCTCCAAGAAGTTCCGCGAGGCCATGCTGGAGGCCCGCTGGGACGACTGCGTCGAGATGGCCCGCGACCAGATCCGCGAGGGCGCGCACATGCTCGACCTCTGTGTCGACTACGTGGGCCGCGACGGCGTCGCCGACATGGCGGAGCTGGCCGGCCGCTTCGCGACCGCCTCCACCCTGCCGATCGTGCTGGACTCCACCGAGCTGCCCGTCCTGCGCGCCGGGCTGGAGAAGCTCGGCGGCCGGGCCGTGCTGAACTCGGTGAACTTCGAGGACGGCGACGGCCCCGAGTCCCGCTTCGCGCAGGTCAGCGCACTGGCCGCCGAGCACGGCGCCGCCCTGATCGCCCTGACGATCGACGAGGAGGGCCAGGCGCGCACCGTCGAGCACAAGGTCGCCATCGCCGAGCGGCTGATCGAGGACCTCACCGTCAACTGGGGCATCCGCGAGTCCGACATCCTCATCGACACCCTGACCTTCACCATCTGCACCGGCCAGGAGGAGTCCCGCGGCGACGGCATCGCCACCATCGGCGCGATCCGCGAGCTGAAGAAGCGCCACCCCGACGTCCAGACCACCCTGGGCCTCTCGAACATCTCCTTCGGCCTCAACCCGGCCGCCCGCGTCGTGCTGAACTCCGTCTTCCTCGACGAGTGCGTCAAGGCGGGCCTGGACTCCGCGATCGTGCACGCCTCCAAGATCCTGCCGATCGCCCGGCTGGAGGAGGAGCAGGTCAAGGTCGCCCTCGACCTGATCTACGACCGCCGCGCCGAGGGCTACGACCCCCTCCAGAAGCTCATGGAGCTCTTCGAGGGCGTCAACATGAAGTCGATGAAGGCGGGCAAGGCCGAGGAGCTGATGGCCCTCCCGCTGGACGAGCGGCTCCAGCGCCGCATCATCGACGGCGAGAAGAACGGCCTGGAGGCCGACCTCGACGAGGCGCTCCAGGACACCCCGGCCCTCGACATCGTCAACAACACGCTGCTGGAAGGCATGAAGGTGGTCGGCGAGCTGTTCGGCTCCGGCCAGATGCAGCTGCCGTTCGTGCTCCAGTCGGCCGAGGTCATGAAGAGCGCTGTGGCCCATCTGGAGCCGCACATGGAGAAGACCGACGCCGACGGCAAGGGGACGATCGTGCTGGCCACCGTCCGCGGCGACGTCCACGACATCGGCAAGAACCTCGTCGACATCATCCTGTCCAACAACGGCTACAACGTCGTCAACCTCGGCATCAAGCAGCCCGTCTCCGCGATCCTGGAAGCCGCCGAGGAGCACCGCGCGGACGTGATCGGCATGTCCGGTCTCCTGGTGAAGTCGACGGTGATCATGAAGGAGAACCTCCAGGAGCTCAACCAGCGCAAGATGGCCGCCGACTTCCCCGTCATCCTCGGCGGCGCGGCGCTGACCAGGGCCTACGTCGAGCAGGACCTGCACGAGATCTACGAGGGCGAGGTCCGCTACGCCCGCGACGCCTTCGAGGGCCTGCGCCTCATGGACGCGCTCATCGGCGTCAAGCGCGGCGTGCCGGGCGCGGCCCTGCCCGAGCTCAAGCAGCGCCGGGTCCCCAAGAAGACCACCGACACCGCCGTGCTGGAGGTCGAGGAGCCCGAGGGCTCGGTGCGCTCGGACGTCTCCATCACCAACCCCGTCCCCGAGCCGCCGTTCCGGGGCACCCGCGTCATCAAGGGCATCCCGCTCAAGGACTACGCCTCCTGGCTCGACGAGGGCGCCCTGTTCAAGGGCCAGTGGGGCCTCAAGCAGGCCAGGACCGGCGACGGACCGACGTACGAGGAGCTGGTGGAGACCGAGGGGCGCCCGCATCTGCGCGGCTGGCTCGACCACCTCCAGTCCAACAACCTCCTGGAAGCCGCCGTCGTCTACGGGTACTTCCCCTGCGTCTCCAAGGGCGAGGACCTGATCCTCCTCCACGAGGACGGATCCGAGCGCACCCGCTTCACCTTCCCGCGCCAGCGCCGCGGCCGCCGCCTCTGCCTCGCCGACTTCTTCCGCCCCGAGGAGTCCGGCGAGACGGACGTCATCGGCCTCCAGATCGTCACCGTCGGCTCCCGGATCGGCGAGGCCACCGCCGAGCTGTTCGCCGCCAACTCCTACCGCGACTACCTGGAGCTGCACGGCCTCTCCGTCCAGCTCGCCGAGGCGCTCGCCGAGTACTGGCACGCCCGGGTCCGCAGTGAGCTCGGTTTCGCGGGGGAGGACCCGGCGGACGTCGAGGACATGTTCGCGCTGAAGTACCGCGGCGCGCGGTTCTCGCTCGGTTACGGGGCGTGCCCGGACCTGGAGGACCGGGCCAAGATCGCCGATCTCCTGCAGCCGGAGCGGATCGGCGTGCACCTCTCCGAGGAGTTCCAGCTCCACCCCGAGCAGTCCACCGACGCCATCGTCATCCACCACCCCGAGGCGAAGTACTTCAACGCCCGGTAGGACGGAGTTCGCCCCGCGCTCACGCGCCTCTCGCGCACCGCGGGGCGACACGTCGTACACTGGTCGGTCCAGCGCAGGCCGGTCGCCCTCCCCTTTCTGGGAATGGCGGCCGGCCTTCTCGTCCCTTACGGAAGGTGTGCCGGATGACCAGTACGGTCCCCGCGTCCTTGACCCGCACGGCCGAAGGCGCCGCCCTGCAGGCGGTCCTTCTCGACATGGACGGAACCCTGGTCGATACCGAGGGCTTCTGGTGGGACGTGGAGAAGGAGGTCTTCGCCGGACTCGGGCACCGGCTGGAGGAGTCCTGGCGGGACGTGGTCGTCGGCGGCCCGATGACCCGCAGCGCCGGCTACCTCATCGACGTCACCGGCGCCGACGTCCGGCTGGACGAGCTGACCGTACTGCTCAACGACGGCTTCGAGCGCCGCATCAGCCGGGGTGTGCCGCTGATGCCCGGAGCCGAGCGGCTGCTCGCCGAACTGGCCGCCTTCGAGGTGCCCACCGCGCTGGTCTCGGCCTCCCACCGCCGGATCATCGACCGGGTGCTGGACTCGGTGGGCCACCACCACTTCGCGCTCACGGTCGCCGGGGACGAGGTCGCCCGGACCAAGCCCCACCCCGAGCCCTACCTCACCGCCGCCGCGGGCTTCGGCGCCGACCCCTGGCGCTGCGCCGTCATCGAGGACACCGCGACCGGCGTGGCCGCCGCCGAGGCCGCCGGCTGCCGGGTCGTCGCCGTGCCGTCCGTCGCCCCCATCGCGCCGGCGGCCGGACGCGTGGTCGTCGGCTCCCTCGAAGAGGTCGACCTCGCCTTTCTGCGGGGGCTCATCACCGGATCGAGCGGAACGGGCTGACCGCATCCGGCGCCCTCGCGTGCCGGGCGGCCGCTTGTGAACGAAGAGTGGATTTTCTGCTCCCCTCCGTGCGCGTTCCGGCAACGTTCCGTGGATGTGGATCAGTCGCAGGGCGGATATGTGAAGAGGTCGGACGAGTGACCTTCCTCACCCGAAGACCTCCGGTGGCCCGCCGGGATCGGGTGAGCTGTCCGTAATGATGATCGTATGTCGGCCCTGCCGGTCGCCGAGGGAGTCCGAGCCGCCCGCCGGACGGTCGGAGGGGCCACCCACGGCTACTAACTTTGATTCCTCACCTGCCGGGATGAGGGAGAACGTCCAGATGAACCGCAAGACCCTGGTGCTGCCGGCCGTGGTCGGCCTGCTCGCCCCCGTGCTCGCCGCCTGCGGCAGTACGGACAGCGGCGCCGGTGGCAAGGGGGCCATCGTCGTCGGCACCACGGATCAGCTCGTGGCCTCGAAGGAGAACCCCGCGCCGCTCGACCCGGCCATCGGTTACGAAGCGGGCGTCTGGAACGTCCTGCGGCAGACCGTGCAGACCCTGACCGCGGTGCCCAACGGCGGCGGCGAGCCGGTCCCCGAGGCCGCCCGCAGCTGCACCTTCACCGACACCGCGAACGAGAGCTACCGCTGCACCCTGCGGGCGGGCCTCACCTTCGCCGACGGCACGCCCGTCACCGCCGAGGACGTGAAGCACTCCATCCAGCGCGTCATCGACATCGACTCGGACAGCGGGCCGGTCGGCCTGCTCGCCAACATCGACATGATCGAGACCAAGGGCGAGGACCAGGTGATCTTCCACCTGAACACGCCCGACGCGACCTTCCCGTACAAGCTCGCCACCCCCGCCGCCGGCATCGTCCCGAAGGCGGACTACCCGGCGAACGCGGCGCGCCCCGGCTTCCAGGTCAACGGTTCCGGCCCGTACACCATGAAGCCGCAGGTCGAGGACGGCCGGGTCGTCAGGATCTCCTTCGCCAAGAACCCCTCGTACAAGGGCGAGCTGAAGGTCCTCAACGACAAGGTCGAGATGGACCTCTTCCCCGACGCCGAGGCGATGGGCAAGGCGCTCGACGAGGAGAAGATCCACATGATGACCCGGGCGATGTCGCCCGAGCAGGCCCACGACATGCTCGTGGAGCCGAAGGAGGGCATCGAGCTCACCGAGCTGCCCGGCCTGGCCATCAGCTACCTCGGGTTCAACACCAAGGACCCGGTGGTCAACAAGTCCGTCCGGCAGGCCATGGCGCAGATCATCGACCGGGGCGAGATCGCGGGCAAGGTGTACGGCACCACCGCCGAACCGCTCTACTCGCTGATCCCCTCCAGCATCGCCGGGCACACCAACGCCTTCTTCAACAAGTACGGCGAGCCCAGCACCGCCAAGGCCGCGGAGATCCTCCGCGCCGCCGGGATCGATACGCCGGTGAAGTTCACCCTGCACTACACCAACGACCACTACGGCCCGGCCACCGCCGCGGAGTTCAAGGCGATCCAGCAGCAGCTGAACCGCTCCGGCCTCTTCGACGTCTCCGTCCAGGGCAAGGAATGGTCGACGTACCGCCCCGAGCAGAAGCGCGGCGACTACGCGGCCTACGGCATGGGCTGGTTCCCCGACTTCCCGGACCCGGACAACTACACCGCGCCGTTCCTGGACGCGAACAACTTCCTCAACTCGCCCTACCGGTCGCGCGAGGCGGAGAAGGTCCTCATCCCGCAGTCCCGCCGCGAGGCCGACCGCACCGCCGCCGCCACCACCTACGAGAAGCTCCAGGACATCGTCGCCAACGACGTGCCGGTGCTCCCGATCTGGCAGGGCAAGCAGTACGTGGCCTCCCGCGACGGGATCGCCGGGGTGGAGCGCTCCGTCAGCGCCACCTCCGAGCTCCAGCTCTGGGAGCTCAACCGGCCCAGCGCCTGAGCCCCACCGCAAACGCCGTCCGGCCCGTACTCCACCTCGTGACAGGTGGGGTACGGGCCGGACGGCTTGGCGGGTTGCGGGTTCCTACTGCGCGCCGGGGCGCACCAGCCCGCTCTCGTACGCGTACACCGCGGCCTGCACCCGGTCGCGCAGGCCCAACTTCGTCAGCACATGGCCCACATGCGTCTTGACCGTCGTCTCGCTGACGAAGAGATCCGCCGCGATCTCCGCGTTGGACAGCCCCCGCGCCACCAGCTTCAGCACCTCGACCTCGCGGTCCGTCAGCGTGTGCAGGGCGTCCGGCACCGGGTCCTCACCGGACGGCAGATGATCCGCGTACTTGTCGAGCAGCCGGCGCGTGATGCTCGGCGCGAGCATCGCCTCGCCCGCCGCCACCACCCGGATCGCCTGCACCAGCTCGGCCGCCGGAGCGTCCTTCAGCAGGAAACCGCTCGCCCCCGCACGCAGCGCCTCCACCACGTACTCGTCGAGATCGAAGGTGGTCAGCACCAGCACCTTCGCCGGGCCGTCCTTGCCGGGGCCGGTGATCTGACGGGTCGCCTCCACGCCGTCCATCCGCGGCATCCGGATGTCCATGAGCACCACATCGGGCTGCAGCGCCCGCACCTGGTCGATGGCCTGCAGACCGTCACCGGCCTCGCCGACCACCGCCAGATCGCCTTCGGCCTCCAGAATCATCCGGAAACCGGTGCGCAGCAGAGGCTGGTCGTCGACCAGAAGGACGCGGATCGCCACAGGAACTCCTTAAGGGCCTTCAAGGGCCACGGCTCGGCCGGCCTCGGCCTGGACCGGTCCCATTCTGCCCTGGCCATCCTCGCCCGAATCCGCCGGGCGGACCGACAGCGGGTATACCGGGGGAGTCCCGCCGAATTCCGGACACACCGCCTGGTGATCGCACCAGCCGCACAGCTTCGTCGGCCGGGGCCGCCAGTCACCGGTCTCCGTCGCCAGCCTGATCGCGTCCCACAGCGCCAGCAGCTTGCGCTCCACCCGCTCCAGATCCGCCACCACCGGGTCGTACGTCAGCACGTCCCCGCTGCCCAGATAGACCAGCTGGAGGCGGCGCGGCACGACACCCTTCAGCCGCCAGACCACCAGCGCGTAGAACGTCATCTGGAACAGCGGCCCCTCGGAATACTCCGGCCGCGGCGCCTTGCCCGTCTTGTAGTCGACGATCCGGACCTCGCCGCTCGGCGCGACGTCCACCCGGTCGATCACCCCGCGCAGCCGCAGCCCCGACTCCAGCTCCGTCTCCACGAACAGCTCACGCTCCGCCGGCTCCAGCCGCGTCGGGTCCTCCAGCGAGAACCACCGGTCCACCAACCGCTCCGCCTCACCGAGCCAACGCGTCAGACGCTCGCCCTCGGCGTCCCCGGCGAACAGGCCGGTCAGCTCCGGCTTCGACTCCAGCAGCCGGTCCCACTGGCCGGGAATCAGCGCCCGCGCCCGGGGCGCCGTACGGTCGGCCGCCGGGACGTCGAAGAGCCGCTCCAGCACCGCATGGACCAGCGTGCCGCGGGTAGCCGCCTCGCTGGGCTTCTCCGGCAGCTTGTCGATGACCCGGAAGCGGTAGAGCAAGGGGCACTGCATGAAATCGCTCGCCCGCGACGGCGACAGGGACGATGGCGGCTGAGGCGGCCGCGGCACGGAGGTCATGTCTCAAGACCCTACGGCCCGCCACTGACAGCGAGCGGCATACCATCGACGGCAGACCCTCGCACACTGCATGATCGTGGCACAGGCCACTCACCGAACCGAAGGGACCCCGTGGACGAGAGCGGCGACAGCGGGCGGCCGCAGCCCGGCGCAGGGGGAACGGCCCCCGGTACCGGCCCCGACGACGGCAAGCCGAAGCGCCCCGCGGAGCCGGGCGGCGGCCTGCTCATGGGCCGCCCCTTCGGCGTGCCCGTCTACGTCGCGCCCAGCTGGTTCGTCGTCGCCGCGCTGATCACCTGGGTCTTCGGCGGCCAGCTCGACCGGGTGCTGCCCGAGCTGGGCGGCGCCCGCTACCTCGTCGCCCTGTTCTTCGCCATCGCCTTCTACGCCTCCGTGCTCGTCCACGAACTGGCCCACACGGTCGCGGCCCTGCGCTACGAACTCCCGGTCCGCCGCATCCAGCTCCAGTTCTTCGGCGGCGTCTCGGAGATCGAGAAGGAGAGCGAGACGCCCGGTCGCGAGTTCGTCCTCGCCTTCGTCGGGCCGCTCCTGTCCCTGGTCCTCGGCGGCGTCTTCTACGGGGCGATGCAGCTCGTCGAGCCCGGCACGGTCCCCGGCGTCCTGCTCGCGGGCCTGATGATCTCCAACCTCATCGTGGCCGCCTTCAACCTGCTGCCCGGCCTGCCCCTCGACGGCGGCCGGATGCTCCGCGCCGTCGTCTGGAAGATCACCGGCAAGCCCATGAGCGGCACCATCGCCGCGGCCTGGGTCGGCCGCGGCCTCGCCGTCGTCGTCCTCATCGGACTGCCGCTGCTCACGCACACCGGAGCGCTCGGCGGCAGCGCCCAGGACATCGGCGGGGTCGAGACCGTCATGGACGCGCTGCTCGCCGCGATCCTCGCCGGCATCATCTGGACCGGCGCCGGGAACAGCCTGCGCGTGGCCCGCCTCCGCGAGCACCTGCCCGACCTCCGGGCCCGCACCCTGACCCGCCGCGCCGTCCCCGTCGAGTCCGCCACCCCGCTCTCCGAAGCGCTGCGCCGGGCCAACGAGGCGGGCGCCCGCGCCCTGGTCGTCGTCGACGGACAGGGCAACCCCAAAGGCGTCGTCCGGGAGGCCGCCATCGTCGGCGTCCCCGAACACCGCCGCCCCTGGGTCGCCGTCAGCGGCCTCGCCCAGGACCTCACCGACGGCATGAAGGTCCCCGCGGAACTGGCCGGCGAAGCCCTCCTGGACCGGCTCAAGGCCACCCCCGCCACCGAATACCTGGTCGTCGAGGAGACCGGCGAGATCTACGGGGTCCTCTCCACCGCCGACGTGGAGCGCGCCTTCGTGAAGGCCATGGCCCGCCCCAGCGCCTGAGCCCCCTCCGCGCCGGGGACAGGCGGCAGAAGGCCCCGGAATCACCGGTAGGCTGGTCACATGTCTGAACCGACCGGTGCCGCCCGCCGACGTGGGCCCTTCAAGGTCGGGGACCAGGTCCAGCTCACCGACCCCAAGGGACGCCACTACACCTTCACGCTCGAAGCCGGAAAGAACTTCCACACCCACAAGGGTTCTTTCCCGCACGACGAGCTGATCGGTGCTCCCGAGGGCAGTGTTGTCCGAACCACGGGAAACGTCGCCTACCTCGCGCTGCGCCCCCTGCTCCCCGACTACGTCCTGTCCATGCCCCGCGGCGCCGCCGTGGTCTACCCCAAGGACGCGGGCCAGATCCTGGCCTTCGCCGACATCTTCCCCGGCGCGCGCGTCGTGGAGGCCGGGGTCGGATCCGGCTCGCTCAGCACCTTCCTGCTGCGCGCCATCGGCGAGCAGGGCATGCTGCACTCCTACGAGCGCCGCGAGGACTTCGCCGAGATCGCCCAGCAGAACGTCGAGCGCTACTTCGGCTCCCCGCACCCGGCCTGGCAGCTGACCGTCGGAGACCTCCAGGACAACCTCTCCGACACCGACGTCGACCGCGTCGTGCTGGACATGCTCGCCCCCTGGGAGTGCCTGGAGGCCGTCTCCAAGGCCTTGGTGCCCGGCGGCATCCTCTGCGCCTACGTCGCCACCACCACCCAGCTCTCGCGCACCGTCGAGTCCATCCGCGAGATCGGCTGCTTCGCCGAACCCCAGCCCTGGGAGTCGATGATCCGCAACTGGCACGTGGAGGGCCTCGCCGTCCGCCCCGACCACCGGATGATCGGCCACACCGGCTTTCTGGTCACCGCCCGCCGCCTCGCGGACGGCGTCGAGCCGCCGCTGCGCCGCCGCCGCCCCTCCAAGGGCGCCTACGGCGAGGACTACGAGGGACCGGGCAGCCAGAGCCGCGGAGGCTCCGCCGCCGACCGCGGCTGACCCGTCCAACGCGCCGAAGCCGCCGCGCAGTTCCCCGACCGACCGGGGAACTGCGC
>NZ_JBHXPF010000044.1:2126-65153 GCF_042718715.1 Streptomyces sp. NPDC058576 | reverse complement strand
GGCCCGGACCCTGTGCAGGGTCCGGGCCGGGGGCCTTCGCGGTCCGGTCCCGTGCGCTCGTCACCGGCGGTCCGGGCTCTCACCCCGACGTCATCAGGGGTGCCACGCACTGATGGGTGAGGGGGGCGCGTGAATGCGGCCGCCGCTCACCCATCGGTGTCGTACGTGGTGCCATCGCCCGGCCCTGTGGAAAGAACAGGGCCGACGCGTGTTACTGGCCCTGTTCGTCGCGGCGGCGCTGCCACCGCTGCTCGATGCGGTTCATCATCGACCGGCGTTGTCTCGGTCGGCGGCGTGCGCCGCTGTCCCCGCCACCTGCGGCGGCCGGCTGTTGTTCACCGGGCTTGGGCGCTTTGCGCCATCCGGTGACCGCGAGCACGGCACAGCCGAGCATGACGAGGAACCCCACCACGCTGATCCAGATCTGCTGGGCGACCATTCCGGCCATGAGGAGCGCGATACCCACCAGGAAGCCAGCGACCGCCTGGTAGACCCTTTTCCGGGTGTACGTACGCAGTCCGCTTCCCTCGAGCGCTGTCGCGAACTTGGGATCTTCGGCGTACAGCGCTCGCTCCATCTGCTCGAGCATGCGCTGCTCGTGCTCCGAGAGCGGCACGGGATCCTCCTCGTCGTCGGCCGCGGGGGCGACCGGTATGCGGCCCTTCCAGGATAGGCAGGGATTCGCCCCCGTGAAACCCGCCCTCTAGCGTTCAGCCAGTCCGGACCGCTATGTCGGCTCGGCTGCTGAGGCGTAGATTCCCCGACGACCGATCCGCCATGCCGGATGGTGTCACCCGATCATACGGGGCGGACGCCCCTTACGGGGGTCCTGAGTCCCACTCCGTCCGCGCTTGCGTTGCTGATCAGCGGCGCTTCTCGCCCAGAACGTGCAGCTGGGTGGCGACGGAATGGAACGCGGGCTGCTCGGCGACGGCCGCTTCGAGCTTGAGGAGGGCCTCCACGGCGCCGGGCTCGGTGTCCACCAGGACGCCCGGCACAAGATCGGCGAAGACCCGGACGCCGTGCACCGCGGCGATCTCCAGACCGGCGTCGGAGACCACGTCGGAGAGCTGATCGGCGGTGAACCTGCGGGGCACCGGGTCGCCCTCGCCCCAGCGGCCTGCCGGGTCGGTGAGCGCGTGGCGGGCCTCGGTGAAGTGACCGGCGAGCGCGCGGGCCAGGACCGCTCCGCCGAGGCCGGCGGCGAGCAGGCTCAGCGCGCCGGAGGAGCGCAGGGCCTCGACCGCGTTGCGCACACCCTCGGCGGGCTCGTCGACGTATTCCAGGACGCCGTGGCAGAGCACCGCGTCGAAGCCGTCGCGCTCCACGACGTCGAACAGGCCGAGGATGTCGCCCTGGACCCCCCGGACCCGGTCGGCGACCCCGGCCTCGGCCGCGCGGCGCTCCAGCGCGAAGAGCGCGTTGGGGCTGGGGTCGACGACGGTGACCGTGTGGCCGAGCCGGGCCGCGGGCACGGCGAAGTTGCCGGTGCCGCCACCGGTGTCCAGGACGTCCAGGGCGTCCCTGCCGGTCGCCTTGACCTGACGGTCCAGGGCCTCCTTGAGGACCTCCCAGACCACGGCGGTACGGAGGGAGGCGCGGGGGCGCGGCTGGTCCGACACGGCAGATGACTCCTCGGCACGGTGCCGCCGGGGACGGCGGAGCGTGAACAGTGCGGGTGGTGATGTGAGCGGTCACCACCCTATTGCCTCGCCCCGCCGTCCAGGTCACCCGCCGCCCGGCGTCTCCTGCCGGGGTTGCGGGAGGGCCGGCTGGAGCACCAGCAGCCGTTCCACCAGGCGCAGGAACATGGCCGCGTCGCGCAGCAGGTCGTCGGCGTCACGCCCGTCGGCGGCTCCCGGCATGCCCGCCTCCGCCCGGGCCCGCCGGTCGGCCCCGGCGGCGAAGAGGGCGCTCCATTCGGTCAGTTCCGGAGCTGTCTCCGGGAGGACTTCCCACGCGCTCCGGATGGGCTCGCGGCGGCGCTTGTTCGTCTCGGGGCGGCCGCGCGCGGCCAGCACGGCCGCCGCGGTGCGCAGGGCGGCGAGGTGAGCGGTGGCGTACCGCTCGTTGGGCTCGTGGAGCACGGCGGCCTCGTCGAGGCCGGAGCGGGCCTTGGCGAGCAGTTCGAGAGCGGCGGGCGGCGCCGTGCTGCGCCGCAGCACGGGGTGGACATCGTCGGCCGGACCGGTCAGTGAGGGGGCAGGGCTGACTGCGCGGCGCCGCGGGGCGGCTGCTGCGGACGAGCTGGCCATGACGAACCTCCTGTCGTCGTGTGACGGCTCCGTGGCCGTCTGTGTCCATGGTGGCGGCCACCACTGACAATCGGCCGTGTACCCGCTTTGACCAGCTTCTTTGCCTTCGAGCGCACGTTCGGGCTACCTTTTGCACTGACTGGTCAGTTTAAAAGAGGAGGGTCTGTGGAGAGCCCGTACGGCGCGGCTGTCGTCGCCGAGGACTTCGGACTGGAGGGACCGCGCGGCCGGGTCTTCCGGAACGTGACGTTCAGCGCCGAGCCAGGGACGTTGGTGGCCATCGAAGGACCGTCGGGATCGGGCCGCACCTGCCTGCTGCTCGCCCTGACCGGCCGGATGCGCACCACCGAGGGCCACGCGGAGACCGGCGGACTGCGGCTGCCCAAGCAGGCCGCCGCCGTCCGCGGGATCGCCGCCCTGGGACCGGTCCCGGGCGTCAGCGAGCTGGACCCGGCCTTCACGGTCGCCGAACACCTGAACGAACGCGCCCTCCTCCAGGGCCGCTACGGCGCCTCCCTGCGCGCCCTGCTGCGCCCGCGCGCCGAACGCCGGGCCGCGGCCCGGGCCCGGATCGACGAGGCTCTTGAAGCCGCCGGCCTCGACCTCGCCACGCTGCCCAAGGCGGGGCGCACCTCCGTACGGGACCTGGAGCGGCTGGAGGCGCTGCGGCTGTCCGTGGCACTGGCGCTGATCGGCAAGCCGCGGCTGCTCGCCGTCGACGACACCGATCTCAAGCTCTCGGACGCCGAACGCGACCGGGCCTGGGCGCTCCTGCGCTCCGTGGCCGACGCCGGGACGACCGTGCTCGCCGTGTGCAGCGAGGCCCCCGAGAACACCCAGGTCGTGCGCACCGCAGCCGCCCCCGGGGAACCCGCCGACGACGAACCCACCACGGATGAGGAGACGGCCGATGCGTTCGCCGAAGCTGGCCGCGCTTGAGCTGAAGCGGTTCGGCAGGGGGAAGCTGCCGGCCGCCGCGCTGGTGGCCCTGCTGCTCCTGCCGCTGCTCTACGGCGCCCTGTACCTGTGCTCGTTCTGGGACCCGTACGGCAAGCTCGACAAGCTGCCCGTCGCCCTGGTCAACGACGACAAGGGGGCCACCAGTGACGGGAAGCGCGTCACGGCCGGGGACGAGATCAGCGAGAAGCTGCTCGACTCCAAGGTCTTCGCCTGGCACGAGGTGAGCTCCGCCGAGGCCGAGAAGGGCGTCGAGGAGGGTACGTACTACCTCTCGCTGACGATGCCGTCGGACTTCAGCAGGAAGATCGCGTCCAGCGGCGGGGACTCCCCCGAGACCGGCGCGCTCCAGGTGCGGACGAACGACGCCAACAACTACATCGTCGGGCAGATCTCCAAGACGGTCTTCGGAGAGGTGCGCAACGCCGCCTCCACGAACGCCTCCCGGTCCTTCCTGGACCGCATCTTCATCAACTTCTCCGATTTGCACGACAAGACCGCCGAGGCGGCCAAGGGGGCCGACGACCTCAAGGGCGGCATCTCCAAGGCGAAGCAGGGTTCCAAGGACCTCGCGAACGGCCTCAAGGACTCCAAGGCGGGCAGCAAGAAGCTCTCCGACGGGATTGTGAAGCTGAACCAGGGATCACGCGATCTCGCCACGGGCTCCGCCGGGGTCGCCGGCGGCACCCAGGTCCTGGCCGACAAGGTCAACAAGATCGCCGGTGACGTACGCCCGTTCTTCAAGGACAACGGGAAGTCCATCCAGGACACCGCCCGGCTGGTCGCCGACACCTCCGGGGCCGTACGGCACAACCTCGACCTGTTGGTGAGGAGCGCGCCCACCGCCGCCGCCGACGCCAGGAAGGCGGCGGACGAGCTGACCGAGGTCCACCGCACGCAGTGCGTGGAGGCCGAGGAGCCCGACGCCACGGTCTGCCCGCCGCTGGAGCGCGCCAAGGGCACGGCCGTCGACGTCGCGAAGATCGCCGCCGATGTGAACACCCTGGTCACGAACCAGAACGGCGACCTGAAGAGGCTGAGCACCCAGCTGACCGCCTTCCAGAAGCAGGCCGACGACCTCGCGAAGCGCGCGCCGACGCTGGACGACGACCTGGCGTCGGCCGTGGCCAAGGTCAACGAGCTCAACACCGGGGCCCACAAGGTCGCCAAGGGCGCCCAGGCGCTGCACACCGGACTCGGCGGCGCGCAGACCGGCTCCAGCGATCTGGACACCGGCGTCGGCAGGCTGAAGACCGGCGCGGAGAACCTGGACGGCGGGCTCTTCCGGCTCGGCGACGGCTCGACGGAGCTGGCCCAGGGCCTCAACGACGGCGTAGAGAAGATCCCGGACTACGGCAAGAAGGACCGCGACGCGCGGACCGACGTCATGGCCGACCCCGTCCAGCTGGCCTCCAAGTCGCTCCACGCGGCCCCCAACTACGGCACCGGCTTCGCCCCGTACTTCATCCCGCTGTCCCTGTGGGTCGGCGCGATGGTGGCGTACATGCTGATCCAGCCGATGAACAGGCGCGCCCTCGCCGCCGGGGCCTCCTCCTGGCGGATCGCGCTCGCCGGCTGGCTCCCGGTCGCCGCCATCGGCACGGCCCAGGTCGCCGCCCTGATGGCCGTCCTGCACTGGGGCCTCGGTCTCCAGATGGCGCACGCCGCCGGAACGATCGGCTTCCTGGCCCTGGTGACCTGCTGCTTCGCCGCGATCGTGCAGTGGCTGAACGCCTGCTTCGGGGCGGCCGGGCGGATCCTGGTGCTGGTGGTGCTGATGCTCCAGCTGACCTCGGCCGGGGGCACGTACCCCGTCCAGACCAGCCCTGGCTTCTTCGGCGCGATCCACCCGTACCTGCCGATGACGTACGTCGTCGAGGGGCTGCGCAGGCTGATCACGGGCGGTCCGCTCACCCCGGTCTGGCTGGGGTGCGCGGTGCTGGCGGCCTTCACCGTCGGCGCGCTCGCCCTGACCGCGTTCACCGCCCGCCGCAAGCAGGTGTGGAGCCTGAGCCGGCTGCACCCGGAGCTGAGCCTGTGAGCGCGCCCGCGGTCGAGCCCCTGGGGGCGCCGGGGCCTGGAAGAATCGGCCGCATGGAAAGCAGTGGCACCACGCGCCGCCAGGCCACCCGGCAGAAGCTCTACGAGGCGGCGGTGACGCTCATCGCCGAGAAGGGCTTCTCGGCGACCACCGTCGACGAGATCGCCGAGCGGGCCGGGGTCGCCAAGGGCACGGTCTATTACAACTTCAAGAGCAAGACCGAGCTGTTCGAGGAGCTGCTCCGGCACGGCGTGGGGCTGCTCACCGCCTCGCTGCGGGCCGCCGCCGAGGAGTCCGAGGAACGCGGCGGCACCCGGGTCGAGGCGCTGGACGCGATGATCCGGGCCGGGCTCGCCTTCATCGACCGCTACCCGGCCTTCACCCAGCTGTACGTGGCCGAGCTCTGGCGCACCAACCGCGCCTGGCAGTCGACCCTGCTGGTGGTGCGTCAGGAGGCCGTGGCGGTCGTCGAGGACGTGTTGCGCGAGGCGGTGCGCAGCGGTGAGCTGAGCGAGGAGATCGACATCCCGCTGACGGCAGCGGCGCTGGTCGGGATGGTGCTGGTGGCGGCGCTGGACTGGCAGGCGTTCCAGCCGGAGCGCTCGATCGACGAGGTCCACTCGGCGCTGTCGCTGCTGCTGCACGGTCGGGTCAGCGGGCACTGAGGCCGCACGGCCGGGACGTACCGGGAAAGCCGAAGACGCCGGCCGCTGGAGTTCGCATCCCCCGCGAACTTCACCGGACCGGCGTCTTCCGTGCCTGCCGGAAACCCGTTCCCCGTGACCCCGTATGTCCCCCGTGGTCCCCGGGCCTCCGTCGTGCACCCCCGTTGCGTCGGGAGAGCCGCGCCGTTCCGCCGCCCCGTGCCGGCGGTCCTGGCGCAGCGCCCCTTCCGTGGTCATCACTCTGCCGTCCGTGCAGGTGGGGGCCTATCCGCGCAGCTACTCATCTGTGCGCCTAGGTACGGATACTCAGGGCTGCGCGCGCAACCTCACCCGGCTCCGGCAGGCGGTCGTTACGATCGCCTGCGTGTCCGTAATCCCTCTGGTGTTCACAAGCGGCTGGGCGAGCGGGATCAACGCGTACGCGGTGGTCCTGCTGCTCGGCCTGTTCGGCGCGACCGGCGTGTCCGACGAGGTGCCCGCCGCCCTGCAGCGCACCGACGTCCTGATCGTGGCCGGTGTGCTGTTCCTCTGCGAGGCGGTCGCGGACAAGATCCCCTACGTGGACTCGCTCTGGGACACCGCGCACACCGTGATCCGGCCGGTGGCCGGGGCGGTGGTCGCCGCGCTGCTGGCCGGGGAGAGCGGTTCGCTGCCGGAGCTGGCGGCCGGCGCGATCGGCGGGTCCACGGCGCTGATGAGTCATCTGGTCAAAGCGGGCACCCGGATGGCCGTCAACACCTCTCCGGAGCCCTTCAGCAACATCGGGATGAGCGTCGCGGAGGATCTCGGGGTCGCGGGAGTCATCACCTTCGCCCTCTTCAATCCGGTCGCCGCCGCCGTGATCGCGGCCGTGCTGCTCGTGCTGGGGATCGTCGCACTGTTCTTCCTCGCCTCGCGGATCCGCCGCTTCCTGCGCCGCCGGGCCCAGCGCCGCGAGGAGAAACGCCTGGCCGGAACGGGTGGGCACTGGCCTCCCGGCTGACCTGTCCGTGCCGGTCGATAAAGTCACCGGCATGGCACGAATTGCGGTGATCGGCGCCGGGACGGGCGCGATGGCGGCGGCGGCCCGGCTGGCCGTGGCAGGCGAGAAGGTGACGGTCTACGAGCGCTCCGCGAGCTACGGCGGCTCGGTCGGCCGCCATGAGCACGAGGGCTTCGTCTTCGACACCGGGCCCGGGCTGCTGCACCTCCCGGCCGTCCAGCGGGACCTCTTCGTGAAGACCGGCAAGGAGTCGCTGGAGCAGTGCGTGACGCTGACCCAGGTCGATCCGGCGAGCCGTCATCTCTTCGCGGACGGCACGGCGGTGTCCCTGCCCAACGCCTCCCGGGCCGGGGTGGCCGCCGCCCTGGACGGCGCTCTCGGCGCGGGTGCCGGGGCGCGCTGGAGCGACTTCATGGACCGGGCCCGGGACGCCTGGGACCGCTCCCGGCGGCCGCTCCTGGAGGAGCCGCTGCGGGCGGATCACCAGGTCCTGGGGCGTGACCCGTATCCGGCGGTGCGGCAAAGGCGGCTGCTGCGCTCGGCCCGGCAGGCGGGCACGGTCGCGGAGATCGGCGCGTGGGAGCTGGCGGACCCGCGCCTGGCCGCCCTGCTCGACGGGTACGCGCTCGCCCACGGCCTCGACCCGCGCGCCGCGCCCGCGAGCGCCGCGCTGCTGCCGTACATGGAGCAGACCTTCGGCAGCTGGTACGTGATGGGCGGGATGCGCGAGCTGGCCCGGGCGGTGTACGAGCGGTGTCTGGCGCGCCGCGTGAAGTTCGTCTTCGGGGCCGAGGTGGTCCGGGTCGTCGAGAAGAACGGCCGGACGGCGGGCGTGGAGCTGGCGGACGGTGAGGTGGCCGAGGCCGACAAGGTGGTGCTCGGGGTCCGGCCGCACGCGGGTCTGGTGCCGGGTCAGCAGGTCGGCGGCGCGGACGAGGTGCCGGTCCGCGCAGGCTCCGGCGCGGGTGCGGCGGGCCGGTTCACGGTGCTGCTGTCGCTGCGCGGGGCCCGGGAGGCGGGTGCGGTGCACCGGACCGTGGTGCACAGCGCGGAGGGGGCGGCGGAGCAGGAGGCGGTGTTCGGGGGCCGGGTCGCCGTCCACCCCACGGTGTGGGTGCTGCGCCCCGACGATCCGGCAACCCGCCCGGACGCGGAGCACGAGGCGGTGACGCTCACCGCGACGGTGGCTCCGCAGGGGCCGGTCGACTGGCGGGACGCGGGGGTGCGGCAGCGGTTCGCCGACCTGTTGGTGGAGCGCGCGGCGGCGGCCGTTCCCGGGCTGCGGGACCGGATCCTGCACACGGAGATCCGCACGCCGGCGGAGACCGAGGCGGAGACGGGGGCCGAGGGCGGTGCGGTGCCGCCGCCCGCGCTGGCCGGGGCCGGCGGCGCGTATCTGCACCCGGGCAACCTGACCCGGCTGCCGGGGCTGTATCTCGCGGGCGGCTGGGCGCATCCGGGCGGCGGTCTCGCGCACGCCGGGATGTCGGGAACGCTGGTGGCCGGGCTCGTGGTGGAGGGCGACGGCTTCCGCGGCTCCCGGTGAGCCAGGAGCGCGCGCCGCCGCCGACGGAGGGCCCACCCCCGTCGGCGCCGCGGGCTCAGTAGCGGTACTGCTCGTTCTGGCCGGTGTCGTAACCGTTGCCGTACGGGGCGGGCCCGGTGGGCTGCTCCGGCTCCAGCGGGGGGTACTGCTCGGCGTCGCGCTGCTGCGGGACCCAGACGCCGCCGGGCGGGGTGTCCGTGCTGTAGCTCTGGGCGTAGGGGTCGGCGTAGCTCTGCTGCCCGCCCTGGCTGTCGTAGCCGTTGCCGTAGGCGTCGTAACCGCCGTAGGAGGGGGCTCCGTTGGTGGTGCCGATGTACGGGTCGGAGTAGGCGGCGTAGCTCTGCTGGCCGGTGCCGTAGTCGTACGTTCCTGCGTAGGGGTCCTGGGCCGGCTGCTGTTCGTAGCCGGTGTAGGGGTCGTACGCGGCGTACTGGGGCTGGGCCGAGGGGTCGGCCTGGTGGCCGTGGTCCTGGGCGGCGTGGCCGTTCGGGTCGTAGCCGGTGTCCCCGTACACGCCGTACTGGCCGGTGTCGTCGGGGAGGGGCTGCGGTTCGTAGACGGACGGTGCGGGCGGGGCGGCCGGAGGCTGGTTGTACCCGGCCGCGGCGTCCAGGTCCGCGACCTCCAGGTCCGAGACCTCCAGCGTGGGTTCCTTCACGGCGGCGCCCGAGCCGCCGCCCCGGCGGCGGCGGCTCTCCCCCGGGCTGCCGCCTATGGCCCAGCCGGTGGAGAAGCCGCGCCGGAAGGACAGCGTCACGAAGGTCTGGCCGGTGGCGAAGGCGAGCGTCCCGACGACGATGACCGGGACGGAGGCCAGCAGCACCCCGACCACCACGCCGAGGAAGCCGGCGAAGGCGAGGAGCCGCCAGCGCAGTCGTGCCTTGTACTGCAGCAGCACCTCGCCGAGCAGCCACAGTGCCACCAGACCGAATGCGATGTAGAGGACCGTCCAGCCCACGCCCGCCCCCTCCTTCGGCCGTAGCCGCGTCGGCGGCGGGTACGACCGGTCACGACTGCTTGTGCAGTCCGAGTTTCTCGTAGATTTCGAGCGTAGCCGTCGAGTTGTTGAGCGTGATGAAGTGCAGCCCGGGCACACCCTCGGACAGCAGCTTCGCGCAGAACTCCGTTGCGAACTCGATGCCAATGGAGCGTACAGCGGCTGGATCGTCCTTGGCTGCGAGGATGCGCTCTTTCAACGACGCGGGCACGGTCGCGTTGCTGAGCTGGGAGAACTTTTCCAATTGCTTCACGCTGGTGAGGGGCATGACCTCGGGGATCACCGGCGTTTCGCAACCCGCAGCGACCACACGGTCACGCATCCGGAGATAGTCCTCCGGGCGGAAGAACATCTGGGTGATCGCGTAATCCGCGCCCGCCCGGCACTTGTCGACGAAATGACCGATGTCCGTCTCCCAGTCGGTCGACCGGGGGTGCATTTCGGGAAATGCCGCGACGCCGACGCAGAAGTCGCCCGATTCCTTGATGAGCCGGACGAGGTCGGCGGCGTACTTCACCCCCTGCGGGTGCTCCACCCACTCGCCCATCGGGTCGCCGGGCGGGTCGCCGCGGACCGCGAGGATGTTCCTGATGCCCGCGTCGGCGTACTGCCCGACCATGTTGCGCAGCTCGGCGATCGAGTGGTTGACCGCGGTGAGGTGGGCGACGGGGGTGAGTGTGGAGTCCGCCGCGATCTCCTGGGTGGCCTTGACCGTCCCGGCACGGGTGGAGCCGCCGGCGCCGTACGTCACGGAGACGAAGCTCGGGCGGACCGCCTCGACCCGGCGCAGCGCGTTCCAGAGGTTCCGTTCGCCCTTTTCCGTCTTGGGCGCCCAGAACTCGAAGGAGTACGACGTCTTGCCGGTCGCTAGCAGGTCACGCACGGTGCGCGCGTGATCCGTCCTGGTGGAAGGTGTACCAAGGGCCATAAGGGGAGGTTAACCAGGGGGTGGACACTCCCCCAACCAGAGCGGGAAACTTTGTCTCGTTTTGCCGGACTGTTGTCCATCCCTCGGACAGCTGCCCCCGATGCCCCTCGTCGGTACGCCGAGGGTTCAGAGCGTGTGCGCCCGGACACGTCGGGCCAGTTCAGCGGTGGCGGCGGCCGGGTCGTCGGCCTCGGTGACGGCCCGGACGACGACGACCCGGCGGGCCCCGGCGTCCAGCACCTGGTCCAGATTGCCCGCGTCGATCCCCCCGATCGCGAACCAGGGCCGCTCTGCGCCGAGGGAGGCGGCGTAGCGCACGAGGTCGAGGCCGGGGGCGTGGCGGCCGGGCTTGGTGGGGGTGGGCCAGCAGGGGCCGGTGCAGAAGTAGTCCACGCCGTCTTGGGCGACGGCGGCGTCGACCTCGGCCTCGGCGTGCGTGGAGCGGCCGATCAGCCGGTCGGCGCCGATGATCGCGCGGGCGGCGGGGACCGGCAGGTCGCCCTGCCCGAGGTGCAGGACGTCGGCCCCGGCGGCGTGGGCGACATCCGCGCGGTCGTTCACCGCGAGGAGCTTGCCGTGCCGACGGCAGGCGTCGGCGAACACCGCGAGGTGCTCCAGCTCCTCGGCGGCCTCCATGCCCTTGTCCCGGAGCTGGATGATGTCGACGCCGGAGGCGAGCACGGCATCGAGGAAGGCGGGGAGGTCACCCTGCCGCTTGCGGGCGTCCGTGCACAGGTAGAGCCGGGCGTCGGACAGCTGCTCGCGAGGCGTGGACATGGGTGGACTCCCCCGTGGTCGTGACGGTGCACGGGCCGCGCCGGGCGGTCCGTGCACCGCTTCCTGTCGTGTCGGTCAGACGGCGAGCGCCTGGGCGCGGCGCTTCACCTCCGTACCGCGATTCTCGCTCAGCGCCTGCGCGGGGGTGCCGGGCAGGGTCGGGTCGGGGGTGAAGAGCCACTCCAGCATCTCTTCGTCGGAATAGCCGTCGTCCCTCAGGAGGGTCAGGGTGCCGGAGAGGCCCTTGACCACCTTGTCGCCGTCGATGAAGGCGGCGGGCACCTGGAGCGTCCGGTTCTCACCACGGCGTACGGCGATGAGCTGGCCTTCCTTGACCAGCTGCCGCACGCGGGTCACCTGAACATCGAGCATCTCCGCGATGTCGGGAAGGTGGAGCCAGGCGGGGACGAGAGCATCGGTCTTTGCGTCAATCTCGGTCACAAGGACAAGCGTGCCATCCCGGACTGACAGCCGGTAGCCGGGCCGACCGTACGGGGGTGTCCGAGGCGGCCCCGGGGCGCTCAGAGGGCGGCGGACTTCAGCGGTACGGCCGGGTCGGCCACCTTCTCCGGGTCGAGGACGGCCCCCGATTCGATGAGCCTGCGTCCCTGGGCGAGGTCGCGCGGACGGCCCACGGCGAGCACGGCGGCCAGCGCGCCGTCGTGCAGCCAGCACACCGACCAGGCCGCGTCCGCCCCGTCGCCGCGCCACAGCAGGGTGTCGGCGTGGGCGTGGTGGCCCGCGTACTGCACGAAGCGGCCGAACTGCTCGGACCAGAAGTACGGGACGGGGTCGTAGACGGGGAGCGGTTCGCCGGTCCCGGCGGCCATGATCGCGGCGGCCGCGGTGCGCGGGCCCTGGAGGGCGTTGTCCCAGTGGTGGACCAGCAGGCGGGTTCCGTAGCGGGCGGAGGGGAAGGAGGCGCAGTCGCCGACCGCGTACACATCGGGCAGCGAGGTGCGCAGCGCGCTGTCGGCGGTGACCGAGCCGTCCAGGCCGAGGACGACCCCGGAGCCGGCCAGCCAGCCGGTGGCGGGGCGGGCGCCGATGCCGACGACCACGGCCCCGGCGGGCAGGGTGCGGCCGTCGTCGAGGACGACGGTCCCCTCCTCGACGCGGTCGACCCGGGCTCCGGTGAGGAGTTCGGCGCCGCTGTCGGCGTACCAGGCGGCCATCGGGGCGGCCACCTCGGCGGGCAGGGTGCCCGCGAGCGGGCGGGCGGCGGCCTCGACGACGGTGACCGCGCAGCCCGCGGCGCGGGCGGCGGTGGCGAACTCCGCGCCGATCCAGCCCGCCCCGACGACGACCACGTCGTGCTGCCGGTCCAGGACGGGCCGCAGCCGGGCGGCGTCGTCGAGGGTGCGCAGCAGATGGACGCCGGGCACGCCCTCGGCGCCGGGCAGGGTGATGGGCTCCGCCCCGGTGGCGAGGACCAGCGCGTCGTAGCGGACCGGGCCGTCGGCGGTGTCCAGCACATGGGCGGCGGCGCGCAGGGCGGTGACGTCCAGGCCGAGGCGCAGGGTGATGTCCAGCGCCTCGAAGTCGATGTCGAAGGCCGAGTCCTCGGCCTTGCCCAGCAGCACGGCCTTGGACAGCGGCGGGCGGTCGTACGGCTGGTGGGGCTCGGCGCCGATCAGGGTGACGGACCCCGCGAAGCCGGCTTCCCGCAGGGCGACCGCGGTCTGCACGCCCGCCATGCCCGCTCCGACGATCACGACGTGCCGGTCCGGGCTCTTCTCCGTCTGGTGCTCGCTCACCCGTCCACCTTAATCACCTGACGAATCGTCAGGAAGGCGGCCGCCGGAAAGACCCTCCTCAGGAGGGCACTTCCTCCACCACGCTCGTTCCGCTGCCCTCCCCCGACTCCCACTGCCACCGCTCCTCCAGCCGCACCCGGCCGTCCGCGAGGTCGACGACCGTGGAGAGGCAGTGCCCGGAGGAGGTCGTTCCGTCCTGCTTGAGCTGCACGTAGCGGAAGTCGAGCGCGTCCCCGTCCCGGGTGCCGACGAGATGGCCGCGGACCACGTCGCCGCCCGTGTAATCGGCCCAGATCCGGCCGTCCCGCTCGTGGTAGGTGAACCGGGTGCGGGTCCCGACCTGGCCGGGGGCCTGGTCGGCGACGGGCGCGAGGACGAGTCCGTCGAGCGATCGGGCCATGGTGGTTGCTCCCCTACTGGGCAGTGGGCGGCGGGGTTTAGGGTGGCCAAGGTAGAACACTCGCGGGAGCCCGGACGCACCGGGCTGAGAGGGAGGCTGGCCGGCCTCCGACCGTACGAACCTGCTCCGGGTCATGCCGGCGAAGGGAGGGGCTGGACACTCATGCGCGTCTCAGGGACAACCTCAGGAGCCTCCGGGAGAGCCTCCGGGTCCGACGTCCTCGTCATCGGGGGCGGCATCATCGGCCTGGTCACCGCCTGGCGGGCCGCTCAGCGCGGGCTGACCGTCACGGTGGCGGACCCCGCACCGGGCGGCGGAGCCGCCCAGGTCGCGGCGGGCATGCTGGCCGCCGTCACCGAACTGCACTACGGCGAGCAGATGCTGCTCGGCCTCAACCTCGCCTCCGCCGCGCGCTATCCGGCGTTCGTCGAGGAGCTGGAGGAGGCGAGCGGCCGGGAGACCGGCTTCCGGACCTGCGGCACGCTGGCCGTGGCGCTCGACTCCGACGACCGGGCGCATCTGCGCGAACTGCACGCCCTCCAGGAGCGTTCGGGCCTGGAGTCGGTCTGGCTGAGCGGTCGTGAGTGCCGCCGCCTGGAGCCGATGCTGGCCCCGGGCGTCCGGGGCGGCCTCCGGGTCGACGGCGACCACCAGGTGGACCCGCGCCGGCTCGCCGCGGCGCTGCTGACCGCCTGCGAACGGGCCGGGGTCGCGCTCCGCCGGACGACCGTCGAACGGCTCACCGTCACCGGGGGCCGGGCCGCCGGGGCGCTGCTCGGCGACGGCACGGACTTCGCGGCCGATCAGGTCGTGCTCGCCGCCGGCAGCCTCAGCGGCCGGCTCGCGGGGCTCCCGCCGGAGCTCGTGCCGCCGGTCCGCCCGGTCAAGGGCCAGGTCCTCAGGCTCACCGTGCCTCCGGCGTACGCCCCCTTCCTCAGCCGCACCGTGCGCGCCGTGGTCCGGGGCGGTCACCTCTATCTCGTGCCGCGCGAGAACGGCGAGCTGGTCGTCGGCGCCACCAGCGAGGAGATGGGCTGGGACACCACGGTCACCGCCGGCGGCGTGTACGAGCTGCTGCGCGACGCCCACGAGCTGGTGCCCGGGATCACCGAGCTGCCGCTGACCGAGACCCGGGCCGGTCTGCGCCCCGCGTCGCCCGACAACGCCCCGCTGCTCGGCCCCACCGCCCTGCCCGGTCTGCTGTTCGCCACCGGGCACCACCGCAACGGCGTCCTGCTGACGCCCGTCACCGGGGACGCGATGGCCGACGCCCTGACCACCGGCGAGCTGCCCGAGACGGCCCGCCCCTTCGCCCCCGGCCGGTTCGAGACCGCCGCCACCGCCGCCCCCGTACTCCAGGAGCAGCCCGTATGACCCAGCAGTCCGCCGCACCGGAAGCCACCGCCGTCCCCGAAGGCCCCGCCGCACCGGAAGCCACCGTTTCCCTCTCGGTGAACGGGGAAGCCCGCACCGTTCCCGCCGGGACCGACCTCAGCGCCCTCGTCACCGCCCTGACCCCGGCTCCCGCCGGGGTCGCCGCCGCCGTCAACGAGAGCGTCGTCCCGCGCGGCCAGTGGGCTGCCACAAAGCTCGGCGAGGGCGACCGCGTCGAGGTCCTGACCGCCGTACAGGGAGGCTGACCATGTCGGACGACGTCTTCACGCTGGGGCCCGCCGCCTTCGGCTCCCGGCTGATCATGGGCACCGGCGGGGCCCCGAGCCTGGAGATCCTGGAGCGCTCGCTGGTCGCCTCCGGCACCGAGCTGACCACGGTCGCGATGCGCCGGCTGGATCCGGCCGTGCAGGGTTCGGTGCTCTCGGTGCTGGAGCGGCTCTCCATCCAGGTCCTGCCGAACACCGCGGGGTGCTTCACCGCGGGCGAGGCGGTGCTCACCGCCCGGCTGGCGCGGGAAGCGCTCGGCACCGACTGGGTGAAGCTGGAGGTGATCGCCGACGAGCGGACCCTGCTGCCCGACCCGATCGAGTTGCTGGACGCGGCGGAGACGCTGGTCGACGACGGATTCGTCGTGCTGCCCTACACCAACGACGACCCGGTCCTCGCCCGGAAGCTGGAGGAGGTGGGGTGTGCGGCGATCATGCCGCTCGGCTCCCCCATCGGCTCCGGGCTCGGCATCCGCAACCCGCACAACTTCGAGCTGATCGTGGAGCGGGCCGGGGTGCCGGTGATCCTCGACGCGGGGGCCGGGACGGCCTCGGACGCGGCGCAGGCGATGGAGCTGGGCTGCGCCGCTGTGATGCTCGCCTCGGCGGTGACCCGGGCCCAGGAGCCGGAGCTGATGGCGGGTGCGATGCGTCACGCGGTGGAGGGCGGGCGGCTCGCGTACCGGGCGGGCCGGATTCCGCGTCGCCACTTCGCCGAGGCGTCCTCACCGGTGGCCGGGCGGGCCGCGTTCGATCCGGAGCGGCCCGCGTTCTGAGCCGGTGGTCGTCGGGGGCGCCGCCCCCGGACCCCCGCTCCTCGAACGCCGGAGGGGTTGGATCGTCCCCGGCGTGCCCCTGTCACGGATCGGCTGCAGAACGGCCCCGGGAATGCCCCGGCCCGTCCGGGGTGTCGGTGGCGGCTCTTAGACTCTCGGGGTGGACACGACCCTCCAGGACCCTCTCGTCGGGCAGCTGCTCGACGGCCGGTATCGCATTGAGGCGCGCATCGCCGTCGGCGGGATGGCCACGGTCTACCGGGCCGTGGACACCCGCCTGGACCGGGTGCTCGCCCTCAAGGTGATGCACCCGGCGCTCGCCACCGACGTCGCGTTCGTCGAGCGCTTCATCCGGGAGGCCAAGTCGGTGGCCCGCCTGGCGCACCCCAATGTGGTCGCGGTCTTCGACCAGGGCGCCGAGGGCGCATACGTCTATCTCGCGATGGAGTACGTGGCGGGCTGCACCCTGCGCGACGTGCTGCGCGAGCGCGGGGCCCTCCAGCCCCGGGCCGCGCTGGACATCCTGGAGCCGGTCCTCGCCGCGCTCGGCGCCGCGCACCGGGCCGGGTTCGTGCACCGCGACATGAAGCCGGAGAACGTCCTGATCGGGGACGACGGCCGGGTGAAGGTCGCCGACTTCGGCCTGGTCAGGGCGGTCGGCACGGCCACCGACACCACCGGTTCGCTGCTGGGCACGGTGTCGTATCTGGCCCCCGAGCAGATCGAGCACGGCACCGCCGACACCCGCAGTGATGTGTACGCCTGCGGGGTCGTGCTGTACGAGATGCTCACCGGCGCCAAGCCGCACACCGGCGAGAACGCCGCGCAGGTCATCTACCAGCACCTCAACTCCGACGTCCCGGCCCCGTCCGCTCTCGTGCCGGGGCTCCCGGTCGCGCTGGACAGCCTGGTGGCGAGCGCGACCGCCCGCAATCCCGAGGTGCGCCCGCACGACGCGGTGCTGCTGCTGGCCGAGGCCCGCGAGGCCCGTGCCGGGCTGACCGACGCCGAGCTGGACTCCGTACCGCCGCAGGCGCTGTCGGACTCCCACGACGGCGCGGACGACCGTACGAGCGTGATCCCGCGGGCCCTCCCGGCGGACGGCGACGGGGCCGGAGTGCACCGCACCAGCCGCCTGGAGATGCCCCCGGCGGGACCCGCCGCGCCGCCCCGGCGGCGGCCAGGCCGGCGCGGCCCGTTCGGCGGGCCGCACCGCAGGCTGGTCATCGTGCTCACCGCCGTCCTGCTGACCCTGGGGATCGGCACCGGCGTCTGGTACATCAACTCCGGCCAGTTCACCCAGGTCCCCTCACTGCTCGGCCAGACCCAGCAGACCGCCGAGAAGCGGCTCTCCGACGAAGGACTCGGGCTCAAGGGTGTCGAGCGGGTCTTCAGCGACACCGTCGAGCGGGGCGAGGTCGTCAGCAGCGACCCCGCCTCCGGCGACCGGATCCGGGGCAACGGCTCGGTGAAGCTCGTCGTCTCGCGGGGCCCGGAGATCGTGCGGGTGCCCGACGTGGTGGGCCGGTCCCTCGCGGACGCCCGGCGCTCCCTGAAGAAGGTGGGCCTGGTCCCCGGGATGGTGACCAGGGAGTTCAGCGAGGACGTGGCGCGCGGCGAGGTGGTCCGCACGGATCCCCGCGCCGGCACCGACCGCAACCCGGACACGGCCGTGGCGCTCGTCGTCAGCAAGGGCGCTCCGATCGACGTCCCGGACGTCACCGGGCTCTCCGCCGAGGACGCCACCGCCGAGCTGGAGGCCGAGGGGCTGAAGGCCGAGGTGCTGCCCGGCCGGGTCCACTCCGCCGAGGACCAGGGAGCCGTCGCCGAGCAGTCCCCCGAGGAGGGCGCCGAGGCCGCCGAGGGCGAGACGGTCCAGCTGACCGTCTCCAAGGGCCCCCGGATGCTGGACGTCCCGGACGTCACCGGCCGGGACGTCGACGAGGCGCGGAGCACCCTGGAGGAGGCGGGCTTCGACGTGAAGGTCGACCGGCCGTTCCTCTCCTTCAGCGACACGATCGCGAGCCAGTCCGTGGACGGCGGCGGACAGGCCCCCGAGGGTTCCACGATCACCATCGAGACCAAGGGGTTCTAGCACCGCATGCGCCATCCGGAGAACGTCGTGCGCAACCCGGTGGGCGGGCATGTCCCCGTGGCCGGCGGCCTGGCCAAGGTCGGCCTGGAGTACGCGCGTGAGCTGGCGGCGGAGACCGTGCAGGTCTTCGTGGCCAACCCCCGCGGCTGGGCGACGCCCGTCGGGAACCCGGCGCAGGACGAGCTGTTCCGCGCCGAGTGCGCGGCGGCCTCGATCCCGGCGTACGTGCACGCCCCGTATCTGATCAACTTCGGCTCGCACACCGAGGCGACGGTGGAGAAGTCCGTGGAGTCCCTGCGCCACTCGCTGCGGCGGGCCCGGGAGATCGGTGCGCTGGGCGTGGTGGTGCACACCGGTTCGGCGACCGGCGGGCGGCCGCGCAGCGAGGCGCTGGCCCAGGTGCGGGAGCACATGCGGCCGCTGCTGGACGAGCTGACCCATGACGACGATCCGGATCTGCTGCTGGAGTCGACGGCCGGCCAGGGCTTCTCGCTCTGCTCGCGGACCTGGGACTTCGGGCCGTACTTCGAGGCGCTGGACTCCCACCCGAAGCTGGGGATCTGCCTGGACACGTGCCACATCTACGCCGCCGGGCACGACCTGACCGGTCCGACGGGGATGCGGCAGACGCTGGACCTGCTGGTGGAGACGGTCGGCGAGGGGCGGCTGAAGCTGATCCACGCCAACGACTCCAAGGACGTCGTGGGCGCCCACAAGGACCGGCACGAGAACATCGGCGCCGGTCATATCGGGGCGGAGCCGTTCGCCGAGCTGTTCGCCCACCCAGCGACCGAGGGCGTACCGCTGATCATCGAGACGCCCGGCGGCAAGGAGGGGCACGCGGCGGACGTGGCCCGGCTGAAGGAGCTGCGGAAGACCCGTCAGGGTCTTTCGGCTGATGCGAACGAGAAGCCCTAGGGCTTCACAGCTCCGGGCCGTCCCCGGGCTCCTCCTGGTAGGAGTAGCGCTGCTCGCCCCAGGGGTCACCGATGTTGTGGTAGCCGCGCTCCTCCCAGAATCCGCGCCGGTCCGCCGTCATGTACTCGACGCCCCGGACCCATTTCGGGCCCTTCCAGGCGTACAGGTGCGGGACGACGAGGCGGAGCGGGAAGCCGTGTTCGGCGGTGAGGAGTTCGCCGTCCTTGTGGGTGGCGAAGAGGGTGCGCTCGGAGGCGAAGTCGTCGAGGCGCAGGTTCGATGAGAAGCCGTATTCCGCCCAGACCATCACATGGGTGGCGTCGGGGGCGGGCGGTGCGAGTTCGAGGACCGTACGGGCGGGGATTCCGCCCCATTCGGCGCCGATCATGCTGAACTTCGTCACGCAGTGCAGATCGGCGACGACCGAGGAGAACGGCAGCGCGGAGAAGTCCTGGTGGTTCCAGCAGTGCTTGTCGCCGTCGGCGGTGGCCCCGAAGACCCGGAACTCCCAGCGGTCGGGCTTGAACTTGGGAACGGGCCCGTAGTGGGTGACCGGCCATCCGCGCTGCAGTCGCTGTCCCGGCGGAAGCTCGGACTGCTCTGTCTCGCGATGTTCCCGGCTTTCCGGCTGACCCATGCCTCCATGGTGACAGACAGGCAGGGGTGGTCATGACCAGGGAGGACCCCACCGGGGCAACTCGTACTAAGCATGCACTTACTGGACGGCCGCTGGGCGCGGTGCGAGGATCTGGCCAACTTGCCAGATCGATCACCGGTTGGAAGGAGCCTTTGCCATGCAGGGCGACCCCGAGGTCCTTGAGTTTCTCAATGAGCAGCTGACCGCCGAATTGACTGCCATCAACCAGTACTTCCTGCACGCGAAGATGCAGGAGAACTTCGGCTGGACGAAGCTCGCCAAGTACACCCGGGCCGAGTCCTTCGACGAGATGAAGCACGCCGAGATCCTGACCGACCGGATTCTGTTCCTGGACGGACTGCCGAACTACCAGCGGCTGTTCCATGTACGGGTGGGTCAGACGGTCACCGAGATGTTCCAGGCGGACCGGCAGGTCGAGGTGGAGGCGATCGACCGGCTCAGGCGGGGTATCGAGGTGATGCGTGGCAAGGGCGACATCACGTCCGCGAACATCTTCGAGTCGATCCTGGAGGACGAGGAGCACCACATCGACTATCTCGACACCCAGCTGGAGCTGGTCGAGAAGCTCGGTGAGGCGCTCTACATCGCCCAGCTGATCGAGCAGCCGGAGAGCTGACCGCTCAGGCCGCGTCGGAGAGGCGTACGTCCCGGACAGCGCCTGCGGCGATCGCTGCCGCCACCGGGTGCGCGAGGGGGGCGGTGGCAGGCTCCTGCCGCTGGTCGAGCAGCTCACGGCGGGAGCAGTCGCCCCGGCCCAGGAGTGCCTGGATGCGGCGCACACATCCGCCGCAGTCCGTCCCGGCCTTGCAGGCCGACGCGATCTGCCGGGGTGTGCAGGCTCCGGCGTCCGCATGCTTCTTGACCTGTGCTTCGGTGATGCCGAAGCAGGAGCAGACGTACATGCGGTTCACCTCCCTGCGGGTCGGTCGGGCGCCGTCCCGGTCTTCGTCGGTGAGGCTAACCTAACCCTACCCGCCGCTCAACCGGCGCAAAAGCCCTGGGGACGCCTGTGGGGCACGGATCACATGGATCCGTGCCCCACAGGTGCGTCCGGCGGGAATGCCTACTGGTCGCGGTACATCTCGGCGACGAGGAAGGCCAGGTCGAGGGACTGGCTGCGGTTGAGCCGGGGGTCGCAGGCCGTCTCGTAACGCTGGTGCAGGTCGTCCACGAAGATCTCGTGGCCGCCGCCCACGCACTCGGTGACATCGTCGCCGGTCAGCTCCACGTGGATGCCGCCCGGGTGGGTGCCGAGGCCCTTGTGGACCTCGAAGAAGCCCTTGACCTCGTCCAGGACGTCGTCGAAGCGGCGCGTCTTGTGGCCGGAGGCGGCCTCGAAGGTGTTGCCGTGCATCGGGTCGGTCACCCAGGCGACGGTGGCGCCGGAGGCGGTGACCTTCTCGACCAGCTCGGGCAGCTTGTCGCGGACCTTGTCGGCGCCCATGCGGACGATGAAGGTCAGCCGGCCGGGCTCGCGCTCGGGGTCGAGGCGGTCGACGTAGCCGAGGGCCTCGTCGACGGTGGTCGTCGGGCCGAGCTTGATGCCGATCGGGTTGCGGACCTTCGAGGCGAACTCGATGTGCGCGCCGTCC
Source organism: Streptomyces sp. NPDC058576 (assembly GCF_042718715.1). Classification (NCBI taxonomy): domain Bacteria; kingdom Bacillati; phylum Actinomycetota; class Actinomycetes; order Kitasatosporales; family Streptomycetaceae; genus Streptomyces; species Streptomyces sp. NPDC058576. The sequence goes on along the minus strand of NZ_JBHXPF010000044.1, from coordinate 44,148 downwards.
ATCTGGCGGGTGCGCTCACCGATCCAGACCATGTGGCCGGAGGTGTCGTAGAGCTCGCCGGTGCGCGAGTCGGTGCGGGTCAGCGCCGTCTCGTAGTCCAGCAGCAGCGCCTCGTGCGAGGCGTAGAACTCGACCGCCTTGAACTCGGCCGGGTCGGTGCCGCACGCCTTCATGAAGTTGAGCGCGTTGTCGATCTCGCGGGCCAGGGCCTCGTAGCGCTGCCCGGCCGGGGACGACTTCACGAAGTCCTGGTTCCAGGCGTGCACCTGGCGCAGGTCGGCGTAACCGCCGGTGGTGAAGGCGCGGACCAGGTTCAGCGTGGAGGAGGACGCGTGGTACATCTGCTTCAGCCGCGCGGGGTCCGGGATCCGGGCCTCCTCGGTGAAGGCGAAGCCGTTCACCGAGTCGCCGCGGTAGGTCGGCAGGGTCACGCCGTCGCGGGTCTCGGTCGACTTGGAGCGCGGCTTGGAGTACTGGCCCGCGATCCGGCCGACCTTCACCACGGGGACGGAGGCCGCGTAGGTCAGGACGGCGCTCATCTGGAGCAGGGTCTTCAGCTTGGCCCGGATGTGCTCGGCGGACACGGCGTCGAAGGCCTCGGCGCAGTCGCCGCCCTGCAGCAGGAACGCCTCGCCCTTGGCGACGGCTCCCAGACGGGCGCGCAGCTGGTCGCACTCGCCCGCGAAGACGAGCGGCGGATACGACGCGAGGTCCGCGAGTACATCGCGCAGGGCCTCGGAGTCGGGGTACTCGGGCTGCTGCGCCGCGGGAAGGTCTCGCCAGGTGTTGCCACCGGCGACGGAGGTATTGGCGTTCACGGTCACGTGCACAACATTACGGGGTCGCGGGAGGCGTCCATTCGAGCGCTCAACAGTTGAGACACCCGCTCCGATGCCCGGAACGTCCGCTAGGGTCGCAGCATGTCGACGCGACAGATCCGGATCTCGATCCAGAACTGGTGGTGGACCGCTCATCCGGCGGCCCACTGATTCATCGCGCTGACACATCGCGAAGGCCGCCCGAGGGGCGGCCTTTTCTGCGTTGCGGAGCCGTTCCTCTCCCCGTGAATCCCGTACGAGGCCCTCGTACGGTCCGCCCGGAAGGAACCCGCTCCCATGTCCCGTACCGCACCCCGCACCGCCTTCGATCTCGTCCGCCGGCTGCTGGCGGAGGACGCCCCGCCGTTCGCGCTGCTGCGCCGTCGTACGCCCGGCCGTGACCACGATCACGTCGAACTGATGATCGGCGGGGTGCGGGAGGCGGACCGGCTGGCCGATCTGCCGGTGGGCGCGTCGCCGGCCCTCGCCCTGGTGCCGTTCCGGCAGATCGCCGAGCGCGGCTTCGACGTCCGCGACGACGGCACCCCGCTGAGCGTGCTGGTCGCCGACGAGACGCACGAGCTGGAGCTCGCGGAGGTGCTGGCGGCGCTGCCCGCGCATGACGTGACGGTGGAGGACCGCGGCTTCGATGTGCCGGACGGGGAGTACGCGGACATCGTGCGGCGGGTGATCCGGGACGAGATCGGGCAGGGCGAGGGCGCGAACTTCGTGATCCGCCGGACGTTCCGGGGCGAGATCCCCGGGTTCGGGCGGGCGGACGCGCTGGCACTGTTCCGGCGGCTGCTGGCGGGCGAGCGGGGCGCGTACTGGACGTTCGTGGTGCACACCGGGGACAGGACGCTGGTGGGGGCGAGCCCGGAGGTGCATGTGCGGATGTCGGGCGGGACGGTCGTGATGAACCCGATCAGCGGGACCTACCGCTACCCGGACGACGGACCGACCGCGACAAGCCTGCTGGCGTTCCTCGGGGACCGCAAGGAGAGCGAGGAGCTGTCCATGGTGGTCGACGAGGAGCTGAAGATGATGTGCACGGTGGGCGACATGGGCGGGGTGGTGGTCGGGCCCCGGCTCAAGGAGATGGCGCACCTCGCGCACACCGAGTACGAGCTGCGCGGGAAGTCCTCCCTGGATGTACGGGACGTGCTGCGCGAGACCATGTTCGCGGCGACCGTGACCGGCTCCCCGGTGCAGAACGCGTGCCGGGTGATCGAGCGGTACGAGTCCGGGGGCCGCGGCTACTACGCGGGTGCGCTGGCCCTGCTGGGCCGGGACGCGAGCGGGGCGCAGACGCTGGACTCGCCGATCCTGATCCGGACCGCCGACATCGACCCCGGCGGTTCGCTGAGGGTGTCCGTCGGGGCCACGCTCGTACGCCACTCGGATCCGGAGAGCGAGGTCGCCGAGACGCATGCCAAGGCGGCCGGGGTGCTGGCCGCTCTGGGCGTGCGGCCGGGGCGCCCGGCGGCGGAGGCGGACCGCCCGCGACTGGCGGCCGACCCCCGGGTGCGGGCGGCGCTGGACGACCGGCGCGGGGGGCTCGCCCCGTTCTGGCTGCGGATGCAGGAGCGCGTCCGGGACCTGTCCGGCCACGCGCTGGTGGTGGACGGCGAGGACACGTTCACCGCGATGCTGGCCCATCTGCTGCGGTCGTCCGGTCTTGACGTCTCGGTGCGCCGCTACGACGAGCCGGGGCTGCGCGCGGTGGTCCGGGCGCACGAGGGGCCGGTCGTGCTGGGGCCCGGTCCGGGCAATCCGGGCGACCTGAGCGACCCGAAGATGCTGCTGTTGCGGGAGATCGCCGCCGAGCTGGTGCGGGAACACCGGCACGGGCTGCTGGGGGTCTGCCTGGGGCATGAGCTGATCGCGGCGGAACTGGGTCTTGAGATCGTCCGCAAGGCGGTGCCGTACCAGGGGGCGCAGACCAGGATCGAGCTGTTCGGGCGGGCGGAGACGGTGGGCTTCTACAACAGCTTCACCGCTCGGTGCGACGGTCCGGCCGCCGCCGAGCTGGCCGCGCACGGGATCGAGGTGAGCCGCGACGAGGAGAGCGGCGAGCTGCACGCGCTGCGCGGGCCGGGCTTCGCCTCGGTGCAGTTCCACCCGGAGTCGGTGCTGACCGTGCGGGGCTCGGCGATCGTGACGGAGCTGCTGGCGGGGCTTCCCGTGGCGGGCTGAGCCCTCAGGTCCTCGGCACGAGAACGTTCTCACTTGTGCGGCGGGCCAGGTAGTCGGTGACGTTCTTGACGGTCGCGTCGACGATCTGGCCCACCGCGTCCTCGGTGTAGTACGCCTGGTGGGAGGTGACGACGACGTTGGGGAAGGTCACCAGCCGGGCGAGGGTGTCGTCGTCGATGCCCTCCAGGGACTTGTCGAGGAAGAACAGCCCGGCCTCCGCCTCGTACACGTCGAGTCCGACGCCGAGGAAGCGGCCCGCGCGCAGTTCGGTGACCAGGGCGGCGGTGTCGATGAGGCCGCCGCGGCTGGAGTTGACGAGGATCGCGTCGTCCTTCATCGCCTTGAGGGCCGCCTCGTCGATGATGTGCTGGGTGCTGGGCAGCAGCGGCACGTGCAGGCTGATCAGGTCGGCCTCGGTGAACAGCCGCTCCTTCGGCACGTACTCCATGCCCAGCTCGACGCAGGCCGGGTTCTCCACGACGTCCCAGCCGAGCAGTTTCATGCCGAAGCCATGGGCGATCCGGGTGAACGCCTCGCCGATCTTGCCGGTGCCGAGTACGCCGACGGTCCGGCCGCGCATGTCCCGGCCGAGCAGCCCGTCGAGGCGGAAGTCGAAGTCCCGGGTGCGGCTCGCGGCGCGGATGATGCGCCGGTTGACGGCCATGGCGAGGGTCCAGGCGAATTCGGCGACCGAGTACGGCGAGTAGTACGAGACCCGGGCGACGCGCAGGGCGAGGCGCTCGGCGACCTCCAGATCGATGTTGTTGAACCCGGTGGAGCGCTGGGCGATCATCTGCGTGCCGCCGGCGGCGAGCGTCTGGAGCACCTGGGCGCTCAGGTCGGCGTTGACACTTGTGGAGATGATCTCGTGGCCCGCCGCGATGGGGGCGGTGTCCCGGTTGAGGAAGACGTCCAGGCAGCGGACCTCGTGCAGTCCCTCGAAGGCCTTCTCGATCAGGGGCTTCTCGTCGGACTGCACACCGAAGGCCAGGATTTCCACGGGTTCTCCCGAGCTGTGTCTGGGGACGGGACAGGGCAGGGCCGGTCAGCGCGAATATACGGCCACGGCCCCGCCCTCGCCGGGTCAGACGTCGTCGAGGCCGCGCTCGATGGCGTACCGCACGAGCTCCACCCGGTTGTGCAGCTGAAGCTTGCCGAGGGTGTTCTGCACGTGGTTCTGGACCGTGCGGTGGGAGATGACCAGCCGTTCGGCGATCTGCTTGTACGAGAGTCCCTTGGCGACCAGCCGCAGTACCTCGGTCTCCCGGTCGGTGAGCTGCGGGGCCTTGGGCTCGTTCGACGCCACGGGGGCGGGGTCGGAGGCGAGCCGGCGGTACTCGCCGAGGACCAGGCCCGCCAGGCCCGGGGTGAAGACCGGGTCGCCGGCCGCGGTGGAGCAGACGGCGTCGGTCAGCTCCTGGGTGGAGGCGGACTTCAGCAGATAGCCGGTGGCCCCGGACTTCACCGCCTCCAGGACGTCCGCGTGCTCGCCGCTCGCGGAGAGGACCAGGACCCGCAGGCCCGGGTGGGAGCCGACGAGCTCCTTGCAGACCTGGACGCCGGGCATGCCGGGGAGGTTCAGGTCGAGGACCAGGACGTCCGGGCCCACCGCCTTGGCCCGGCGGACCGCCTGCGGGCCGTCCCCGGCGGTCGCGACGACGTCGAAGCCGGACTCGGTCAGGTCGCGGGCGACCGCGTTGCGCCACATGGGATGGTCGTCGACGACCATGACCTTGATGGGCCGGGCCGCGGCCCCCTGCTCGTCCTGTGGTGCGTTCTGCGTACTCATCGGGCCGATCCTGCCTTCCCCCGGGAAACCTTCGGTGCTCTGGGAACCTTCAACTCGACCTCGCAGCCCTGTCCGGGCACCGAGATCAGCTCTGCCGTGCCGCCCAGCTCGCGCAGCCGGCCGCGGATGGAGAGCGCCACCCCGAGCCGCCCCTCCCCCTCCGCCTGGGCGAGCCGCCCCTCGGGGATGCCGGGGCCGTCGTCCCGGACGGTGACGATCACCTCGGCCGGCTCGTCCTCGACCAGGATCCACGCCTGGGCGTCCGGGCCCGCGTGCACCCGGACGTTGTCCAGGGCGGCGCTGACGGCGGCGGCCAGCTCCCGGGCCGAGGCGGCGGGGAGCAGGACCGGGGCGCCGGGCTCGGCGAGGCTCGTACGGGATCCGGCGTGCGGGGCGAGCAGGGCGCGCAGGTCCACGGCGGCCCCGTCGCCGGGGCCGTCCTCCTCGTCGACCTCGACCGTGCGGACCACGGCGCCCTCGGCGGCGTCCTCGGAGACGCGGGTGGGGGGCACCAGGCCGCTGGAGACCAGAGTGCGCAGGGCGACCTCCTGCTCCCCGGCCATCCGGCCCAGGTCGGCCGCCTCGCCGCCGATGGCGGTGCCGCGGCGCTGGACCATGGCGAGGACCTGGAGCACGCTGTCGTGGATGTCGCGGGCGAGCCTCTCGCGTTCGCGGGTGGTGGCCTCGATCTCCAGGGCGCGGGCCAGGGTCCGTTCACTGGCGCGGGCGACCTCGACGACGTATCCGATGGCGATGGAGGCGACCCAGACCAGCAGGACGTTGTGGAAGGTGTCCCGGCTGGGGTCGCCGCGCTGGATGATGTTGGCGGCGGCGACGAAGGTGGAGGCGAAGGCCGCCCACCGCCAGCCGCCCTTGATGGCGAAGGCGAGGACCGCTCCGGCCGTCCAGATCGACGGCAGCGTGGGGCCGTCGAACGACTGCGAGTCGACGTCGGCGAGCGGGGTGAGCAGGATGCCGGTCAGCGCGACGACCAGGTCCGCCCCGAGGAAGCGTTTGGTGCAGCTCGCCGCCGAGCGGACCTTGGGCAGGGTGGCGAGCGTCCAGACGCAGAGGAACGCCAGATAGGCGACGGCGACCCAGGGCCGCTCGAACCTCTCCCGGCCGAAGTTGTCCTTCCCGAAGATCGCGAGCAGCACCGCGTAGATCATCGTCAGGACGCGGTAGCCCGTCAGCGCACGCCACAGCGGCAGCTCGACCGACATCCGTACGACCCGCTCACGCTTGGCCATGGCCCCCCACCCCCCGGACGGTGAACGACGCGGTTACGCGCCGGACCGTTCCGTTCCGTTCTCCTCGCGGGCGGCCGCCTGCTTCCGCTCCCGCTTGGCCTCCTCCGCCCGGGCCTTCGCCTCGTCGGCGAGCCGGCGCTTGGCGGCGGTGGCGTAGACGTCCACGTACTCCTGGCCGGAGAGCTTCATGATCTCGTACATGACCTCGTCGGTCACCGAGCGCAGGATGAAGCGGTCGCCGTCCATGCCCTGGTAGCGGCTGAAGTCCAGCGGCTCGCCGATCCGGATGCCGGGGCGCATGAGCTTGGGCATCACCTGGCCGGGCGGCTGGATCTTCTCGGTGTCGATCATGGCGACCGGGATCACGGGCGCTCCGGTGGCGAGCGCGACCCGGGCGAGACCGCCGGGCTTGCCCCGGTAGAGACGGCCGTCGGGCGAGCGGGTGCCTTCGGGGTAGATGCCGAAGAGGCCGCCGCTCTCGACGACCTGGATGCCCGCCTTGATCGCCGCCTCGCCGGCCCCGCGGGCTCCGGAGCGGTCGACGGGGAGCTGGCCGACGCCCTTGAAGAAGGCGGCGGTGAGCTTGCCCTTCACCCCGGGTGCGGTGAAGTACTCGGCCTTGGCGATGAACGTGACCTTGCGGTCCAGCACGGCGGGGAGGAAGAACGAGTCGGAGAACGACAGGTGGTTGCTCGCGAGGATCGCCGGACCGCGCTCGGGGATGTTCTCCAGGCCCTCCACCCACGGCCGGAAGGCGAGCTTCAGGGACCCGCCGATGGAGAACTTCATTGCGCCGTAGATCAACTCTGGTGCCTCCTGTGTGCTGTCGGTAGACCTTAGCCTGTGGGGTCGTCGCGGCCTCCGCCCGGCATCGGGGACCCGGCTCCCCGGCCGGGCCGTGCGGGGCGTTCCGTGGGGGCGTGACGGCCCTGGTCGGTGTCGGTCCGGTCGCGTACGGTGAAGTCATCCGTCAAGCACTCCCCCAGGTGCGCCCGCCCCCGCCCCGTCCCACGAACAGGAGACCCTGGTGCCGGTCCTCCCTGGAGCCGAGCCGTTCCGCCACGAGGGCGGAGAGGTCGGCGTCCTCCTCTGTCATGGCTTCACCGGATCACCGCAGTCGCTGCGCCCCTGGGCGGACTACCTCGCCGAGCGCGGACTGACGGTCTCGCTGCCGCTGCTGCCGGGCCACGGCACCCGCTGGGAGGACATGGCGGTCACCGGCTGGCAGGACTGGTACGCGGAGGTGGACCGCGAGCTGCGGCTGCTGCGGGAGAAGTGCGAGCGGGTCTTCGTCTTCGGGCTCTCCATGGGCGGTGCGCTGAGCCTGCGGCTCGCGGCCAAGCACGGGGACGCGATCAGCGGTCTGGTGCTGGTCAACCCGGCCAACAAGGTGCACGGCCTCTCCGCGTACGCGCTGCCGGTCGCCCGCCATCTGGTGCGGACGACGAAGGGCGTGGCCGACGACATCGCGCTGCCGGGCTCGCACGAGGTGGGCTACACCAAGGTGCCGCTGCACGCCGCGCACTCGGTGCGCAGGTTCTTCCGGCTGGTCGACGGGGACCTGCCCCAGGTGACCCAGCCGGTGGTGCTGCTGCACAGCCCGCAGGACCATGTCGTGCCGCCCGCCGACAGCGCGCGGATCCTGAGCCGGATCTCCTCCACGGATGTTTCCGAGATCCTCCTGGAACAGAGCTACCACGTGGCGACGTTGGACCATGATGCGGAGCGGATCTTCGATGAGAGCTACCGGTTCATCGGCCGTCTCGCACCGAACGTCGGGATGAAGGGGAGCACGTCCGGTGGCTGAGCACGACGCGGAACGCACAGGCAGCGACGAGGAGCGCGAGCCGCGCCCCACCGAGCCCGCGGCCGTCCCGGAGGGGACGAAGCCGGCGGGGGACGAAGGGGCGGAGCAGGAGCGGGCGATCGACGAGGACGCGGCGTGGGCCGCGATCGTCTCGGGGTACGGGGAGGAGCCGCCGGATCCGCCGGGCGCCAAGCCGTTCAAGGCCATCGAGGATCTGGCCCTGCTGGAGGACGACCAGCGCAATGTGGTGGGTCCGCAGGACGGCTCCGCCGGGGACCCCGCGGACAAGGGGTCCGGCAAGACGCCCCCGAAGCCGCCGGAGAAGAAGCCGCTGGGCAGCTCGGTGGTGTTCGCGCCCGGCGTCGCGGGTCCGCGCGACTACGAGCTGCCCGAGTCCAAGGACGACGGCATCGACGAGCCGGACGACGGGGACGAGGGCCACTTCGTGCCCCCGGAGCCGCCGCCGCTGCCGGAGGCCGACGTCACGGCGAAGTTCGCCTGGCTCGCGGTGATCGGCGGGCCGGTGCTGATGCTGATCGCGGTGCTGCTCCAGTGGGAGCTGACGTGGTGGCTCACCACCGTCTGCGTCGGCGGCTTCCTCGGCGGCTTCGCCACCCTGGTGGCCCGGATGCCGCACGACGACGATGACGACACCTACGGCGACCCGGGGCGCGGCGCGGTCGTGTAGGTCACCCGCCGGCAGGCACTCTGAGGGCGGCCAGGACCGGCAGATGGTCCGTGGCCGCCCTCAGGTCGTCCTCGCTCACCCCGGGCAGCCCGGTCGGCACCCCGCAGCCGAGGACCTCGATGCCCGGGGTCGCGAAGACGGCGTCGATGCGCTTACGGGGGTCGGCGGGCGGGAAGGTCAGCTCACCGCCCCACGGGGCCACGGCCCGGCAGTCCTGGAGCGGCCCGGCCAGGTGCCGGAACGCCTTCCCGGTCGGTACGTCGTTGAGGTCGCCGCCCGCCACGGCGTGCTCCACGCCCATCGAGGCCAGCCGCTCCAGCAGCAGCTCGGCCTGGGCGAGGCGTTCGTCGCGCTGGAGGCTCAGATGGCAGCTCAGCACCCCGAGCCGGGCCCCGGCGATCCGGACCACGGCGGTGGCGAAGCCCCTGCGGTGCAGGCCGGGGGTGAGCGGCAGGAGGACGTCCTCGGTGCGCTCGACGCTCGCCCGCAGCGAGCACAGCAGCAGGGGCCCGGCCGCGGTGGCTCCGCCGCTCAGCACCACCAGGTCGCTGCTCCTGGCGAGCCGGGCCGCGGCCTTGCGCCAGCGGAAGAAGCGCGGGGCCTCCTGGACGAGCACCAGATCGGGCGCGCAGGCGTGGATGACCCGGGCCAGGGCCGCGGTGTCGTCGTGCAGGGAGCGGACGTTGTAGCTCAGCACCCGGATCACGGCTGAACCGTCCGGCTCGGTACGGGAGTCGGGCAGAGGCGTCAGGACCATGCGGGCCACGATACGACGGACGCCCGCCGCTGCCCCGGAGGGCGGCGACGGGCGACCGATGGCGTCGTACGGAAGGGGCCTCAGCCCTGGCGGGCGAGGTCGGCCGCGCCCACCAGCCCTGCCTTGCCGCCGAGTTGGGCGGCGAGCACCTGGGCGTGCGGGCGCCATTCGCCGCCGATCAGCCAGCGCCGGAACGACTTGCGGATCGGGTCGAGGACGAGCTCGCCCTCGTCCGAGACGCCGCCGCCGACGATGAACGCGGACGGGTCGAACAGCGAGGCGAGGTCGGCCAGTCCGGCGCCGGCCCAGCGGGCCAGCTCACGGAACGAGTCGATGGCCACCGCGTCGCCCTGGCGGGCGGCCGCGCTGATGTGCTTGCCCTCGATGCCGTCCACCGAGCCGTCGCCGAGGCCGAGCAGGACGGCGGCGTTCTCGGGGGTGGCGTTGGCGCGCTGCTTCGCGTACCGGACGAGCGCGCGGCCGGAGGCGTACTGCTCCCAGCAGCCCTGGCTGCCGCAGCCGCACAGCAGACCGTCCGGGACGACCCGGATGTGGCCGAACTCGGCGGCCACGCCGAAGCGTCCGCGGCGCAGCTTGTTGCCGATGATGATGCCGCCGCCGAGGCCGGTGCCGAGCGTGATGCAGATGACGTCGTCGTGGCCCTGGCCGGCCCCGAAGCGATATTCGCCCCAGGCCGCGGCGTTGGCGTCGTTCTCGACGACGACGGGCAGGCCGACGCGCTGCTCGACCTTGTCCTTGAGCGGCTCGTGACGCCAGTCGATGTTCGGTGCGAACAGGACGGTGGCGCGCTTGTCGTCGACGTAACCGGCGGCGCCGATGCCGACGGCCTCCACGTCGTGACCCTCGCTCGCCCCGGCGACCGCCGCGCAGATCGCGTCGACGATGCCCTCGGCCGTCGGCGGGGTCGCCACCTTGAACGTCGAGAGGATCCGGCCCTCTTCGTCGACCACTCCAGCCGCGATCTTCGTGCCGCCGATATCGACGCCGATGGTGAGTCCCATGAATCCCTCAGTTTCGGTCGAGCCCCGCTAGGGCAACCGTACCCGAGGCCGCGCCCTGCACCGGCCGGAGCCGGTCAGTCCAGGTCGATGCGCTCGGTGCCGGAGGGGCCTTCGTCCCGGGGGTCGGACGGGTCGTCGGCGGCCTTCTTCGAGGGGCCCGTGCCCGACGCGCCCTCGGTGGTGCGGGTCCAGCGGCTCTCCTGGCCCTCGACCGCGGAGCGGTAGGCGGCCAGCAGCTCGTTGCCCGCGGCGGCGAGGTGGTCGAAGAGCTGCGGGTTGCGTTCGATGACCGGTTCGACGGCGGACTTCGCCTGCCGGATGGCCTGCTGGACCGCGCCCTGGGCGGCGACGCCGAGCAGCGGGGTCTGGAGCGAGGAGACCTTGTCGGCGACGGCGTCGACCAGCTTGCGCAGTTCCTCGGCGGCGGATCCGGGCTGCGGGCCGTACTCGGCCCGGCGGCGGGCCTTCTCGGCCGCGAGGTCCTCGGCGCAGGCGTCGGCCCACGCGTCGCCGTCGACGGGACGATCGGTGGCTTCACTCATGGCGGACTCCTGCGACGCGGGCGGCCGACGGTCGGCCTGCCGTTCACGTACTACCGACGTTACCCGAACGGCCGCACGCCGTTCAGGAGGTGCGCGGCCACAGCTCCGGGTCCGGCGTGAACCTCACCCGCAGCACCCCGTCGGTCAGGGCCGCGCCGGAGACGGTGCAGCGGCGCAGCGCGGAGGCGATCCGCGCGATCCGGTGAAAGGGGCCGACGGTCAGGAGCAGTTCGTCGCCCCGGCGGACCAGGCGCAGGTCCTCCTTGGCGGCCCCCGGCAGCGGCAGGCACCAGGTGAGGGTCGTGGCCGCGGCGGACTCGGCGTCCGTCTCCTCCTCGGTCCACCAGGGGTCGCCGGCCCGGCCGGGCGTCCGGTCGTCGGGGGCGGGGATCTCCAGCGCGGCCAGGTCGCCCACACCCTCGGGATCGCGGCCCAGGTGGGCGGCCTCGTGCACGGGAACGTCCCCGGCCACGTCCTGGTGCCAGTGGTCCAGGCACTTCTCCTGCTGGGCGGCGAGCGCGGCGAACCAGGGGTCCGGGGAGTGCCGGGGCAGTACCCGGGAGGCGACCAGCAGGTCGGCGCTCAGCCCGTACAGGGCGAGGCCGGTCCGGGCGGTGCGCAGGGCGTCCTCGGCGGCCGGGCCCGGCTCCGCGACCAGCCGGAGCGTGGTGGCCTCGTCCTCGATCAGGGCCTGGACGGCGGCCAGCTCCTCGTCCTTGCGGGCGGCGGCCTCGTACAGCCACTGCGCGGGCATCGGGACCCCGGCGAGCTGGGCGAGGACGGGGCGCAGGGCGCGGGCGGCCTGGCGTTCGGCGGGGAGCAGCCGGCGCAGATAGCGGCGGAGCTGTTCCGGCAGGGCGAGCAGGGCGAGGGCCTCGGTCAGCGGCGGGAGGTCGACGACGAGGGTGTCGTAGCCGGACCAGTCGCCCTCGGCGGCGCGGCGCAGGGTGTGCAGCAGCGCGAGCTGCGGTGAGCCGGGGAGTTCGGTGAGCTCCTCGCCCTCCAGCCGGCCCGCGCCGAGCAGGTCCAGGACGCCGGAGGCACGGTTCTGGAGCTCGGTGAGTTCGGCGCGGAAGTGCTCGCCGGAGTCGATGCGGGCGTGGTCGAGGCGGTCGGTGACCCGGGTGGGTTCCGTGGCTGCCGGGAAGCCGGGTATGGCCTCGGCGGAGATCAGCAGGGTGCGGCTGCCGTGTGCGGCGGCGGCCAGTGCGGTGGCCGCCGCGACGGTGGTACGGCCCGCGCCGCCGGGACCGGTGACCAGGACCGTACGCACGGGTCTCAGGCCCCCGGGGCGGACTCGACGCGCTTCTTCAGACCGGCGAGGGCGCGGTCGATGATGACCTTCTCGGCCTTGCGCTTGATCATGCCGAGCAGCGGGATCTTGACGTCGACGGCGAGCCGGTAGGTGACCTCGGTGCGCTCGCCGCCGCCGATCGGGGCCAGTGCGTAGGTGCCGTCCAGCGAGCGCAGCATCTGGGACTTGACGAGGCTCCAGCTGACTTCTCGCTCGCCGGTCCAGGTGTAGGCGAGGACGTGGTCGTCCTTGATCGCTCCGGCGTCCAGGACGAGGCGGACCTGCTCGGCGCGGCCCTGGTCGTCGGTGGAGAGGACCTCGGCCTCCTTGACCTCGCCGGTCCACTCCGGGTAGCGGGCGAAGTCGGCGATCACGCCCATGACGTCGGCCGGCGCCGCCTCGATCGTGATGCTCGAGCTGGTGTGTTCAGCCATCGCCGTGGCCCTCCAGTGCGGTGTAACCGGTCCCGTTCGGCAGAGGCCTGCCGCTGTGCAGGCTATCGCGTGCCCGGGGCCCTCCGGTCCACCGCCCGGCCGCCCGCGTTCACCAGCTCAGCGCCCACGGCGTGCCGGTCGAGGCGAAGTGGCCGACGTTGACGCACTCGGTGGTACCGATCCGCATCCGGCGGACCAACGGCTGGTGAACATGGCCGAAAAGCGCGTACCGGGGGCGGGTGGTGCGGATCGCCTCCAGCAGGGCGGTGCTGCCGCGTTCGAAGCGGCGGGCGACGGTGTCGTAGGTCAGCTCGGGGACCTCGGGCGGGATGTGCGAGCAGAGGACGTCGACCTCGCCGAGCGCCTCGACCTTGGCGGCGTACTCCTCGTCGCTGATCTCGTACGGGGTGTTCATCGGGGTCCTGAGGCCGCCGCCGACGAAGCCGAAGACCCGGCCGCCGATCTCGACGCGTTCGGCGTCGAGCACGGTGGTGCCGGGGCGGGCGTACTCGGGCCAGAGGTCGGGGACGTCGACGTTGCCGTAGGTCGCGTACGTCGGAGTGGGGAAGGCGGCGAAGAGTTCGGCGTACTGCCGGCGCACCGCGCCGAGGATCTCGGTGTTGCGGTCGCGGCCGGCCCACAGCTCGCGGCCGAAGGCGCGGGCCTCGTCGTAGCGGCGGGCGGTGCGCAGGGCGACGATGCGGTCGGCGTTCTCCTTGCCGAACAGCTGGGGGAAGATGCCGCGCGAGTGGTCGGCGTAGTCGAGGAAGAGCACCAGGTCACCGAGGCAGATCAGGGCGTCGGCGCCGTCCCCCGCGCGGGCCAGGGCCTCGGTGTTGCCGTGCACGTCACTGACCACATGGATCCGGGTCCGCCCGGTGGCCGGGTCCCCGCTGTCCGGTTCGCTGCCTCGCATGCGATCACCCTAGAGTGCGCCTTCCGTCCCTGGTAGACCGTCCGGACCTGCGGTTACTTCCACGTCGGGACGGCAGTGGACTACTGTGCGCGAAAGGGCCATTTATATGTGTGATGCATAAGACATCTGGCCGGAACCCCCTATCCGGAACCGAGTACCGGTGGGTAACGTCCGGGCAGTCCAGTCGTGCTCACCCCACTGAGCACCCGCCAATCTTGGACCGCAGCCGGTGCGTCACACAGAGCCGTGGCACCGGAGCCCGATGAGGAGCAGCAGTCTTGCGCGAGTTCAGCCTTCCGGCCCTGTACGAGGTCCCGACGGACGGCAACCTGACGGATCTCATCCGCCGCAATGCCGCTCAGCATCCCGAAGTCGCGGTGATGAGCCGCAAGGTGGCCGGCGTCTGGACTGACGTCAGTGCCACGCAGTTCCTGGCCGAGGTCAGAGCCGCCGCCAAAGGGCTGATCGCCTCGGGCGTCCAGCCCGGCGACCGGGTCGCCCTGATGTCGCGCACCCGCTTCGAGTGGGTGCTGCTGGACTTCGCGATCTGGAGCGCCGGCGGTGTGACCGTGCCGGTGTACGAGACCAGCTCCGCCGAGCAGGTGCAGTGGATCCTCGGTGACTCCGGGGCGGTGGCGGTGCTCGTGGAGAGCGCGGCGCACGCCGACTCCGTGGCCTCCGTACGGGAGGAGCTGCCGGAGCTGGCGCACGTCTGGCAGATCGACGCGGGTGCGGTCGAGGCGCTGGTCAAGGCCGGGGCCGAGGTCTCGGACGAGACCATGGACCTGCGCACGCGCAGCGCCAAGGCCGACGATCCGGCGACGATCGTCTACACCTCGGGCACCACGGGCCGCCCCAAGGGCTGTGTGCTCACCCACCGCAGCTTCTTCGCGGAGTGCGGCAACGTGGTGGAGCGGCTGAAGCCGCTGTTCCGCACGGGCGAGTGCTCGGTGCTGCTGTTCCTGCCCGCCGCGCACGTCTTCGGCCGGCTGGTCGAGGTGGCCTCGGTGATGGCCCCGATCAAGCTCGGCTGCGTCCCCGACATCAAGAACCTCACCGACGAACTGGCCTCGTTCCGGCCGACGCTGATCCTGGGCGTGCCCCGGGTCTTCGAGAAGGTCTACAACGCGGCCCGCGCGAAAGCGCAGGCGGACGGCAAGGGCAAGATCTTCGACCGGGCCGCCGACACGGCGATCGCCTACAGCCGGGCGCTGAGCACCCCGCAGGGGCCGGCGCTGGGACTGAGGCTCAGGCACAAGCTGTTCGACAAGCTGGTCTTCGGCAAGCTCCGCGCCGTCCTCGGCGGCCGCGGCGAGTACGCGATCTCCGGCGGGGCCCCGCTCGGTGAGCGGCTCGGCCACTTCTACCGGGGCATCGGTTTCACGGTCCTGGAGGGCTACGGCCTGACCGAGACGTGTGCGGCCACCGCGTTCAACCCGTGGGACCGGCCGAAGATCGGCACGGTCGGCCAGCCGCTGCCCGGCTCCGTGGTGCGGATCGCGGACGACGGCGAGGTGCTGCTGCACGGCGAACATCTGTTCACCGGGTACTGGAAGAACGAGTCGGCCTCGGCCGAGGCGCTGGCCGACGGCTGGTTCCACACCGGTGACATCGGGACGCTCGACGAGGACGGCTACCTCGCGATCACCGGCCGCAAGAAGGAGATCATCGTGACGGCGGGCGGCAAGAACGTCGCCCCGGCCGTCATCGAGGACCGCATCCGGGCGCACGCCCTGGTCGCCGAGTGCATGGTGGTCGGCGACGGCCGCCCGTTCGTCGGCGCGCTGGTCACCCTGGACGAGGAGTTCCTGGGCCGCTGGGCCGAGGAGCACGGCAAGCCGGTCGGCTCGACGGCCCTGTCGCTGCGGGAGGACGCGGAGCTGCTGGCCGAGGTGCAGCGGGCGGTGGACGACGGCAACGCGGCGGTCTCCAAGGCCGAGTCGGTGCGCAAGTTCCGTATCCTGCCCGCCCAGTTCACCGAGGAGGCGGGCCACATCACGCCGTCGCTGAAGCTGAAGCGGAACGTGGTGGCGAAGGACTTCGCGGACGAGGTGGAGTCGATCTACCGCGCCTGAGCGGTGTGACGCGTACGAAGGGGCCCGCACCCGACCGTCAGGTGCGGGCCCCTTCGCGCGTTCACAACAAGGTCCTGAGCTTCTCCGCCAGCAGGTCCCAGCGCCACTTCTCCTCGACCCAGGCCCGGCCCCGCTCCCCCATCCGCTGCCGGAGCTCCGGGTCCCCGAGCAGCGTCACGATCCGGTCGGCCGACTCCTCGGCGCTGCCGCCGCGCACCACCCACCCGGTCTCGCCGTCCAGCACCGCGTCCGGGGCGCCGCCCGAGTCGCCGGCCACCACGGGCAGCCCGGTCGCGGAGGCCTCCAGGTAGACGATCCCGAGGCCCTCCACGTCGAGCCCCCGCCGCCGGGTCCGGCAGGGCATCGCGAAGACGTCCCCGGCCCCGTAGTGCGCGGGCAGCTCCGCCCAGGGCACCGGGCCGGTGAAGCGCACCGAGTCCTGCACCCCGGTCTCCGCCGCGAGCCGCTCCAGGTCCTCGGCGTACGGTCCGCCGCCCACGATCAGCAGGACCGCGTCCGGGAACTGCGCGAGGATCGCGGGCATGGCCAGGATCAGCGTGTCCTGGCCCTTGCGCGGCACCAGCCGCGAGACGCAGACGACGACCGGGCGGCCGGAGAGCCCGAGGCGGGCCCGGACCCGGTCTCCGCCGGACGCCGGGTGGAAGGTCTTCTCGTCGACGCCGGGCGGCAGTTGCACCATGCGGCCCGCCGCGTCCGGAGTGAGGGCCCCGGCGATCCGGGAGCGGGTGTACTCACCGAGATAGGTGATCGTGTCCGTGCCCTCCCCGATCCGCCGCAGCAGCTGCCGGGAGGCGGGCAGTTGCGCCCAGCCGGCCTCGTGCCCGTGGGTGGTGGCGACGAGCCGCCGGGCGCCCGCGCGGCGCAGCGCCGGGGCCATCAGCCCGAGCGGGGCGGCGGCGCCGAACCAGACGGAGGTGCAGCCGTGCTCGCGCAGCAGCTCGGTGGCCCGGCGGGTGACCCGCGGGGTCGGCAGCAGCATCGTCGTCCGGTCACGGATCACGGGGAAGGGCTGTTCCGCGTCGAAGGCGGCGGTGGCCGCCGCGCCCTCCTCGCCGCGCTTCCAGGTGGAGGCGTAGACGACGACCCGGTCGGGATCCAGGCGGAGCGCCATGTTGTGCAGGAACGCCTGGATGCCACCGGGGCGGGGCGGGAAGTCGTTGGTCACGATCAAGGTCTTGTCCATCGCCGCCGACAGTACCGAACGGCCGCGCTTCACCGCTCCCGCTCTCCCCCGGCGGCATCATGAGCCGCCTGGAACCCGGCCGGATACGAGCGACGATTGGGACGGACGGCGATGACGGGACGAACACCCACCGGGGCGGGGCCGTGGCCGTACGCGGTGTGGGCGCTGACCCGGGCCTGGCTGCTGGCCTGCGTGTTCAAAGTGGTCACGGTGCCCGGCCCGGACGTCACGGTGGACGTGTCGGCGATCTACCGGTCCTGGTACGAGGTCCTGCTGACCGGCACGTTCCCGCTGGACGACGTCACCTGGCAGTACCCGCCCGGGGCGGCCCTGGCGATCCTCTCCCCGGCCCTGCTGCCGTTCTGGGAGTACGCGACCGCGTTCTTCGTGCTGGTGCTGGTCTGCGACGCGTTGGTGCTGGGGCTGCTGCTGTACGCGGGGCGGCGGCCCGGCACAAGGACGGCGGGTGCGTGGGTGTGGGTCGTGGGGGTGCCGCTGCTGGGGCCGACGGTCTACGCCCGCTACGACCTGATGGTGACGGCGGTCGCGGTGGCGGCGCTGCTGGCGGGCGTGCGCAGGCCCCGGGCGCTGGGGGCGCTGGCCGCGTTCGGGGCGCTGCTGAAGGGGTGGCCGGCGCTGCTGCTGGTGGGGGTGCGCAAGGGCCGTCCGACGCGGGCGGCCTGGGCCTCGGCGGCGCTGAGCGCGGCGGGGCTCGCGGCGGCGTTCGCGCTGTGGATGCCGGGGGCGTTCGGCTTTCTGGCCTTCCAGCGGGACCGGGGCACCGAGATCGAGTCGCTGGGGGCGCTGGTCTTCCACCTGGCGCGGCGGTTCGGCTGGGAGGGGCGGGTGGAGCTGCGCTACGGCTCGGTGGAGTTCGTCGGACCGCAGGTGGAGCTGGTGTCGGCGCTGGCGCTGGGGCTCGCGGCCCTGGCGCTGGGCTGGCTGCTGCTGTGGCGGCTGCGGGCCCGCCGGTTCGCGGCGCGTACCCCGGCCGAGGCGGCGTTCACGGCGGTGCTGCTGTTCACGGTCACCAGCCGGGTGATCAGCCCGCAGTACGTGGTGTGGCTGGTCGGACTGGCCGCTGTGTGCCTGGTGTTCCGGGGCGCGGCGATGACTCTGCCCGCGGTCCTGGTGCTGGTGGCGGCGGGGGTGACGCTGCTGGAGTTCCCGATCGGCTTCGGCCATGTGGTGGCGAGCGACGCGTGGGGCGTGACGCTCCTGTTCGTACGGAACGGGCTGCTGGTGGCGGCCTCGCTGATCGCGGCACGGCGGCTGTGGCGGTCGACGGTGCCGGGGAGACCGGGCGGCGAGGCCGCGGTGAGCGCGGTCGGGGGTCAGCCGAGCCGGGTGGCGAGGTAGTCGCGCCAGTCGGCGGTGAACTGCTCGGGGGTGGTGTCGAGCACGGCCTTCAGGGCCTGCTCCACCGCTCCCTCGCGCCCGTCGTGCGCTCCGACGGCCTCGTAGAAGGCGATCAGCTTCTCCTTGCCCCACCGCTCCGCGATCAGCTCGCAGGCCAGCCAGCCGCCTTCGTACGCCCCCGCGAGCTTCGCCGGGTCGCCGTCGAAGCCGAAGTCCGGGTCGGCGGGGAGTTCGGCCGGGGTCCTGCCGCTGCGGACGGCCTCGGCCAGCTCGGGGGCGACGGTGTCGGCGGCGCGGTCCTCGCCCCGGTAGGCGGTCCAGTCGGCGAAGCCCTCGGAGAGCCAGACCGGGGTGGCCGTGGAGGTGCTGGTCCGGGTGGCGACATGGGTCGTCTCATGGGTCAGGACGATCCGCTGCCCGAAGCTGCCCAGGGTGGCGTACGCCTGCGGGTTGACGATCACCCGGTCGGCGAGGGCCGGGCTCTTCCCGGTGCCGCCGACCTCGCCGGTGGTGACGGCGGCGATGCCCCGGTAGCTGGCTTCCGGCGAGCCCAGCAGGCCCGCCATCGACTCGACGGAGTCCGGGACGAGGACCACCACCCGCTGGTTCCAGGGGCGCGGCCAGGCGTCCGAGACGGCCGGGACGGCGAGGTCCACGGTGTCGGCGATCCGGCGCAGCTCCTCCTCGCCCCGTCCGACGCCCAGGACGATGCTGTGAGCGCCCTCGACGACCTCCACGTCCCCCTGCTGCCACAACTGCCCCGAGGCACCCTTGGCGGGCCGGTCCTCGGTGATGTACCAGCGCTCGCCGTCGCGCATCAGCTCCAGGACGCGGCGGGTGGCGACCGGGGCGGTGTCGTACCCGTCGATCCGGTAGCGCAGCTCCACCTCGGCGGTGGCCCACTGCCCGTCCTGCTCGGTGATGCCCTTGACGTCGTACGTCCAGGACTTCAGCGGCACGTCGGCGAGCCGGTCCAGCTCGGTGCGCTGGGCGGCCCGCAGCTTCGCGGCGTCCGGGGCGAGGCCGTCGAGGTAGCCCACCGGGTCGTGGGCGAGGACGGCCGCCGCGCGGCGCTCCAGGGTGGCGTCGAGGGCGCGGGTGGTGAGGAAGGTGTCCGGGGCGACGGGAGCCGCGCAGGCGGACGCGGTCAGGAGCGCGGCGAGCAGCAGGCCCGCCGCACGCCGCCGTCCCCGGGGGCCTCCCCCACGCGCGTCACGTCCTCGTCCGGCCACCCTGCCGATCGTACGGTCAGATCCGGGTGACCGAGGAGACGGGCATCATGCCGACCGGATCGTAGCGGACCGGTGCGCCCGGATACGGGGCGTGGATGACCTGGCCGTTGCCGACGTACATGCCGATGTGGCTGGCGTCCGCCCGGTAGGCGACCAGGTCGCCGGGGCGCGCCTGGGAGAGGGGCACCGTGCGGCCCGCGTGGCGCTGGGCCTGGGAGGTGCGGGGCAGGCTCACCCCGGCCTGGGCGTAGGCCCACTGCATCAGGCCGGAACAGTCGAATCCGGAGGGCCCGTTGGCCCCCCAGACGTAGGGTCTCCCGAGCGCCTGGTGGGCGGCGGCCACGGCGGACATCGCGCGGCCCGAGCCGGGGGCGACGCCGGAGAGGTCGGGCAGTCCTTCGCGGCCGGAGCGGGAGGCCCGGTCGAAGGAGGCGCGTTCCTCGGGCGGCAGCGAGTCCAGCAGCCGGCGGGCCTCGCGGAGCTTGGACTCGACAGCGCGTTTGTGACGGGTGACGGCCGCCCGGTTGCGTTCCAGGTCGGTCAGGGCACGGGTGGTCTCGGCGCGGGTCTGGGCCAGCTTGCGCTGGGCGTGCCGCAGCTTGTCCAGGGTCATCGCCTGGCGGGCGCCGGCCCGGTCGAGGGCGGCGGCCTGCTCCAGATAGGTGTCCGGGTCTGCGGAGAGCAGCAGGGCGACCGCCGGGTCGATGGAGCCGGTGCGGTACTGGGCGCCCGCCATCGCGCCGAGCGCGTTGCGCATGTCGTTGACGCGCTCCTGGCCCCGGGCCGTGGCGTCCTGGGCGCGGTCGGCCTCGCCGCGCAGCCGGTCCACCCGCTCACCGGCCTCGTTGTATCGCTCGGTGGCCCGCTCGGCCTGCTCGTAGAGGCGGTCGACGGCGGCCTTGGCGCTCTCCCGGGTGTCCTTCGGGTCGGCGCTCGCCGGGGCCCCGGTCAGGGTGGCGGCCGCGGTGGCGGCGGCCGCCGAGATGACCGTGACCCGGACGCCTCTGTTGAAGCCGGACTGTGTGGAACGGCGATGGGACACCACAGGTAGCCGCACTCCCTTCCGCTGACGCGGTGGTGCGCAGCCCCTGCCGCCCGGGGCGGGCGGACGGAGTCCGGGAGCTGCACAGCAGCCAGACAGTAATCGGACGACTACGCGCCGGCCAAAGACCGCGCCGGTGACGGAAAGGGGGCCGAACGCCGCCGCCCCGCCGGTGACCTTGGTCTCCGGCGGGGCGGGGCGTCAGCGTGGTGCGCGGCGATTCCCTCGTTCGGGCGTGCCGTGGCGTGCCGTACGGCGCTCCACGGTCAGATGCGGACGCCGAACTGGAAGGTGCCCATGTAGTCCATCGACTCGTAGCGGACGACGGTGCCCGGCTTCGGGGCGTGCAGGATCTGGTTGTTGCCGGCGTAGAAGCCGACGTGCGACAGGCCGTTGAAGAAGACCAGGTCGCCCGGCTTGAGCTGGCTGCGGCCGATCCGCTGGCCGTCGTTCTGCTGGGTGTACGTGGTCCGGGTGATGGAGACGCCGGCCTGGGCGAAGGCCCACTGCGTCAGCCCGGAGCAGTCGTAGGAGTTGGGGCCGGAGCCGCCGGAGACGTACGGCTTGCCGATCTGGGTGGCGGCGGCGCTCAGGGCGGCTGCTCCACGGCCGGACGCGGGGGCCTCGTTGCCGAGTTCGACCCGGTCGCTGGCGGCGCGGCTGGCGCGCTGCTCGTCCTGCTGCATCTTGGCCCGCTCGGCCTGCGTCAGCGTGTTGAGGAGCTGCTGGGCGTCGGCCAGCTTGCCCTGGTACTTCTTCTTGTTCTCGCCGAGCGCCTTGCGGACGTCGGCGAGGTCGCCGAGCTTGTCCTGGGCTTCCTTGCGCTGCTGGGCGAGAGTGCGCTGCTTGGACTGGATCTTCTGCAGCGACTCCGTCTGCTTGACCGTCAGCTGGTCGAGCGCGGAGGCCTGGTCCAGGAAGCTGTCCGGGTCCGAGGCGAGGAAGAGGGCGACCGAGGGGTCGATGCCGCCGGAGCGGTACTGCGCGGTGGCGATCGAACCCAGCTCGGTGCGGAGCGTGTTGAGCTCGGCCTGGCCGCGGGCGACCTTGTCCTGGAGCGCGTCGACTTCCTTCTTCAGGTTGTCCTGCTGCTCCTTGGCCCCGTTGTACTTCTCGGTGGCCGCCTCGGCCTCGTGGTAGAGCTTGTCGACCTTCGCCTTGACTTCGTTCTTGCTCGGCTTGGGGTCGGCGTGGGCGGCCTGGGAGGTCAGGGCCACGGCCGCGGCGGCGGTCGCGGTGAGCACGGTCACGCGGGTGCGGCTCGGCTGCTTGGGACGACGGTGGGACGCCACGAAGGCGAGCTCCTTCTTCCTCAGAGCCGCCTACCGGGCTGTGGGGGAAAGAATCCCCGGCTCCGTACACATGACGGACTCGGCGGTTCCTTCGCCGTCACCCCGAGTGGGTGATCAACCGTGCGAAGGTTCGAGGCCTGACCCTAGTGACCATCTTGTGATCAGTTCAAATCCTCACAGGATTTTTCTCGTCACACCAGGCACTTCTTTGCTCTCACCCCACCGCGTGTAGCGGCGACTTGACGGTACGTTCCCAGAAATCCGGCATGACACACATGCCGCCCATATCCCGCTAGACGCGCGAAAGGCGCTTGAGGAGCAAGACGGACGCGACCGGCCGCGCACCGGCCTTGGCCACGCCGTCCGCCACCTCGCGGTCGGTGGAGACGACCACGACGGGCCGCCCCGGCGGTTCCGCGCGGGCCAGTTGACGGATCAGCTCGTCCGCGGTGACCCCGGGCTTGCTGAACAGCACCCGCACCCCCCGCGGCGGCGCCAGCAGCACCGGGGCGGCCAGCTCGGCGCCGTCGAATACACAGGTCATCTCGGCGCCGGTCTGCGCCGCGAGCACCGAGAGGCCGCCCAGCAGCCGCAACCGCTGCTTCTCCAGCGGCATCTGGGGATAGCCGGTCTTGGTGACGTTGTAGCCGTCCACGATGAGGTGGGCCTGCGGCAGCGCCAGCAGTTGGTCCAGCAGCGCCGGGTCCGTCTCCGAAAGAGCCCGGGCGGCAATGTCCTTGGGCGACATCCGGCCCGGTTCCACCGCGTCCACCGTGTCGGCGGGATGCGTCGTCGCCGGGGGGAGCGCCAGCTCCCGCCGCAGCCCCGATGCGGCGTCCAGCACGGTGTCCAGGAGCAGTCGCAGCCGCATGTCCTCCACCGAGCGGCCCTCGCGGGCGGCCCGCCGGCTCGCCTCCAGGGCCGCCTCGGCCTCCCCCAGCCGCCCCTTGAGCCGGCGCGACTCGCTCTCCACGGCGGAGAGCTGGGCGGCCGACTCGGCCCGCACGGTGTCGGCGTCGGCGGCGCTGCGGCGCAGGGCGGCCTCGCCGCGCTTCACCTCGCTGAGCGCGCTGCGCAGCTTGCGGTGCAGCGACTCGGCCTCCTTGCGGGCCGTCTCCAGCTCGGCGCGCAGCCGCTCGGTGTCGGTGCGGGTGTGGGCGCGGGCCCGCTCCAGCTCCTCGCGCAGGTGCTCCAGTTCGCGCCGGGTCTCCTCGTCCGCCCGTTCCGCGTCGGCCCGCTGGACCTCCTCGCCGGCCGCCTCGACCAGCTTGACCCAGCCGACCGGGCGCAGCACATAGGCGGCCGCGGCCACATCCAGGGGATCGGCGGCGGCGGGCGGCGAGCCCGCCTCCAGCGCGCCGGTCAGTTCGGGCTGGGACTGGCCGAGCCGCTCACCGATCCGCTGCCGGAAGACGGCGTCGCTCTCCAGCGCGGCGGCCATCGCGTTCCCCGCGAACTTCGCCCGCCGGGTCGGGGTGAACCGGGCGTACTGCCGTAGCTGGGCGGGCAGTTCGGAGACGGTCAGTCCGCCGAAGGCGTCCGAGACCAGCGCGACCACCCGCCGTCGGACACCCTCGGGCAGCGGACGGCCGAGCGCCTCTGCGCCGCCGTCGGCCTCATCGGCCGGTCCGGCGCCGCTGGTCGGCTGATCCACCGTCCGTCACCCCATAGATATGTCGAAGGGTGCGCTCCCTCAGGAAGCGGCACCCGGCCTGTCCACCAGTTCGATCTGGTCCACCGCGTTGCACCAACGACAGCGGACCGACTCGATGGTCTCACTGACGACCTCCCGCTCCTCGACACTCGACTCACCGGCCAGGTCGAGGTGCACGTACTCCACGACCTTGGAGGAACGGGTCACGTCGAAGCGCGTGAGGTTGCCGCACAGGGTGCAGCGCCAGCGGGTCGATTCGGTCGGCAGGGGAACCGTCGTCATCGTTTGCGTCCTCTTTCGTCGTTTCCAGGAGCCCGCGCCGGGCGCGCCGCCGCGACTCCACCTGTCTACGTCAAGGATCTCGCGGTGCGCCGTCGAACTGCGGAAGTCCTGGCGTAACCCTACGGCCTCGCGTATAGGCATCGGCACGGCGAGGCGTTCCCTCCCGTTCTCCACCGTTACGTCATGCTCTGTACATGATCGAGTGGCGACAGGGCGACTGGCGGACCACGGCCGGGAGGATCCGGGACGCGGCGGCCTCCAGCGGCGCCCCGGTCACGTACGGACTGATCGCCGTCTGCGCGGTGACCTTCCTGATCAGCCCGCTCTCCGGGTTCGGCGGCGCCGCCCACCGGAGCGAGGAGGCGCTGCTCGCCGCGCAGAGTGCGTACTTCGAGCGGTGGGGGGTGATCCCCGCCGAGCTGTGGGAGGGCTCCGCACCTGCGCTGATCACGCCGTTCACCGCGCTGTTCGTGCACGGCAGCTGGCTGCACCTGCTGGGGAACCTGCTGTTCCTGTACGTGTTCGGCGCGATGGCCGAGGAGCGCATGGGGCGGGTGCGGTTCGCGCTGTTCTACCTGGGATGCGGCTATGTGGCGCTGGTCTGTTACGCGGCGGCGCACGCGGACTCCGAGCAGACGCTGGTCGGGGCGTCGGGGGCGATCTCCGCGGTGCTCGGCGGCTTCCTGTACCTCTTCCCGAAGGCACGGGTGACCAGCCTGTTCCCGTTCCTCTTCTTCCTGCCGCTGCGCTTCCCGGCCTGGATCGTGCTGGTCTTCTGGTTCGGGCTCCAGTGGGCGGCGGCCCAGGCCGCGGACGCCGGGCCGGGGGTGGCGTATCTGGCGCATGTGGCGGGGTTCGCGGCCGGGTTCCTGTACGCGTGGGTGCGCTATGGGCGGAGGGCTAGAGTGAAGGTTCCAGCCACGGCCACCGAGGGAGACAGCCAGCCGTGATCACCGCGATCGTGCTCATCAAGACCAGCGTGGACCGGATTCCGGAGATCGCCGAGGCCATCGCCGCGCTGGACAGCGTCAGCGAGGTCTTCTCCGTCACCGGCACCTACGACCTGATCGCCATGGTCCGGGTCGCCAAGCACGATGACCTCGCCGATGTCATCCCCGGCCGGATCAGCAAGATCCCTGGGGTCGAGGGGACCGACACCCATGTGGCGTTCCGTACGTACTCCCAGCACGACCTGGAAGCCGCGTTCGCCATCGGCCTCGACGCGTAGCCCCGGCATCCTTCGGCCGGGGACGGGCAGCGCGCCCGTCCCCGGCCGAGGTGTTTTCGTGACGCCGGCGTCCTCAGACCTGCGCGGCCTCGCCGCGGTCCGGGACGCAGCGGCCGTCCTCGGTGCGGTAGTTCCACTGGGCGCCCTCGCGGACCAGCTCGGAGACCGCCCGCAGGAACCGGTCGATGTGCTCGTCGGGCGTGCCGGCCCCGAAGCTGACGCGGATCGCGTTCAGGGACCGCTCGCCCGGCTCGGCCTCCGGCGCGCCGCACTCGCCCGGGTCCTGCGGGTCGCTGCCGAGCAGGGTGCGCACGAGCGGGTGGGCGCAGAAGAGTCCGTCGCGCACGCCGATGCCGTACTCGGCGGAGAGGGCGGCGGCGAAGTGCGAGCTGTTCCAGCCGCGCACCACGAAGGAGATGACGCCGACCCGGGGCGCGTCGTCGCCGAACAGCGAGAGCACCTGCACCTCGGGGACCTCGGCCAGCCCCGCACGGACCCGGGACACCAGCTCCTGCTCCCGGGCGACCAGGGAGTCGAAGCCCGCTTCGGTGAGGGCCTTGCAGGCGGAGGCGATGGAGTAGACCCCGATGACGTTGGGCGAACCGGCCTCGTGACGGGCGGCGGTGGTGTGCCAGTCGACGTCCACCCCGCCGTCGGCGCGCCGGGCCACCTTGCGGGACGCTCCGCCGCCGGCGAGGTACGGCTCGGCCGCCTGGAGCCAGTCGGCGCGGCCGGCCAGGACTCCCGAGCCGAAGGGCGCGTACAGCTTGTGGCCGGAGAACGCGACCCAGTCGACGTCCAGTTCGGCGATGTCCACCGGGTGGTGCGGGGCGAGCTGCGCGGCGTCCAGGACGATGCGCGCGCCGTGCGCGTGGGCGGCGGCGGCCAGTTCCCTCACCGGCCACAGCTCGCCGGTCACGTTGGACGCGCCGGTGACGCAGACGAGGGCGGGCCCGTAGGGGTCGCGGTCGGCGAGCGCGCGCTCCAGTGCCTCGACGGCCTGGCCCGGGGTGCGGGGCGCGTTGAGGTAGGTGACCTGGGCGTCGCGCCAGGGCAGCAGGGACGCGTGGTGCTCGGTCTCGTAGACGAAGACCTGGCAGTCGGCGGGGATCGCGGCGGCCAGCAGGTTGAGGGAGTCGGTCGTGGAGCGGGTGAAGACCACCTGGTCCTCCGCGCGGCAGCCGAGGAACTCCGCGACCGTGCGGCGGCTGTTCTCGAAGAGGTCGGTGGAGAGCTGCGAGAGGTAGCCGGCGCCGCGGTGGACGCTGCCGTAGTACGGGGCGTAGGCGGCGACGTCGTCCCAGACCCGCTGGAGGGCCGGGGCGCTGGCGGCGTAGTCGAGCGCGGCGTAGGTGACCTCACCGCCGGTGACGAGCGGAACGGTGACGTCCTGGCCCAGAACGGGCAGCGGGGCACAAACCGACGAGTCGAGGGCAGCGGTGGGGACAGACATGGCGAACTCCCGTAACAGGCAGGCGAAATCTGCGCGCCTGCGGTTACGCGGCGGCGCGGAGAAGGAAGGAAAGAAGGGTGCGCGGAAGAAGGGCGGTCAGCTCAGGGCGGGAAAAAGCCCTGGGACGTGCCCTAGCGCATTCGCTTGCTCACAGAAGGCTCCCTAGGGACCAGGACCCCGGGGGCTGGCATCCGCTGGATGCCGAGGGGCCCGCGCTTGCCGCAGACCTCGCTGCCTACGGCCTGGTCTTCACCCGGGGCACCCCGCCACGGACGGAGGGTTGCCGGACAGCGGGCCGGGGCCGTAGTCGCTGTCACTCATGACCTGCGCAGCATCTTGCCATACGTATGCACACGCGCAAGGGCGCAGTCCGGCATCCGGACCGCGCCCTGCGTCACACCGTGTGCTCCGGAGGTGTCTTCCCGTCGCGCTCAGGCGTTGCTGGCCGCCACCCAGCGCTCCAGCGCCCGCTTGGCGGCCCCCGAGTCGATGGCCTCGGCCGCGACGAGGATCTTCGCCGCGAGCTGTTCCGTCAGCGTGCCGGGGCCCGGGTCCAGGGCGACCAGGGCCGCCGCCGAATTGAGCAGCACCGCCTCCCGCACCGCGCCGCCCTCGCCGTCCAGCAGGCGGCGGGCCACATCGGCGTTGTACGAGGCGTCGGCGCCGCGCAGCGCCTCGACGGGGACGATGGGCAGCCCCACGTCGCGCGGGTCGAAGGGCTCCTCGCGGACCGCGCCGTCGCGGACCACCCAGACCCGGGAGGTGGCGGTGGTGGTCAGCTCGTCGAGCCCGTCGTCGCCCCGGAAGACCAGGGCGGAGTTGCCCCGGTCGGCGAGCACGCCCGCGACGATGGGCGCCATCCGGGCGTCGGCGACGCCGACCGCCTGGGCACGGACCTGGGCCGGGTTGGTGAGGGGGCCCAGGATGTTGAACGTGGTCTGCGCGCCGAGTTCCTTGCGGGCCTTGGCGGCGTACCGCAGGGCGGGGTGGAACTTCACGGCGAAGCAGAAGGTGATGCCCGCCTGCTCGGCGACCTCGACGACCCGCTGCGGGGTCAGCTCCAGGTTGACGCCGAGCTTCTCCAGCACGTCGGAGGAGCCGCTCGCGGAGGAGGCGGCCCGGTTGCCGTGCTTGACGACCTTGGCGCCGGTGCCGGCGATGACGATCGCGGACATGGTCGAGATGTTGACCGTCTTGGCGAGGTCGCCGCCGGTGCCGACGATGTCGACGGTCCGCCCCGGCACCTGGATGGTGTTGGCGTGGGCGTACATCGCGCGGACCAGGCCGGTGACCTCGTCGACGGTCTCCCCCTTGGCCCGCAGCGCGACGGCGAACCCGGCGATCTGCGCGTCGGTGGCCTCGCCGCTCATGATGCGGTCCATGGCCCAGGCGGTCTCCTCGGAGCTGAGGTTCTCGCCGCGCAGGAGGGGGTTCAGGAGGCCGGGCCAGGAACGGTCCGCCACGCTGTCGCCGCCGTTCGGGGTCACAACGTTCATGGTCCGCTCCAGGGTCCACAGCCGGTCAGGAAGATGGCCCCACCCTATCCAGCCGGGGGGACCGCGAAGAGCCCCGTCCATCGAATGGACGGGGCTCTCACGGTGGCGATCAGGTCAGGGGATCAGTGGTGGCCGTGGCCCTCGCTGATCTCCTTGTACTCCTCGGGGGTGGCCTTGGGGATCTGGTTCCCCTCGCCGAAGTACCCCTTGCTGAGCTTGGCGCGCAGCTTCTGCACCGGGGAGATCTTGCGCTTGACGCCGTTCTCGTCGACCGCGGGGCCGAGTTCGAGCGGCTTGTACTGCTCGTGCGCCGTGAGCGTGTGCAGCTGCCCGGGGCTGAGCGGCTCGTGGATCTCGACGAACTCACCGTGCGGCAGGCGCTTGATGATGCCGGACTCGCGTCCGTGCAGCACCTTCTCCCGGTCGCGGCGCTGGAGGCCGAGGCAGATCCGCTTGGTGACGATGAACGCGATGACCGGTCCGACGAAGAAGAAGATCCGGACGAACCAGGAGATGGAGTTCAGCGACAAGTGGAAGTGCGTGGCCCACAGGTCGTTTCCACCGCCGACGAGGCCGATGAAGTAGGCCGTGACCCAGGCGACGCCGAGGCCCGTACGGGTCGGGGCGTTGCGCGGGCGGTCCAGGATGTGGTGCTCGCGCTTGTCCCCGGTGACCCAGGACTCGATGAACGGGTACACCGCGGGCAGGGTGAGGATCAGGCCGAAGAGGACCAGCGGGATGAACACGCCCAGCGCGAGCGTGTGGCCCCACAGGTTGATCTCCCAGCCCGGCATCACCCGGACCAGCCCCTCGGCGAAGCCCATGTACCAGTCGGGCTGGGCGCCGGTGGACACCTGATCGACGCGGTACGGACCGAGCGCCCAGATCGGGTTGATCGTGGCGATGGCCGAGATGACCGCGATGACGCCGAAGACGAGGAAGAAGAACCCTCCGGCCTTCGCCATGTACACGGGCAGCAGCGGCATGCCGACGACGTTCTTGTTGGTCCGGCCGGGACCCGCGAACTGCGTGTGCTTGTGGTAGAAGACCAGGATCAGGTGGGCCACGAGCAGGCCGAGCATGATGCCCGGCAGCAGCAGGATGTGGATCGAGTAGAACCGGGCCACGAAGTCGTGGCCGGGGAACTCGCCGCCGAACAGGAACATCGAGATGTACGTGCCGACGATCGGCACGGACAGGATCGCGCCCTGGGTGAAGCGGACACCCGTACCGGAGAGCAGGTCGTCCGGGAGGGAGTAGCCGGTGAAGCCGGTGAACATGCCCAGCACGAACAGCAGGAAGCCGAAGAGCCAGTTGATCTCACGCGGCTTGCGGAAGGCGCCCGTGAAGAAGACACGGCACATGTGCACGAACATGCCGGCCAGGAAGATCAGCGCGGCCCAGTGGTGGATCTGCCGCACGAGCAGACCACCGCGGACCTCGAAGCTGATCTTCAGGGTCGAGGCGTAGGCCTCGGACATCCGGATG
Source organism: Streptomyces sp. NPDC058576 (assembly GCF_042718715.1). NCBI lineage: Bacteria > Bacillati > Actinomycetota > Actinomycetes > Kitasatosporales > Streptomycetaceae > Streptomyces > Streptomyces sp. NPDC058576. Next base: position 14,830 of record NZ_JBHXPF010000044.1, on the reverse strand, counting down.
CCCTGCATGGGCTCGTACGGACCGTGGTAGACGATCTCGCCCATGCTCGGCTGGAAGAACAGCGTCAGATACACACCCGTGAGGATGATGATGATGAAGCTGTAGAGGCAGACCTCACCGAGCATGAAGGACCAGTGGTCCGGGAAGATCTTGCGCATGTTGGCCTTGGCGAGGCCGTAGATGCCCAGCCGGCCGTCCGCCCAGTCGGCCACCCGCTCGCCGGCCGGAGCCTTGCGCCCGCTCGCCGGTTCGGCGGCGGAGGGGTTTTTCGTCGCAGTACTCATCCGCGCTCCCAGAAGGCAGCACCGACGGGCTCGTCGAAGTCGCCGAGCGCCTCGAGGTTGCCCTCGCTGTTGACACCGATCCGCAGCTGCGGAAGGGGGTGGCCGGCCGGACCGAAGATGACGCGAGCGCCGTCGGAGAGGTCGAAGGTGGACTGGTGGCACGGGCAGAGCACGTGATGCGTCTGCTGCTCGTACAGGCTGATCGGGCAGCCGACGTGGGTGCAGATCTTGGAGAACGCGACGATGCCCTCGTGGGCCCAGTCACGCTGGCGCTTGTCCTTGATGTCGTCCGGCTCGATGCGGATGATCATCAGGGCGGCCTTGCCCATCTGCGTCTGGAAGTCGTGCGCCTCCGGGTCGAGCCCCTCGGGCATGGCGAAGGCCAGCGACCCGACGGTGATCTGCTCGGGGCGCAGCGGCTTCATCGTGTTCATGTTGATGAGCTGCTTGCCCTCGGCCCACAGAGTGGTCCGGAGCTTCTTCTCCGGCAGCGGACCGAGGTCGCGCAGCAGGACCACGCCGGAGAGCGGCACCAGGGCCAGCGCACCGAACATGGTGGTGCGGATCAGCTTGCGGCGGCCGATCGCGGACTCCTCGGCGCCGGCCGCGAAGTCGGCCATGACCTGGGCCTTGACCTCGGGCGCCGCCTCGATCGGGTGACGCTCGGCGGCGACCTCGACGTCGGACATCAGGGTGCGCGCCCAGTGGACGGCTCCCGCGCCGATGAAGAAGAGCGCGGCGCCCAGGGTGAGACCCAGGGAGAAGTTGAGCGCGCTCACATGGCCGAAGGGCCAGATGTAGACGATCTTGTCCACCGGGAAGATGACGTAGGAGGCGATGAAGCCCACCGTCGCCAGCATCGAGAGGGTGAACATCAGCGCGACGGCCCGCTCGGAGCGGTTCGCGGCGCGTTCGTCGAGGTCCTGGATGCGCGGCTGGTGGGCCGGCAGCCCCGGGTCGGCGAACGGGTCGTCCGTACCCTCGACCGCGCCGTGCGCGGTCTCCTGCACCACAGGCAGGCTGTCTTCTGGAATCTGTTGGCTACTCATGACTTCTTGGCCTTAGCGGTGTGGGCCGCGACCCAAACGGCGACTGCGACGAGCGCGCCGAGTCCGAAGATCCAGGCGAACAGACCTTCGCTGACCGGACCGAGACCGCCGAGGGCCAGACCGCCGGGGTTCTCCGTCTCGTCACCGTTCACGGACTCGATGTACGCGATGATGTCCTTCTTCTCCTGCTCCGGCATCGTCGTGTCGGGGAAGGAGGGCATGCTCTGCGGGCCGGTCTGCATGGCCTCGTAGATGTGCTTCGGGCTCACGCCTTCGAGGTCGGGCGCGTACTTGCCCTCGGTCAGGGCTCCGCCCTTACCGGTGAAGTTGTGGCACTGGGCGCAGTTGGTGCGGAACAGTTCGCCACCGTTGGCGACGTCCGCGCCCGCCGGGTCGACCTGCTTGTCGGTCGGCGTGACCGGACCGGCGCCGAGCGACGAGATGTACGCCGCGAGCTGGTCGATCTCCGCCTGGGTGTAGATGACCTTCTTCTTCGGTACCTGGGCGCCCGGCTGCTGCGCCGGCATACGGCCCGTACCGACCTGGAAGTCGACGGCGGCGGAGCCCACGCCCACGAGGGACGGCCCGTCGGTGGTGCCCTGACCGCCGGTTCCGTGGCAGCTGGCGCAGCCTACGGCGTAGAGCTTCTTGCCCTCTTCGATGGCGAGGGACTGGGCGGTTTCATCGGCCTGCGCCTTGCCCGCAGGCGCGAACGCGGCGTACAGCCCCCCGGTGGCCGCCAGCGCGAGGAGTAGTACGACGACCGCCGCCAGCGGATGGCGTCGTCGTGCGGAGAGCTTTTTCACGGATTACCCCGGTGTCAGGATCTTCTGCGTCGATGGTGGGCGGGTGCGAGCCCGGTTACTTGATCATGTAGATCGTTGCGAACAGGCCGATCCATACGACATCGACGAAGTGCCAGTAGTAGGACACGACGATGGCGGCGGTGGCCTGATCGTGGGTGAACCTCTTGGCCGCGTACGTTCTGCCGAGGACCAGCAGGAAGGCGATGAGACCGCCTGTCACGTGCAGACCGTGGAAGCCGGTGGTCAGGTAGAACACCGAGCCGTAGGGGTCGGACGAGAGGGAGAGCCCCGCGTCCTTGACCAGCTCGGTGTACTCCAGGACCTGGCCGCCGATGAAGATCGCACCCATCACGAACGTGATGATGAACCAGGTGCGGAGCTTCTTCACATCGCCCCGCTCGGCGGCGAAGACGCCGAGCTGGCAGGTGAGTGAGGAGAGCACCAGGATCGTGGTGTTCGTCGCCGAGAACGGGAAGTTCAGATGGTCGGACATCTCCTTCCAGTAATCGGGTCCCATCACCGATCGCAGGGTGAAGTACATCGCGAAGAGGGCCGCGAAGAACATCAGCTCGGAACTCAACCAGATGATGGTTCCGACGCTGGTGAGGTTCGGCCGATTGACCGACGGGTGCGCGTGCCCGGTTTCTACTGTCGTTGCTGTCGCCACGACCGACATTATGTCGGTCGCTTATCCCGCCCTCACCCCGGGGGGTGCCGTTCGGTGTGTCCGTACCGTCTGCAGGGGTCCTGCCCTGCGCCGAACGGCCCATCGAATCGTCGTCATTACCGGTGCTGACGGCCGGTCGGGCGGAGTACGATCCGCGCATCGGTTCATGCCCCGAGAGCCCCGACGACGCCGATGTCACGGAGGAACAATGCAGGCGACCGCCACGGTCCTGGTCTACAGCGACGACGCCAACATCCGCGAGCAGGTGAGGCTGGCAGCCGGTCGCAGGCCTGCCGCGGACGTCCCACCGGTGGAGTTCCTGGAGTGCGCGACGCTTCCGGCCGTGCTGGCGGCGCTGGACGGCGGCGGGATCGACGTCTGTGTGCTGGACGGGGAGACGGCTCCCGTCGGCGGCATGGGCGTCTGCCGCCAGATCAAGGACGAGATCTTCCACTGCCCGCCGGTGCTCCTGCTGATCGGCCGCCCGCAGGACGCGTGGCTGGCCACCTGGAGCCGCGCGGAGTCCGCTGTGACGCTCCCGGTGGACCCGGTGGAGTTCCCCGACGCGCTGGCGGCGCTGTTGCGCCGCCGGCTCGCCGTGGAGGCCTGAGGGGCTCCTGTGCCCCGCTGAGGGACGTTCCCGCGTCGCGGGGCACTCCCGGTCAGACGTGAGGACGCAGCCGGGCGGCCTGGAGCGTCTGCGGGCTGTCCGGCGCCCCTTCGTGCAGGGCGCTGCCCTGCTGCCACTTCTCCCAGGAGAGGTTCCAGTCGCCGAACCCGTTGCCGAACGGGTCCATGTCCTCGCCCTCGCTGCCGATGACCTTGACGATGTCCCCCTCGCGCACGGTGTCGAAGAACCATTCGGCGTTGCTGGTGCTCATGCCGGTGCAGCCGTGGCTGACGTTGGCGTTGCCCTGGGAGCCGGTGGACCAGGGGGCGGCGTGGACGTACTCGCCGCTCCAGGTCACCCGGGTGGCCCAGTAGACCGGCAGGTCGTACGACTCCGAGGAGCCGGCGGCGATGCCGATGCTCTCGCCGCGCATGCGGACGAACTGCTCCTTGGCGAGCACCACCTTGACCCCGTTGCGGGTCGAGAAGCCGGGCTTGCCGGTGGTGACCGGAAGGGTGTTGATCACTTCTCCGTTGCGGAGCACCGTCATGGAGTGGTCCGAGGCGTCGGTGACGGCCTCGATCCGGTCTCCGGTGGCGAGCTTGAGGGGCTTGGCCTCGGCTCCGTAGAGCGCGTTGGTGACCTTGATGCCCGCCAGGTTGGAGCGCACCTCGATGGTCGCGTTCGCGGGCCAGTACTCCTTCGGGCGGAAGTGCAGCTTCTTGTCGTCGACCCAGTACCAGGAGCCGGTGACCGCCGGGGTGGAGCGGACCTTCAGGGCGCGCTCGACGGTGGCCCTGGCCGCCTTGTCGGTGATCGGAGCGCTGAGTTCCGCCGTGATGGGCTGTCCGACGCCGTAGGTGCCCGCCTCCGGGCCGAAGGCGACCTTCAGCAGCTTCTTGGGCGAGGAGGTGTCGAAGGAGAGCGTACGGACGCCTGGGGCGCCGTCGCTGTTCTCGGTGGCGACCCTGACGGTGTATCCGGTGCCGGCCGCGAGCGGGGCGGTGGAGCGCCAGCGCTTCCCGTCGGCGGAGAGCTCTCCCGCGAGGTGGCGGCCGCCGGTGTCCACGGCGCTGACGTCGGTGATGCGCCCGTCGTCACCCTTGACGGTGACTTCCAGGGGCTTGTCGGGGTCGGCCTTCTCCTTCTTGGACGGGCCGTTGAAGGAGACCTGGTCGCCCGCGTCGTAAGGCTTCGTGGAGAGCGGGTGGCCGTCGGGCGAGCCACAGGCGGTCGCACCCGCTGCGAGGGTCACGACCAGGAGGGTGCAGCTCACTACGGTGCGCATGCGCGGCGTGTGGTTCATGCGGTCCACGCTAGGAAGGTTCATCCGTTCCAGCGCGTTCAATGACTGCAAACGAGCGAAAGGCCCGCGTCGCTGTGGGCGACGCGGGCCTTTCGTGGTGTACCGCGTGTCACCGCCTGGGCGGTGGCACGGGGTGCCGTCTCACTGGGTGCGGTTCTCGCCCCGGTAGTACTCGAAGACCCAGCCGAAGAGGCCGATCAGGAGCAGGGGGGCGGAGAAGTAGAGCAGCCACCAGCCGAAGACGACGCCCAGGAAGGCGAAGGCTCCGCCGACCGCCAGGGAGAGCGGCTGCCAGCTGTGCGGGGAGAAGAACCCCAGCTCGCCGGCCTCGTCGGCGACGTCCGCCTCCTTGTTGTCCTGGGCCATCGCGTCGACCCGGTTGGCCGTGAAGGCCAGGTAGAAGCCGATCATGATGGACAGCCCGAAGGCCAGGAAGAGGGCCGTGGTGCCGACCGGCTCCTTGGACCACACGCCGTACACGACGGCCATGGCGAGGATGAAGACGCTCAGCCAGATGAACATCTGTCCCTGGATCTTCACTTGCCTGCCTCCTTGCCGCCGGCGAGGGCCTTGTCCGACTCGGAGTCATGGCCGAGCTGCTCCAGCGCCGTGATCTCCGGGTGGTGCAGGTCGAACGCCGGGGATTCGGAACGGATCCGCGGCAGGGTGAGGAAGTTGTGCCGCGGCGGCGGGCAGGAGGTCGCCCACTCCAGCGAACGGCCGTAGCCCCACGGGTCGTCGACCTCGATCTTCTTGCCGTACTTCGCGGTCTTCCAGACGTTGTAGAAGAACGGGAGCATCGACAGGCCGAGCAGGAACGAGGAGATCGTCGAGATCGTGTTCAGCGCGGTGAAGCCGTCGGCGTCGAGATAGTCCGCGTAACGACGCGGCATGCCCTCGGCACCGAGCCAGTGCTGCACCAGGAACGTGCCGTGGAAGCCCACGAACAGCGTCCAGAACGTGATCTTGCCGAGCCGCTCGTCCAGCATCTTGCCGGTGAACTTCGGCCACCAGAAGTGGAATCCGGAGAACATCGCGAAGACCACGGTGCCGAAGATGACGTAGTGGAAGTGCGCGACGACGAAGTACGAGTCGGAGACGTGGAAGTCCATCGGGGGCGAGGCGAGGATGACGCCGGTCAGACCACCGAAGGTGAAGGTGATCAGGAAGCCGACGGCCCAGAGCATCGGTGTCTCGAAGGACAACGACCCCTTCCACATCGTGCCGATCCAGTTGAAGAACTTCACACCCGTTGGCACGGCGATGAGGAACGTCATGAAGGAGAAGAACGGCAGCAGCACACCGCCCGTGACGTACATGTGGTGCGCCCACACCGTCACGGAGAGGCCGGCGATGGCGATCGTCGCGGAGATCAGACCGATGTAGCCGAACATCGGCTTGCGGCTGAATACCGGGATGACCTCGGAAATGATTCCGAAGAACGGTAGGGCGATGATGTACACCTCTGGATGGCCGAAGAACCAGAAGAGGTGTTGCCAGAGCAATGCGCCGCCGTTGGCCGCGTCGAAGATATGCGCGCCGAATTTACGGTCGGCCTCCAGCGCGAAGAGCGCGGCTGCCAGGACCGGGAAGGCCAGCAGGACCAGGACACCGGTCAGCAGGACGTTCCAGGTGAAGATCGGCATGCGGAACATCGTCATGCCGGGTGCGCGCATGCAGATGATCGTGGTGATGAAGTTGACCGAGCCGAGGATCGTGCCGAAGCCGGAGAAGGCCAGACCCATGATCCACATGTCGGCGCCGACGCCCGGCGAACGGACCGCGTCCGAGAGCGGGGAGTAGGCGAACCAGCCGAAGTCGGCCGCACCCTGCGGGGTGAGGAAGCCGGCCACCGCGATGAGCGAGCCGAAGAGGTACAGCCAGTACGCGAACATGTTCAGCCGCGGGAACGCCACGTCGGGCGCGCCGATCTGCAGCGGCATGATCCAGTTCGCGAATCCGGCGAACAGCGGCGTCGCGAACATCAGCAGCATGATCGTGCCGTGCATCGTGAACGCCTGGTTGAACTGCTCGTTCGACATGATCTGCGTACCCGGACGGGCCAGCTCGGCGCGCATGAAGAGCGCCATGAGTCCGCCGATGCAGAAGAACACGAACGACGTGACCAGGTAGAGCGTACCGATCGTCTTGTGGTCGGTGGTGGTCAGCCACGTCACGACGATGTTTCCCGGCTGCTTGCGCCGCACGGGCAGCTCGTCCTCGTACGAGTCGTCTGCCGGAGCGGCACCCTGAGGTTCGTTGAGGATGCTCACAGTTGGTTCTTCTCCGCATTCCTGGCCGGGTCCGTCTGCGCGATGCCTGCCGGCACGTAGCCCGTCTGACCCTTCTCAGCAAGCTCCTTGAGGTGCTGCTGGTAACGCTCCGGGGAGACGACCTTGACGTTGAAGAGCATCCGGGAGTGGTCGGCGCCACAGAGCTCGGCGCACTTGCCCATGAAGGTGCCCTCCCGGTTGGGAGTGACCTCGAACGCGTTGGTGTGGCCCGGGATGACGTCCTGCTTCATGAGGAACGGCACCACCCAGAAGGAGTGGATGACGTCCCGCGAAGTCAGGATGAAGCGGACCTTCTCGCCCTTCGGCAGCCACAGGGTCGGACCCGGGTTGCCGTTCTGCGGGTTGCGGGTTCCGGGGATGCCCACGTCGTAGACGCCGCCGGCGCCTTCGGGGAAGTCATCGCGGAACCGGTTGGGGATGGCGTCGAGCTCCTTGGGGACCTCGGGGCCCGCCGCGGGCTGGCCATCCACCTTCTCGATGTAGTTGAAGCCCCAGCTCCACTGGAAGCCGACCACGTTGACGGTGTGGGCGGGCTTGTCGGAGAGCTCGAGGAGCTTCGACTCGTCTCGCGCGGTGAAGTAGAAGAGCACCGAGACGATGATGAGGGGAACCACTGTGTACAACGCCTCGATGGGCATGTTGTACCTGGTCTGCGGAGGTACCTCCACCTTGGTCCGGCTACGCCGGTGGAAGAAGACGCTCCAGAGGATCAGCCCCCAGACAAGGACACCCGTGACGAGCGCTGCCGCCCACGAGCCTTGCCAGAGGGAGAGGATCCGAGGGGCCTCTTCCGTAACCGGAGTGGGCATTCCCAGGCGGGGAAAATCCTCCCAGTTGTATGAACAACCGGAGGCCGTCGCCAGGACCAGGCCCGCAGTCAGCACCTGCGGCAGCTTCCGCCGCATCGGGCGCCGCGACGAGCGGTCGGAGCCGTTGGGACTCACGTAGCGCCTTCCCGAGAGTCTCGCCCGCACGGTCGGCGCGCCCGTATGTCTCTGGTCGGTCGCCGGCCCTGACGCGGGCAGGGGTTTGGATGTTTATGCGGACCAAACCCTACTGGACGCTATTTGGGGTCGCGCGGGGAGGGTGCCCAACGCGCCGCCCGACACCCCCTTGGGGTGGAATGCGCGCCTCCGACCCTCATCTGACGCCCCCTCGCCCGCCCGCCGGGAGCGGCCCCCGGCGAGGTGGGGCCGGGTGCGGGCTAGCGTGGCGGGGTGCCCTACTTCGATGCCGCCTCCGCCGCCCCCCTGCACCCCGTCGCACGCCAGGCGCTGCTTGCCGCGCTCGACGAGGGCTGGGCCGATCCCGCCCGGCTGTACCGGGAGGGGCGGCGGGCCAGGCTGCTCCTGGACGCGGCCCGGGAGGCCGCCGCGGAGGCCGTCGGATGCCGCGCCGACGAGCTGGTCTTCACCTCGTCGGGGACGACGGCGGTGCACGCGGGAATTGCCGGGGCTCTTTCGGGGCGTCGGCGTGTCGGCCGCCATCTGGCCCTCTCGGCGGTCGAACACTCGTCGGTACTCCATTCGGCGGCGGCCCACGAGGCGGTGGGCGGCTCGTTCACCGAGGTCCCGGTGGACCGCTTCGGGGCGGTGGATCCGGCGGCGTACGGCGCGGCGCTGCGGGCGGACACCGCGCTGGCCTGCCTCCAGTCGGCCAACCACGAGGTGGGCACCGAGCAGCCGGTGGCCGAGGTGGCCGCGCGCTGCGCGGAGGCCGGGGTGCCGCTGCTGGTGGACGCGGCCCAGTCGCTCGGCTGGGGGCCGGTCCCGGCGGGCTGGTCGCTGCTGACGGCGAGCGCGCACAAGTGGGGCGGGCCGGCCGGGGTCGGGCTGCTCGCGGTCCGCAAGGGGACGCGCTTCTCACCCCAAGGCCCCTCCGGGGAGCGGGAGTCGGGGCGGGCACCGGGGTTCGAGAACCTGCCGGCGATCGTGGCGGCGGCGGCTTCGCTGCGTGCGGTACGGGACGAGGCACAGGCGGAGGCGGCGCGGCTGCGGGCCCTGGTCGACCGGATCCGGACCGTGGTGCCCGAGCGGGTCCCCGATGTCGAGGTGGTGGGCGATCCGGAGCGGCGACTGCCGCATCTGGTCACCTTCTCCTGTCTCTATGTCGACGGGGAGACCCTGCTGCATGAGCTGGACCGGAGGGAATTCTCCGTATCGTCCGGTTCGTCCTGCACGAGCAGCACCCTGATGCCGAGCCATGTGCTCAAGGCGATGGGCGTGCTCTCGGAGGGGAACGTACGGGTGTCGCTGCCGCCGGGCACGGCCGGGGTGGACGTGGACCGCTTCCTGGAGATCCTGCCCGGGGTGGTCGCCGAGGTGCGCGAGCGGCTCGGCGCCCCGGTCTCCGCACCTCGCTCCACCGAGCCCGTCACGTCCCTGGTGGTGGACGCGCTGGGCCGCCGCTGCCCGATCCCGGTGATCGAACTCGCAAAGGTGATCGGGGAGGTAGCGGTGGGCGCCACGCTGACGGTGCTCGCCGACGACGAGGCGGCGCGCCTGGACATCCCGGCCTGGTGCGAGATGCGGGGTCAGGAGTACGTGGGCGAGGAGCCGGCGGACCGCGGTTCTGCCTATGTGGTCCGCCGGCTCGCCTGATCAGGCCAGGTGCTGCTGGACCTCGGCGGCGGCCTCGTGGCCGTACGCCTTGGTGAAGCGGTCGATGAAGGTGGTGCGGCGCAGGGTGTACTCCTGGGTGCCGACCGTCTCGATGACCAGGGTGGCGAGCATGCAGCCGACCTGGGCGGCGCGCTCCAGGCTGACGCCCCAGGCGAGACCGGAGAGGAACCCGGCCCGGAAGGCGTCGCCGACGCCGGTGGGGTCGGCCTTGGTGTCCTCCTCGGGGCAGCCGACCTCGATGACCGGCTCGCCGACCCGCTCGATCCGGACACCGCGGGCGCCGAGGGTGGTGACACGGTGGCCGACCTTGGCGAGGATCTGCTCGTCGCTCCAGCCGGTCTTGGACTCGATGAGCCCCTTCTCGTACTCGTTGGAGAAGAGGTAGGTGGCGCCGTCGAGGAGGATGCGGATCTCGTCGCCGTCCATCCGCGCGATCTGCTGCGAGAAGTCCGCGGCGAACGGGATGTTCCGGGAGCGGCACTCCTCGGTATGGCGGAGCATCGCCTCGGGGTCGTCGGCTCCGATGGAGACGAGGTCCAGGCCGCCGACACGGTCGGCGACGTTCTTCAGCTCGATGAGGCGGGCCTCGCTCATCGCGCCCGTGTAGAAGGAGCCGATCTGGTTGTGGTCGGCGTCGGTGGTGCAGACGAAGCGGGCGGTGTGCAGGACCTCGGAGATGCGGACCGAACCGGTCTCGACGCCGTGCCGGTCGAGCCAGGCGCGGTACTCGTCGAAGTCGGATCCCGCGGCGCCCACGAGGATCGGCTCGGTGCCGAGCAGCCCCATCCCGAAGCAGATGTTGGCGGCGACACCGCCCCGGCGCACATCGAGGTTGTCGACCAGGAAGGAGAGGGAGACCGTGTGCAGCTGATCCGCGACCAGCTGGTCGGCGAAGCGGCCGGGGAAGGTCATGAGGTGGTCAGTGGCGATCGAGCCGGTGACTGCAATACGCACGGGGAGACTGCTCCTGCGGAAGGCGAAGGGCCGTGAGTGCGCCCTCCGGGACGACGTGACAGTTCACGCTACCGGGTGGGCCGACCACCAGGAAAAGGGAAAACTACCCGATAGTAGGGCTTTCTACCTGAGCGCGACCGTGGTTACGGTGCGGATATGTCGAAGCACACCGCATTGCCCGAGTCGGAATTGAGCCTGGCCGCACTGCGCGGTGACTGCGCGCGGATGGCGCCCCACTGGACGGCGCCGGTGAAGAGCGCCCCGGCCCCGGTGCAGCCGTCCCTGATCAGCGGGGTGAGGGTCCCGCCCTCGTCGGCGCGGCTGATCGACGCGATGTCCGAGTACGGCGACTGAGGAGGGGCCGGGCCCGGCTGGACGGCGCCAGGTTTCGGCCTTTCTCGTGCCCGCCGCGGCCGGAACCGCACGGCGTCCGGACCCGGGCCGCGCCCGGCCGGTGGAACCGCACGCTCCTCTGCTCCGTCCCACCGGTGTCCCCGCCCCGGGGACACGCGGCGGACACCGCGACGGCAACGCAGTCGAAGGAGCGATCCGGTGAGCACCGAGCGACCCGACAACGACGTGACCGGCACCCGGCGGCGGCGTCCGCCGCTCGCGGTGGCCTCGGTGGCCGCGGCCGTGCTCCTGGCCGGCGGCGGCGGGGCGTACTGGGCCTCGACCGCCTCGGACGGCGGCAGGGCGGAGAGCGGTGCGGCGGCGAAGGGCGAGGCCCCGCCGCTCGCCCTGGACGCCGCCGCGGCCGACACGGGCTCCAGGTCCTCGGCCTCGGACTCCCCTCCCCCGGGCATCGCCCCCGGCGAACCGGATCCGGGCGGGCCGCCCGTGGTCTACCGGGCCGCGGGCGATCTCCCCGACGGCCCGGACGAGGCGGCGGTCCACGAGGCCAGGGGCACGGTCGCGTCGGCCGAGGTCGCCCGGCTGGCGAAGGCGCTGGGCATCCCGGGCTCACCGCGCGCCGAGGGCACGTCCTGGGTGGTCGGCGACGACGACGGCCCCGGCGCCCTCCTGAAGGTGACGAAGCAGGCCCCGGGCACCTGGACGTTCGCCCGCACCACCCCGCCCAAGCCCTGCGAGCCGGGGAAGATGTGCGCGAACGGGCCCACGGAGCCGGGCGACGGGGCCTCGGAGCCGGGCGGCGATCCGGTGAGCGAGAAGGCGGCGAAGGCGGCCGCGGCCCCGGTGCTCAAGGCGGCCGGACAGGACGACGCGGCGCTCGACGCGGGCCAGCTGATGGGCGGCGTCCGCGTGGTGAACGCCGATCCGGAGATCGACGGACTCCCGACGTACGGCTGGTCGACCGGTGTCCAGGTGGGCCCGGACGGCAAGGTGACCGGCGGCAGCGGACATCTGAAGGCGCTGGAGAAGGGCGCCGTCTACCCCGCGGTCGGCGCGGACGAGGCGCTGAAGCAGCTGAACGCGGTGAACCGGGGGAAGGGCGACGGGGGCCGGGACATCGGCGGCTGCGCCACTCCCGTACCGCTGGAGGGTGAACAGAAGGCCCCCTCCGAGCCGCAGTGCGTGCCGTCGAACGGCAAGCGGGCGCCGGTGACGCAGACGGTCGAGGACGCGGTGTTCGGTCTCGCGCTGAACTACGTGGACGGCCGGCAGACGCTGGTGCCGTCCTGGCTCTTCACGGTCCGCCAGGCGCCGGGCGGCCCGGAGAACACGGTCTCGCAGGTCGCGGTGGACCCGGAGTTCATCGAGAAGCCGGATGCACCGGCGACGCCGTCCGGGGACCGGAAGGTGACCTCGTACGGGGCGGACGGGCGGACCCTTGAGGTGACCTTCTGGGGCGGCGTGTGCAGTACGTACACGGCGACCGCGAAGGAGAGTGCGGGCCAGGTGCGGATCTCGGTCACGGAGAAGCCGCAGGAGGACAAGAAGGCCTGCATCATGATCGCCAAGGAGCTGACCCGGACGGTGACGCTGGAGAAGCCGCTGGCCGATCGCACGGTGATCGACGCGGCCTCGGGCGGCGCGGTGCCGCGCGGCTGACGCGGACGCGCACACGGACGGAGGCGGGGCCGCGGGGGGTGCCCCGGGGCGCCCCCGGCTTCACGCGTTCCGCGGCCACCGGGTGGTGTATACAAGAGGC
>NZ_JBHXPF010000044.1:0-2116 GCF_042718715.1 Streptomyces sp. NPDC058576 | reverse complement strand
TTTTCGTCTGTACCCCCGGCTCCCTCTGCTCCGGTTTAGCGCGGCGCCGGCGGGGGGGGGGGCCGCGGGGGGAGCCCCGGCCGGCCCCCGGGCCGGGCGGGGCCGCGGGCTGCCCCCCCGGCGCCCGCCTCCGTATGCCCTGTTCCCGCTCGCAGCGGTTAGCTGAACGAGTCGCCGCAGGCGCAGGAGCCGGTGGCGTTCGGGTTGTCGATCGTGAAGCCCTGCTTCTCGATGGTGTCGACGAAGTCGATGGAGGCGCCGCCCAGGTACGGGGCGCTCATCCGGTCGGTGACGACCTTGACGCCGTCGAAGTCCTTCACCACGTCACCGTCGAGCGAACGCTCGTCGAAGAAGAGCTGGTAGCGCAGGCCCGAGCAACCGCCGGGCTGAACGGCGACGCGCAGCGCCAGGTCCTCGCGGCCTTCCTGCTCCAGCAGGCCCTTGACCTTGGCGGCGGCGGCGTCGGACAGGAGGATGCCGTCGCTCACGGTGGTGGTCTCGTCCGATACGGACATCTGCTTCTCTCCCGGGTTGTACGGAACTCTTGCCGACGGTTCAACCGCCTGCGCCGCGGATTCATTCCGGGCCAAGCGCTTGTCTGTTCCTTTTCATGCTCGCACACCCGGTCGCCCGGGGGATGCGTCACATCGACGCTATCGGCATCGTCAAAGTGACACGAAGCGGCTATGATAGATAGCGTCAAATAGACGAAAAGGCGCGTTCGCCGAAGCGCAGAGCAGAACGCAGAGAAGAAAGGGTGCGTGACGTGACCACGGCCCAGCCCCTGGACGTAACTCCCACACCCCTCGCCCTGTTGCTGCTCGGCCGGGAGGCCGACCCGAGGAGCGAGCGCGGCGTCGAATGCCCCGGCGACCTCCCCTCCCCGTCCGACCCGGACCTGGTGGAGCGCGCCCGCGCCGCGAAGGAGAAGCTCGGGGACAAGGTGTTCGTCCTCGGCCACCACTACCAGCGCGACGAGGTCATCCAGTTCGCGGACGTCACCGGCGACTCGTTCAAGCTGGCCCGTGACGCCGCCGCGCGCCCGGAGGCGGAGTACATCGTCTTCTGCGGTGTGCACTTCATGGCCGAGTCCGCGGACATCCTGACCACCGACGCCCAGGCGGTCGTGCTGCCCGACCTGGCGGCCGGCTGCTCGATGGCCGACATGGCCACCGCCGAGCAGGTCGCCGAGTGCTGGGACGTGCTGACGGAGGCCGGGGTAGCCGATCAGGTGGTGCCCGTCTCGTACATGAACTCGTCAGCCGACATCAAGGCCTTCACCGGCAAGCACGGCGGCACGATCTGCACGTCCTCGAACGCGAAGCGGGCCCTGGAGTGGGCCTTCGAGCAGGGCGAGAAGATCCTCTTCCTCCCCGACCAGCACCTGGGCCGCAACACGGCCGTGCGGGACATGGGGATGAGCCTGGACGACTGCGTCCTCTACAACCCGCACAAGCCGAACGGCGGCCTCACCGCCGAGCAGCTGCGGAACGCGAAGATGATCCTGTGGCGCGGGCACTGCTCGGTCCACGGCCGCTTCTCGGTCGAGTCGGTCGAGGACGTCCGGGCCCGGATGCCCGGGGTCAACGTGCTGGTGCACCCGGAGTGCAAGCACGAGGTCGTGGCGGCCGCGGACTACGTGGGCTCGACGGAGTACATCATCAAGGCCCTGGAAGCGGCCCCGCGCGGCTCGAAGTGGGCCATCGGTACGGAGCTGAACCTGGTGCGCCGCCTGGCGAACCGATTCGCCGCGGAGGACAAGGAGATCGTCTTCCTCGACAAGACGGTCTGCTTCTGCTCGACGATGAACCGGATCGACCTGCCGCACCTGGTGTGGACCCTGGAGTCGCTGGCCGAGGGCAAGCTGGTCAACCGGATCGAGGTCGACCCGGAGACGGAGAAGTACGCCAAGCTCGCCCTGGAGCGGATGCTGGCGCTGCCGTAACGCCGTAGCCGTTCCGGCGGGGGCCTCCGAGGGCGGGGAGGCCTGAGGCCTGCCGTACGCGGAAGGGGCCGGGGACCCACCGGGGGGGGGGGCCGGCCGCCGGCGCGTCGGCCGGGTCGGAGGGGCCCGGGCCCCCGCGGGGGCGGAGTGCGCCGCCGCGGCCAAGGCGGC
>NZ_JBHXPF010000043.1:0-65383 GCF_042718715.1 Streptomyces sp. NPDC058576 | reverse complement strand
CCTCTTGTCCTCATGCGCCGGTCGGGTTGTATGGTGGTCATAATGGGCCGTAGGGGGTGTAAAGGCGTCCTCATGCGCCGGACGGGCTCAAAGATGTCCTCAATCGCCGGACGGGCTTGATTTCCCCGCCCGTCCGGCACCACCCAGCCCGTCCGGCGTTTGAGGACGGAACCCTCGCCCGGTGGGGCGGCACCCCCGCGTCGTCCCAGCCCGTCCGGCGCTTGAGGACGGAACCCTCGACGGGGGACGGTCAACCCCCCGGCGGCGGCCGATGCGGCGGATGCACCGGATCCCGGGGATCGTCCTCCGGATGCGGTGCCTGCGGATAGGACCGCGTACGGGGATCACGGGGATCGGGCCCCGTGTACGGGTCCACCTCCGGCTCCGGCCACGGCGACGTCTGCACGGACATCCCCGGCTCCTGCGTGGGCGGCCAGGTATCCACCTGATCCGCCGCCGGCACGGCGAACGGCTCCACCGGCTCCCGCTCCCGCACCGGCCCCCGCGACCGCTCCCGCCGGCTCCGCCGGCCACTCATCAGCAACGCCCCGATCAACATCAGCAACCCGCCCGCCACCGCGTTCGCCACCCCCACCTGCAACCCCGCCCCGTCCCCGCCCACCGTCAGCGACCCCGCCGCCTGCCCCTGGCGGACCATCCACAGGATCGTGAAGCCCAGCACCACCAGGCCCGCGAGGGCGACCACGAGCCGCGACCGGAGCACCACGCCCAGGATCACCAGCAGCGCCGCCGCCAGGAACGGCAGCAGGATCGAGACCAGCACCCCCGACTCCGTGGCGGTGATCCCCTCGAACAGGTCCCGCATCCGGTAGTCGCGCCCGGTCCGCCCGTCGTACCAGTCGCGGAACGGGCTCAGCACGGCCGAGGCCGCCCCGGCCAGGGCGACGAGCGAACCGAGGACGTTGCGGATCATCGTCAGCCTCCAGGGGCGCCGGCCCGGCGCGTACGCGAGCGTCCCCCGCAGCCGACGCTACGCCGGGACGATCACCCCCGCCACGCAGACCATGACCGGACCGTGACAGGGTCATGACCTGAACATGCGTCGCGCACGGCATGCTGAGAAGGGCAACGCACGCCACCGGCACGACATCCGGCAACAAAACTCAAGGGGGGCTGCATCCATGATGCGGCGACAGATGAAGTTCGCGGCGGTCCTGGTCGTGGTGGTGCTCGCGCTCACCGGATTCACCACCTCCACCAGCGGCGGCAAGAGCAAGGGCGGCAAGAGCAGCAGCTCGGGCGGCGGTGGCTGCTCCAGCTCGAAGAAGAGCAACAACGGCTACCGCGACACGGACTACGACGACGACTACGACGACTCCTCGTCGTCCGGCTCCTCCTACGGAACCCCGACGCCCACCGCGTCCGACGCCCCCGCCGTCCGGGTGATCCGCTGCGCCGCGCCGCGCAAGGGCAAGCGCAAGGCGGTCACCTCCTCGCTGGTCGAGCTGCGGGCGAACGAGCCGGGCTCGCAGGAGTACGAGATCGACGTGCGGTTCGTCGACGCCCTCGGCAACACCGTGGACACCGCCGAGACCACCACGAACCTCGACGGCGGCGAGGTCCGCACCCTCACCGTGCGGATGGAGAGCCCCGGCAAGGTGTCCCGGGTCAAGCGCTGCGAAGTGACCGCCGTGGCACTCTGAGCCGACGCGACCTGCCCGGGCGGGGCGGGCGGACGCGGATCACCGCACCCGGGGCTGCCCGCCCCCGCCCCCGCCCCGAGCCTCGAACAGCTCCGCCTGTCGCTCCGGGGCCAGATTGCCCAGGGCGATCAGCGCCGGGGCCTGGGCCATCGCCTGGACCCGGGCCGCCTCCTTCGCGGACCACACCGCCCGGACCGTCCCCTGGACCGCCTCCGTCGGGCAGCCGGCGATCACCGCAGCCGCCCGCAGCGCCGCCGCCACCGCGCAGCCCGGCTCCGTCACCTCGCTGACCAGCCCGACCGCGTACGCACGCTCGGCGCTCACCCGTTCCGCGGTGCCCATCAGGGACATCCGGGCGACCTCCCCGTACGGCATCCGCTGGGCCATCGCGATCGCCTCGTACGCCGAGACCATCCCGTACGTCGTGTGCGGGTCGAAGAACGTCGCCTCCCGGGACGCGACGACGAACTCCGCCTCGCCCAGCAGGTAGAACGCCCCGCCGCAGGCCATCCCCTCCACCGCCGCGATCACCGGCTTCCACAGGTCGTTCGCCTTGGGGCCGATCCGCAGGAGGGGGTCGTCGACGGCGTACGGGGACGGGGGCTGCGGGACGGTGACGCCCCGGTCGATCCCCGTACTGAAGGCACGTGTTCCGGCCCCGGTGAGGACCACGGCCCGCACCGACTCGTCGAACCGCAACTCCCGCCACAGCAGTGACAGTTCCTCGGCGGTCTCCAGATCGATCGCGTTGAGCTTGGCCGGCCGGTCCAGGGTGACGAGCGCGACCCCGGTGTCCTCGTCCCGCTCGGTGCGCAGCGCCATCGCTCACCGCTCCAGGAGCCAGCGGACGAGCGTGACGCCGGGTGCGCCGCCGGAGGCGACCGGGCAGAAGAGCGCCCGCACCGGAGCGCCGATCCGCAGCCGTGCCGGGTCGACGGAGTTCAGCGGCGCGTCGGGGGAGGCGACGACGTTCCCGGCCAGCCGGATGTGCGGGGCTTCGACCAGCTCCACCAACACCGCGTTGTAAGGCGCCTGTTCGGCGTAGGCGGGGAGCAGCGGTGGGTGCGGGAGGACATACGACCAGAGCCGGCCGCGCCCGCTCATCTCCCGCCAGTCCCGCTCGAACGACCCGCAGTGCGGGCAGCAGGGCCGGGGCGGGAAGCGCAGTTCGCCGCAGGCGGCGGAGGCGCAGGCCTGGACGCGCAGTTCGCCCCGGGCGGCGTACTCCCAGAAGGGCGCGCCGTCCTCGTCCACGACGGGAAGCAGCAGGGAATCGTTCACGTCCATCTCCTCAACTCCTCAGCAGGACAGCTGACGTCGGCACGCCCTCGCCGGCGGTGACCAGGCAGGTGGCGGCGTCCGGCACCTGGGCGGTCGAGGTGCCGCGCAGTTGCTTCACGCCCTCGGTGATGAGGTTGAAGCCGTGGACGTACGCCTCGCTCAGCCCTCCGCCGCCGGTGTTGATCGGCAGCCGCCCGCCGCTCTCCAGCGCCCCGCCCTCGGTGAACGCCCCGCCCTCGCCGCGCCCGCAGAAGCCGTAGCCCTCCAGGGAGAGCGGGACGAGCGGGGTGAACGCGTCGTAGATCTGGGCCACATGGACATCGTCCGGCCCGAAGTCGGCCTGTTTCCAGAGCTGTCGGGCTGCGGTCCAGGCGGGGCCGGTGAGCGGGTCGTCGTTCCAGTAGTTGACCATCCCGTGGTGCTGGGCGGGCAGCCCCTGGGCGACGGAGTGGAGGTAGACGGGCTTCTGCCGGCAGTCGCGGGCGCGTTCGGCGGAGACGATGACACAGGCCAGCGCCCCGTCGGTCTCCAGGCAGTTGTCGAAGAGGCAGAGCGGTTCGCTGATCCAGCGGGAGGTCATGTACATCTCGCGGGTCAGCGGGCGGTCGTACATGATCGCGGCGGGGTTCTGGTTGGCCCGGTTGCGGCAGGCGAGCGCCACGTTGAAGAGGTGGTCGCGGGTGGCCCCGTACTCGTGCATGTAGCGCCGGGCGAGCAGGCCGATCTCGTCGGCGGGCCGCAGCAGCCCGTAGGGCCGGGTCCACTGGGCGGGCGTGGGGAGTTGGACGGCGGTGTTCTTCCACGGGCGGGGCCCGGAACCGCGCTTGCGCGACCGCCAGGCGACGCCGACGCTCGCCTGTCCGGTGGCGACGGCGGCGGCGAGATGGGCGAGGGTGGCGCACGAACCCCCGCCCCCGTAACCGACCTTGGAGAAGAAGGTGACGTCCCCGGCCCCGATCGCCTTGGCGACCTCGACCTCGTCGGTCTCCTCCATCGTGTACGAGGCGAAGCCGTCGACCTCCGACGGGGCGATCCCGGCGTCATCGAGGGCCGCCAGGATCGCCCGGCAGGCGAGCGTCTTCTCGGACTCCGGGAGCCGTTTCGCGAACGCCGTCTGTCCTATCCCGGCTATCGCCGTCGCGTCCTTGAGCGTCGCCATCCGCTGACCTCCCGCACTGTCGCGCCTGCTGACAGCGGCAGAGGCTACCGCTAATCTGACGGATAGTCAGCTAGTGCGGCGGCGGGAAGGCGGGCGCGTGATGCGGGGCGACGAGGAATGGGGCAGCATCCCGGGGCTGGTACGGGCGGCGGCCGAGCGGTACGGCCCGGCGGAGGCGGTGGCCGACGGCCGGACCCGGCTCTCGTACGCCGAACTGGGCGACCGCGTGGAGCGCGCCGCCGCCGCGTGCATCGCCGCCGGGGTCGAGCCGGGGGACCGGGTCGCGATCTGGGCGCCGAACACCACGGACTGGATCGTCTCCGCGCTCGGGGCGGTGACGGCCGGCGCGGTGCTGGTCCCGCTGAACACCCGCTTCAAGGGCGCGGAGGCGGCGTACATCCTGCGCCGCAGCCGGGCGCGGCTGCTGTTCGTCACGGGCACCTTCCTGGGCACCTCGTACGTGGCGTCGCTGCGGCGGGCGGAGGTGAGACTGCCGGACCTGGAGCGGGTGGTGGTGCTGGCGGACACGGCCCCCGAGGACTACACGAGCTGGCCGGACTTCCTGGCGGGCGGGGCGGGCGTACCGTCCTCCGCCGTACGGGAGCGGGCGGCGGCCATCGCCCCCTCGGACCCCTCCGACATCATCTACACCTCGGGCACCACGGGCGCCCCCAAGGGTGCGGTCATCACGCACGCCCAGACGCTGCGCGCGTACGAGATCTGGAGCGAGCTGGCGGGTCTGCGCGAGGGCGACCGCTATCTGATCGTGAACCCCTTCTTCCACACCTTCGGCTACAAGGCCGGGATCATCGCCTGTCTGACGCGGGGGGCCACGATGGTGCCGCAGCCGGTGTTCAACGTGGACACGGTGCTGGCGAACATCGCGGCGGAACGTATCTCCGTGCTGCCCGGCCCGCCCACGCTCCACCAGTCCCTGCTGGACCACCCGGCGCGCGCGGCCCACGACCTGTCAGCCCTCCGCCTCGTGGTCACCGGGGCGGCGGTGGTCCCGCTCCAGCTCGTGGAACGCCTGCGCAACGAACTCCACATCGCCACGGTCCTCACGGCGTACGGCCTCTCCGAGGCGAGCGGCATCGTCACGATGTGCCGCCGGGGCGACGCGCCGGAGACCGTGGCCACCACCTCGGGCCGCGCGATCCCCGGCACCGAGATCCGCGTCCTGGCGGAACCGGGCGCTCCGGGCGAGGTGCAGGTCCGCGGCTTCAACGTGATGACCGGCTACTTCGAGGACCCGGACACGACGGCGGTCACGATGACCGAGGACGGCTGGCTCCGCACCGGCGACGTGGGCGTCCTGGACGCGGCGGGCAACCTGCGGATCACGGACCGGATCAAGGACATGTTCATCGTGGGCGGCTTCAACGCCTACCCGGCCGAGATAGAGCAGCTTCTCGGTCTCCACCCGGACGTGGCCGACGTCGCGGTCATCGGCGTCCCGGACCCGAGGCTCGGCGAGGTCGGCAAGGCGTACGCGGTCCGCCGCCGGGGCGCGACGCTCACGGCGGACGACCTGATCGCCTGGTCCCGCCGCGAGATGGCGAACTTCAAGGTCCCGAGGGCGGTGGAGTTCATCCCGGAGCTTCCGCGCAACGCGAGCGGCAAGGTGGTGAAGGGGGAGCTGCGGCGGCGGTAGGCCTTGAGTGGGGAACCTTTGTTCGGTTTCGCTGTATGGGTGAACGGGGAGGGCGTCGGGGCTCTCCTGGCGGTATGGTCGAGAGTATGGCAACCAAGAAGTACACGGTCACCCTGCCTGAGGAGCTGGCGGAGGAGATCCGGAGCGAGGTGGGCCCCGGCGCCTTCAGCGCGTATGTCGCGCGGGCCGTAGAGCGGCAGCGTGAGCATGACCGGCTGGGGGAGCTGGTGGAGCGCCTTGAGGGCGAATACGGCCCCGTCGCCGACGCCGACCTGACGGCAGCCGAGGCCGAGCGCCGCGAGATCGAGCAGTGGTTCACCGACCAGGAAGCGGATGCCCCCGCGCGCCGGGGCGCGTCGGCCGCCTGATGCCGGACATCACGTACGTACTGGACTGCGAGGCGGTCTCGCGGGCGGCTCTCGGCAACTCGGAGATGAAGAGCCGCCTCAAGGACGCGCACCGGGCGGGCATCCGTGTGGTGACCAGTTCGATGACCCTGATCGAGGCGTACCACAGCAAGATCCGGCGGCCGGTGTGGGACTGGGCGATGTCCGGGATCGTCGTCGAACCCGTCACCAAGGACATCGCAGACGAGGCGATCCGCCTCCTGCGCGAGGCCGGACTGCACGGCCACAAGTACGCCATCGACGCCGCGCTCGCCACCATCGCGAATCGGCAGCAGGGCCGGACGGCGCTGTTCACGTCAGACGTGGACGACCTGGGCAAGCTGTGCGGGAAGAAAGTTCAGCTGCGGGCCCTCTAGCCGTCGCCCCGCACACGCGGGAGGGGCCCGAGCGTTTCCCCCGTCTCGGGCCCCTCCCACATTCCCCCGTACCGCGACCGCGGCGGCTCCCCCTCGGCGTCGCCGCGGCCGTTCCGTGTCATGCCGGACGGCTAGGGCTTCTCTCCGGACATGTGGTCGTCCTGCGGCTTCGCGACATTCTTGTCCGCACCGGACATGTGGTCGTCCTGGGGCCCGACGACGCCCTTGTCTCCCCCGGACATGTGGTCGTCCAGCGGCTTCGGACTGATCGTGGGCTTGTTGATGTCGCTCATGGTTCGCTCCAACGTGGATCAGCGGACAAGATCGGAAAGCCCGTCCGGCGACTCCCCCGGAGGTCGCCGGACGGGCAGGGGCCGCCTAATCTAGCGCCGCGGCCGTCGGGAGATCCGTCTGCCCCCCGACGCGACGGATCTCTACTGATGAGAGTGCCGTGGGGGGATAAACGAACGATGAACGTCCTGTCAGGGACGCCTTTGGTCCACGGTCAGGGGGGACAGAAGGGTGCGAACCTCCGCCGCTTCCTGCGAGCCGTGGTTCTCGAAGATCGTCAGCGCTTCGACCCAGCAGGCGTGCCCCCGGTCCACCTGGCCCAGCAGCTTCAGAGCCTTCCCCAGAACGGTCAGCACGGTTGCGCGCCGCCACTCCCCACCGATACCCCGCAGAGCGATGGCCTGCTCGGCATGGGCGGCAGCCTGAGTCGAACGGCCGGCGAGAAGGTGGAGTTCGGCCAGCCGGAAGTGTGTCATCCCTTCCCAGAGCGGCTGACGACTCTCGTGGAAGATGTCCAGGGCATCGGTGAGCTGGGTGAGGGCGTCTGCCAGGTCTCCCGCCTGGGTGAGGGCGATACCCAGGGCGTAGCGTCCGTTCGCCATACGCAGACTCAGCCCCTGGCGGTCGTATATGTCGACCCCCTGCCGGGCAAGGGTCACCGCGCTGTCCGTCCGGCCCATGGCCAGCTGCGCCCGTGACAGGTTGCAGAGGGCGCTCGCCTCGCTCGGCCCGTTGTCGTCGCTCCGGAAACTGGCGATCGCCACCTGCAGGTACTTCTCCGCCTCCGCGTAGCGGCCCTGATAGACCGCGATGAAGCCCCGGGTGTTCGCCGCGTACCCGCCGGGGATCGGGTCCTCGCCGGCCGTGGAGAGGGCCATGGCCTTCTCGGCCTCTTGCTCGGCTTCGTCGAATCGGCCCGCGAAGTGAAAGACGTTCGTGAGAGCGGTCCGGGCCCTGCCCTCGGCGTGCACATCGCCCGTACGGACGGCGGCGGCGAGCACGGCCTGAGCGGCCAGCTCGTACCGCCGGGAGTTGGCCCCGGACTCGGGCAGATCCTTCGCGGCGAGCAGGAGATCGGCCGCCCGGCGCAAGGAGGCCGAGTCGGTGCACTGGTGGGCGCACGCCAGCAGGCACTCGGCCTCCGCGTGGATCCAGTCCAGGGCGGGGCCCCGCTGCTCGAACACCAGGCCCGGCTGGTCGACGCGCGCCAGGTGATCCACCAGCCGGTCCCCCGGCCGCTCCAGCGCGTACACCCCCGCCGCCGTCGCCAGATAGAAGTCCAGCAGCCGCGACAGCGCCAGCTCCCGCTCCACCGGCGGCTGTTCGTCCCGCTCCGCGCACGCACGCGCGTAGAGCCGCACCAGGTCGTGGTAGCGGTAGCGGCCCGGAGCGGCGGACTCCACCAGGCTCGTGTCGACCAGGGCCTCCAGGAGGTCCTCCGCCGCATGCTGGTCCAGGTCCAGCAGGGCGGCGGCCGCCGCGAGGGAGATGTCCGGGCCGTCGGCGAGGCCCAGGAGGCGGAAGGCGCGGGCCTGGGCCGGTTCCAGCTGGCCGTAGCCGAGTTCGAACGTGGCCTTCACCGCGAGGTCGCCCGCCTGCAACTCGTCCAGGCGGCGGCGCTCGTCCGCGAGCTTCGCGGCCAGGACCGACACCGTCCAGGTGCGGCGGGCCGCCAGACGGGAGGCGGCGATACGGATGGCCAGGGGCAGGAAGCCGCACGCGGCCACCACGTCGAGGGCCGCCTCGCGCTCCGCGCCCACCCGCTCCGCGCCGACGATCCGGGTGAAGAGCTGGAGCGCCTCCTCGGGCGACATCACGTCCAGGTCCACCAGATGCGCCCCGGCCAGGTCCACCATCCGCACGCGGCTCGTCACCAGTGCCGCGCACCCCGGCGTACCGGGCAGCAGCGGGCGGATCTGGGCGGCGTCGTGGGCGTTGTCGAGGAGGATCAGGATGCGGCGGCCGTCCAGCGTCGAGCGGTACAGCGCGGCCCGCTCGTCCAGCGTGTCCGGGATCGCCGAGTCCGCCGTGCCGAGGGCCCGCAGGAACGAGCCGAGGACCGTCTCCGGCTCGGCGGCCCTGGCCCCCGCGCCCTGGAGGTCGACGTAGAGCTGCCCGTCCGGGAAGTGCCGGCGGGCCTGGTGGGCGACGTGCACGGCCAGCGTCGTCTTGCCGACGCCGCCGATCCCGGCCACCGCGGAGACCGCCATCACCGAGCCCTCGGCGGTGGCGAGCCGGCTGCCCAGCTCCGATACGAACGCGGACCGGCCGGTGAAGTCCGGCACCGTGGCGGGGAGCTGTGCGGGGCGCAACGGCGCGGGCGCGGGGGCCGGTTCGTCCGCCGGGCGGGCCAGCTCCTCGTCGGCGCGCAGGATCCGCTGCTGGAGCTGGGCCAGTTCGGGGCGCGGGTCCACGCCCAGCTCCTCCGCGAGGAGCCGGCGGGTGTCCGCGTACACCGCGAGGGCCTCGGCCTGCCGGCCGCTGCGGTACAGCGCCACCATCAGCAGCTCGCGCAGCCGCTCGCGCAGCGGGTGCGCGGCGGTGAGCGCGGTCAGCTCGGAGACGGCCTCCGCATGGCAGCCGACCTCCAGGTCCAGGTCGAGCCGGGTCTCGGTGAGCTGGAGCCGCCACTCCTCCAGCCGGGTCCGCTGGTTGTCGGCGTACGGTCCCGGCACCGAGGCCAGCGCCTCGCCGTCCCACAGCCCCAGCACCTTGTTGATCAGGGTGCGTGCCTGGCAGCGGTCCCCGGCCGCGCGCGCCTTCTCCGCCTCGCCCGCCAGGTCCTCCGCCAGGGTGAGGTCGAGCGCACCCCGGCCGATCCGGATCGCGTACCCGCCCGACTCGCTGACCAGGGTGTCCTGGCCCAGGATCTTGCGGAGCCGGGAGGCGTACGTCCGGATCGTGGCCAGTGCCTGCGAGGGCGGGTCCTCGCCCCAGAACGCGTCGATCAGCTCGCCCGCGGTGGCCGTCCGGCCCTCACGCAGCAGCAGCGCGGTCAGCAGGGCGCGCTGCTGGGGCGAGCCGGAGGACAGCAGCTCCGGGCCCCGCCAGGCCCGTACGGGGCCGAGCACGGTGAACCTGAGGGCGTCCGCCGTTCCCGGTTTCTCCGGAGCACGCTGCTCCGGTACGCGCACGCGTGGCCCGTTGTCACGGTCCATTGATGCCCCCTGTCCTGCTCGCCTGCCGGTCCCGCTCGTCTGCGGATCCTGCCGGTGGTGCCCGCGCCCGAAAGTCCGCCGTGCGCCGAAGTGCGGTGTGCATCCGGATGGCGCGGTACCGCTGGTATCGCGCTCAACAGTCTGCCTTGTCCCGGGCGGACTCGTCAGCAGTGGGTGACGCTCTGCACAAGCCCTCGACAACGATTCGGGAACCGCGCACCGTGCCGTGCTCCCCGCCGGATCCCACGTCAATGCGCGCACACTAGCTGACGGTTCGTCAGATCGACGCTACCGTGGAACGCATGGAGACCTTCCCGAAGATCATCTCGGTGGACGACCACACGGTGGAGCCCGCTCATGTCTGGCGGGACCGGCTCCCGTCCAGGTACGCGGACTCCGGACCCCGCGTCGTCCGCGCACCGCTGAAGGAAATGACCTTCATGGGCGGCAAGTTCGCGCCCGTGATGGGCGCGAAGGGCGACGACGGGCCGGTCGGCGACTGGTGGGTGTACGAGGACCTGCACCGCCCGCTCACCCGCCTGGACACGGCTGTCGGCTACGACAGGGACGAGATCAAGCTGGAGATCATCACCTACGAGCAGATGCGTCCGGGCTCCTTCTCGGTCCCGGACCGGCTCGCCGACATGGACGTCAACCACGTCCAGTCCGCGCTCTGCTTCCCGACCTTCCCGCGCTTCTGCGGGCAGACGTTCACCGAAGCGAAGGACCGCGAGCTGGGGCTCCTCGGCGTGCGCGCGTACAACGACTGGATGGTGGAGGAGTGGTGCGGCCCCGAGGCGCACGGCCGCCTCATCCCGCTCACCCTGGTCCCGCTGTGGGACGCGGAACTGGCCGCCGCCGAGGTACGGCGCAATGCGGCGCGGGGCGTGCGCGCCGTCGCATTCTCCGAGATACCTCCCCATCTCGGGCTCCCGTCCATACATACGGACGACTGGGATCCGTTCCTCGCGGCCTGCGACGAGACGGGCACCGTCATCGCCATGCACATCGGCTCCTCGTCGAGGATGCCGTCCACCTCCGCCGACGCGCCGCCCGCCGTCGGTTCCACCATCACCTTCGCCAACTGCTGCTTCTCGATGGTCGACTGGCTGATGAGCGGCAAGTTCGAACGCTTCCCCAACCTGCGGATCATGTACGCGGAGGGGCAGATCGGCTGGATCCCGTACATCCTGGAACGCGCCGACGTGGTCTGGGAGGAGAACCGGGCCTGGGGCGGCGTCGCCGAGAAGGTCCACCGGCCCCCGTCCGAGCTGTTCGCCGAGCACGTCCACGGCTGCTTCTTCGACGACGCCTTCGGGCTGAGGAACCTCGACGCGATCGGCGTCGGCAACGTCCTGTACGAGACGGACTACCCGCACTCCGACTCCACCTGGCCCCGCTCCCGCGAGGTCGGCGAGGAGCAGATGGGCCACCTCGCCCCGGATGTCGTCGACCGGATCGTGCGCGGCAACGCGATCGAGCTGCTGGGACTCACGGAGGACGGGCTCTGGGCGGGCCCTTGAGCCTCGGTGCCCAGCACGTGCGTACGGGGAGGGGGCCCGCGCCTCCCCGTACGCCCCGCGTCAGCTCTTCGCCACCGGCTCCTGGAGCTCCGTCACCCACTGCGTCCGGTCCGGCGGGCACTCCAGGTTGACCTCGCGGCTGTAGCCCGTGGAGCGGTAGCCGTTGGCGTCCAGCCAGCCGGCCAGGGTGTGGGTCGCCGGCAGTACGTCGTCCATCGCGCCGCGGTGCACGATCGTCGCCGCCTCGAACGCCGGCAGCTCCACCACCCGCACTCCCGTGTCCCCGACCGCGCCCACCGGGGCCGACACCGTCACCCCGGCGTGCACGACGATCGCGCCGCCGCCCCCGGGCTGGTCCTCGTACCGCGCGATCCCGGGGCCGGTGGGCCGCACGCCCGCGCCCTCCAGGAGCGGGAAGAGCCGCTCGTACAGCGGGCCGATCACCGGCCCGATGTCCTGCGGCTGGTAGCTCGCGGCCGTCCCGGTCAGCTCGGCCACCCGGACCGCCGGAACGGTCTTGATCACAACGTCGTCGGCAGGCATGCGCCCCTCGCTCTCGATCGACCGGAGCCTCGCCTCGACCCGGGCCAGCCGCGCCGTCGCGGCTGCCGCGGCCTCCGCCAGCTCCGCCCGCCGCAGCCGCAGCATGCCGCGCAGCTCCTCCGGACCCACCTGCTCGTCCAGGACCGCTCCCACCTGCTGGAGCGTGAAGCCGAGGTCCTTGAGCGCGATGATCCGGTTGAGCCGCCCGAGCTGGGCCGCGCCGTAGAGGCGGTAGCCGGTGGCGGGGTCGATGCGGACCGGGCGCAGCAGCCCGATGGCGTCGTAGTGACGCAGCATCCGGGGCGACACCCGTCCGTACCTGGCGAAATCTCCGATGGTGAACATGATGGCTCCCACTGCACCGCCTCACACGGTGTCAAGGTCAAGCTACGGCCGGACCCGGGCCACCGCGCACAGGCAGGAGCCCCGTTCCTCCGCCGAAGCGGGGGAGCGGGGCTCCTTGGTTACTGCTGTGTACGGCCGCGATCGACCGACCCGGGCAACTAGGCCGGGGTGACGTTCTCAGCCTGCGGACCCTTGGGTCCCTGAGTGACGTCGAAGTTCACGACCTGGTTCTCCTCAAGGGAGCGGAACCCGGACGCGTTGATCGCGGAGTAGTGAACGAAGACATCCGGGCCGCCGCCGTCCTGGGCGATGAAGCCGAAGCCCTTTTCAGCGTTGAACCACTTGACGGTTCCGGTAGCCATAAGCCCTCCTTGGGCCAAAGGGTTGCCCTGCTCCAGAACCTGCAAACAAGTCTGAAAACTACAAAAGCCTGCGGGTTACATGCTCCGCAGGCTCTGTACTGCAAGGGAAACCAAACTGCAACTTGCGGGCGAGCCTAGCACGCAGTCTCCGGAGAGCGGTAGAGGGAAAGATCACTTCACCCGAAGGTTTGACGGCCCCCGTCGGGCGTCTGACGGGAGGGCTGCGCGGGGGCCTTCGGAAGGGGGCGCGGAGTGGCGTACGGGCGGGGCGCGGGGCGGGGCGCACGGGCCCCGGTGGTGCCCGCGGCCGGATGCGGGTCTAGCCTCGCGATGTGGACAATTCAACCGTCTCCCCCCGCGAAGGCGACGACGACCGTCGCAGCCGGCCCCGCGTCGGCCACATCCAGTTCCTGAACTGCCTCCCCCTCTACTGGGGCCTGGCGCGGACCGGAACCCTGCTCGACCTGGAGCTCTCCAAGGACACCCCGGAGCGGCTCAGCGAGCAGCTGATCAGGGGGGACCTGGACATCGGCCCGGTCACCCTCGTGGAATACCTGCGCAACGCCGACGACCTGGTGGCCTTCCCCGACATCGCGGTCGGCTGCGACGGGCCCGTGATGTCCTGCGTGATCGTCTCCCAGCTCCCGCTGGAACAGCTCGACCGGGCCCGGGTGGCGCTCGGCTCGACCTCCCGTACCTCGGTGCGGCTGGCCCAGCTGCTGCTGGCCGAGCGCTACGGCGTGCGGCCCGACTACTACACCTGCCCGCCCGACCTGGGCCTGATGATGCAGGAGGCGGACGCCGCCGTGCTGATCGGCGACGCCGCGCTGCGCGCCAACCTCCACGACGCCCCCCGGCTCGGGCTCCAGGTCCACGACCTGGGCCGGATGTGGAAGGAGTGGACGGGGCTGCCGTTCGTCTTCGCGGTCTGGGCGGCCCGCAAGGACTTCCTCGCCGCGCACCCCGAACAGACGGCCCAGGTCCACGAGGCGTTCCTGGCCTCCCGGGACCTCTCCCTGGAGGAGGTCGCCAAGGTCGCGGAGCAGGCGGCCCGCTGGGAGGCCTTCGACGCGAAGGTGCTGGAGCAGTACTTCACGACGCTCGACTTCCGCTTCGGCCCGGACCAACTGGCCGGCGTCCGCGAGTTCGCCCGCCGCACCGGCCGGGACACCGGTTACCCGGCCGACGTCCGCGTGGAGCTGCTCGGCGGCTGAACCGGGGATCTCGGCGGCCGCACATCCGGGAAAGGAAGAATTCCCTTTCCCGTTCCCGGGCAGGCAATCCCGATAGGCCTGCCGGCTGCGGAATGACGGGCGGCGCAACAACACATTCGCGCCTTTCCCCGGGGCGAAAAGATCCCCTCCTGACCGGAGAAGGGGGAATGGTCCGGCCGTTTCCCGGTGACCACGCCGGTGGCGCGCCCTAGGCTTCGGTCCGGGTCCGGGCCGTCCACACGGTTGACCGTCGGCAGTTCACCGTCCGCAGGGGTCACAGGGGGAGTCCAATATGCAGCCGCTGGAAGCGGGCGAACCGCACACCATCGGTGCCTACCGGCTGCTCGGCAGGCTCGGCGCGGGCGGTATGGGCCGGGTCTATCTCGGCCGCAGCGCGGGTGGGCGCACGGTCGCGGTCAAGGTGGTCCACCCCCACTTCGCCCTCGACGAGCAGTTCCGCGCCCGGTTCCGGCGCGAGGTGGAGTCCGCCCGGCGCATCGGCGCCCAGTGGACGGCCCCCGTCCTGGACGCCGACCCGGACGCCCCGGTGCCGTGGGTGGCCACCGGTTACGTCGCCGGGCCGCCGCTCTCCCAGGCGGTCACCGAGCACGGTCCGCTGCCCGAGCACGCGGTACGCACCCTGGGCGCGGGTCTCGCCGAGGCCCTCGCGGCCGTCCACGACCAGGGCATCGTCCACCGCGACGTGAAGCCGTCCAACGTGCTGCTCGCTCTCGACGGCCCCCGCCTCATCGACTTCGGCATCGCCCGGGCCCTCGGCGCGACCGTCTCGCTGACCTCCACCGGGGTCTCCGTCGGCTCGCCCGGCTACATGGCGCCCGAGCAGATCCGGGGCCGGGACGTCTCCGGCGCGGCCGACGTCTTCTCGCTCGGCGCGGTGCTCGCGTACGCGGCGACGGGCGCGGCCCCCTTCCCGGGCGACTCCTCCGCCGTACTCCTCTACAAGGTGGTCCACGAGGAACCCGAGCTGGGCGACCTGGAGGGCGAGCTGCGCGAGGTGGTCGCGGGCTGCCTCGCCAAGGACCCGGCAGCTCGCCCCGCCCCGGCCGACCTCGCCCGGGTGCTGGCTCCCGGCGGAGCGGCGGCGATGGTGGCGGGCGGCTGGCTGCCGGGCGGCCTGGTGCGCGAGGTGAGCCGGTCCGCTGTGGCGCTGCTGGACCTGGAACCGCAGGACGCGCCGGTGCAGTCGGGGCCGGTGCCCTTCAGCAGCGCGTCGCTGGGAGCGGGGGCCGGGCCTCGCCCCTGGCCGGGGGAGGCCGCACAGGGCCGGCCCGGCGTATCCGGCCCGCCCGCCCCGAACCCGCGGGAAGCGTCGTACGGGACACCGCGTCCGCAGGAAGCGCCGGGTGAAGCGCCGGGTGAAGCGGCGCCGGAAGCGACGCAGGACGACGTGCCGTTCCGGACCCCGCATCCGCAGGACGACGCGTACGGGACGCCGCATCCGCAGGACGACTACGGCCCGCCGCCCCCGCCTCCGCCATCGATGCCTCCGCGTGCCAGGTCCGCCCCCACCGGACCCCCGCCCCCGGCGCACGCCGGGACCTACCGGCAGGGCGGCGACGGCACGCGCGGCGCGAGCGGCCTGCCGGGGCAGCGGGCCGGCGACCCGCGTCTCTCCTTCACCGTCAGCGCCGAGGACCGCCGGACGACCGGGGAACGCCGCGGCCGCCGGGTCAGCTGCACCGTCGCCCTGGCCGTGGCGGGCGCGCTCGCCGTCGTCA
Source organism: Streptomyces sp. NPDC058576 (assembly GCF_042718715.1). Taxonomy (NCBI): domain Bacteria; kingdom Bacillati; phylum Actinomycetota; class Actinomycetes; order Kitasatosporales; family Streptomycetaceae; genus Streptomyces; species Streptomyces sp. NPDC058576. Next base: position 49,687 of record NZ_JBHXPF010000043.1, on the reverse strand, counting down.
CCCTCGGCACGGGGCTGCTCGACGGCCTCTTCCCGGGCGGCGACGCCGAACAGGGCAACGACACCGCGGCGAACCCGTCGTCCTCCGCCTCCACCTCCCCGCCGGCCGGGGAGAAGCCGAAGCCCGCCGAGTCCGACGACGCGGGCGAGGCCCCGGCCGGCGAGCTGCCGAAGGCGTACGTCGGCACCTGGGAGGGGCCCGTCACCGAGAAGACGACCGGCCAGCCCCACGGCACCCTCACCGCGGTCTTCACCGCGGGGAAGCGGGGCGAGCGGGTCGTCCGGATGAGCACGACCATCTCCCAGCTCGGCATCACCGTCACCTGCAACAGCGTCGGCACCCTCGCCTCCGGCACCGCGCAGGAGCTGAACATCCGCGAGGCCACCGACCCGGACCGCCCCAGCACCCCCGGCCTGTGCACCGGCACCGAGGCCGACCTGGTCTTCCGTCTCGCCGACGACGGCACCCTGGACTACCGATCGAAGGAACGCGCCGCCGGTCTCCCGTACGGGAAGCTCACCCGGTCCGGCGGCTGATCGCGCAAGGGGCTGGCGTACGCTGGATCGGTCCGAGGATCCTCAAAAAAACCGCCGAAAGGTGACAGCCCGGTGACCGAGAAGGCCGACCTTCAGCCCGTCCTCGACCGAGCCGCCGAGGGCGGTCGGATCACCCCGGAGGAGGCGCTCGACCTCTACCGGTCCGCGCCCCTGCACGCGCTGGGCGCCGCCGCCGACGCCGTACGCCGCCGCCGCTACGCCGGTACGGAACACATCGCGACGTACATCATCGAGCGCAACATCAACTACACCAACGTGTGCGTGACGGCCTGCAAGTTCTGCGCCTTCTACGCCCCGCCCAAGGCCACCGACAAGGGCTGGACCCGCGACCTCGACGACATCCTGCGCCGCTGCGCGGAGACCGTGGAGCTGGGCGGCACCCAGATCATGTTCCAGGGCGGCCACCACCCGGACTTCGGCGTGGAGTACTACGAAGAGCACTTCTCCGCGATCAAGAAGGCGTACCCGCAGCTGGTCATCCACTCGCTGGGCGCCTCCGAGATCGAGCACATGGCCCGGATCTCGAAGGTCTCCGCCGAGGAGGCCATCAGCCGCATCCACGCCGCCGGGCTCGACTCCTTCGCCGGCGCGGGCGCCGAGCTGCTGCCCGCCCGGCCGCGCACCGCGATCGCCCCGCTCAAGGAGTCCGGCGAGCGGTGGCTGGAGATCATGGAGATCGCCCATGGCCTCGGCGTGGAGTCCACCTCCACCATGCTGATGGGCACCGGCGAGACCAACGCCGAGCGCATCGAGCACCTGAAGATGATCCGGGACGTCCAGGACCGTACGGGCGGCTTCCGCGCCTTCATCCCGTACACCTATCAGCCGGAGAACAACAAGCTGAAGGGCCAGACGCAGGCCACGCTCTTCGAGTACCTGCGGATGATCGCCATCGCCCGGCTCTTCCTCGACAACGTGGCCCACATCCAGGGCTCCTGGCTGACCACGGGCAAGGAGGTCGGCCAGCTGTCGCTGCACTACGGCGCGGACGACCTCGGCTCGATCATGCTGGAGGAGAACGTCGTCTCCTCGGCCGGGGCCAAGCACCGCTCCAACCGGCTGGAGATCATCGACCTGATCCGCAAGGCGGACCGGGTCCCCGCGCAGCGCGCCACGACGTACGAGCACCTCGTCGTGCACGACGACCCGGCGATGGACCCGGTCGACGAGCGCGTCGTCTCGCACATCTCGTCCACCGCGATCGAGGGCGGCACGGCCCACCCGGAGCTGAAGCTCCTCAACGCCAACTAGGGCCGTTCGTCTGGATCATGCCGGGCTCGCGGGGTCCGGCACGCACTCCCCCAAGCTCTCGGCTCCGCTCGAGCAGGGAGGGGCCCCCTCCCGCGTTGTCGTCAATCACCGTGGCTCCGCCATGCCTCAATCCTCCGCCTTGCAGCTGCACGCACCGGACCCCGCTCCCTGATCCGGCCTGATCCAGACGAAAGGCCCTCGCCCCCGTGCTGACCATTCACGCCGCGCCGCTGCTCCTTCCGCTCGGCGCGGCGGCCGTCGTGGACGGGGCGGTGGCGGTGGACGGCGACCGGATCGCCGCCCTCGGGACCTACGAGGAGGTCGCCGCCGCGCACCCGGCCGCCCGGGTCCGCCGCTGGCCCGGCCTCCTCACGCCCGGACTGCGCCAGGACCGGGCCGCCGAACTGCTCACCCGCTGCTACCACCCGGACCCCCGCGAGGCCGACGAGCTGGGCGAACTCCCGCTCCGGGGCGAGCAGTTCGAGCGGCTGGCGGCGACGATGGACCCGGCCCGGCGGGCGGGCAGCGTGCGGCGCGGGCTCCAGCGGATGCTGCGGCACGGCACGACGCACGTGGCGGGCCCCTTCGGCGCGGACGACCCGGCGCTGCGCACCGCCGTCGCCCGGTCGGGCCTCGTGCAGGTCCCGGCCCCGCCGGTGAGCGAGGGGCCCGGCGAGCCCCCGCCCCAACGGAACGGTCCGCCGGACCTGGATCCCTTCGCGGCGGGCGGTGATCTGGCCCGTACGGCGCACGGCCCGCTGAGGGTGGGCGGCCGGGCCGACCTCGCTGTCTTCGACGTGGCCGACGAGGCGGCGCTGTACGGGGGAGGGCCCCGGCCCTGCGTGGCGACCGTGCTCGCGGGGCGGCTCGTGCACCGCGCCCGCTGAGGCCGCCTCCCCCGCAGGCGTCACGGCACCTTCGGGCCGCCCAGATAGCGTCCCTTCGCGTCGTACGGCCAGGCGTTGGCGACGCAGCCCTTCAGTCCGTCGATCTGCTGCATCATCGCGGGCGCGGGGCGGCCCTTCCCCGGGCAGGTCTCGTGGCCGCGCCCCAGCCAGTGGCCGACCTCGTGGTTCACGATCAGCGCCCGGTACTCGGAGACCGGCCCGTCGAACTGCGGTGAACCGAGCTGCCAGCGCTTCAGGTTGACCATCACCTTCTCGCCGCCCCGGCAGTTGACCTCGCCGCGCGTGTTCAGGCCGTACTCGCCGCACATCCGGTCGGTGGTCGCCGGAGTGGCGATCCGGATCACCAGTCCGGCCGATCCGTCGGCGACCTGGCGGACCGAGCGCTCGCCGCCGTGACTCCAGCCGCGCGGGTCGGCGAGGACGTCGGCGATGTCGGCGGCGGCCCGGTCGGGGTCGACGCCGCTGCCGTTCTCCACCTCGACCCGGTAGGCGCTGCCCCCGCCCTTCGCCGTGACGCCCGCCCGGGCCACGGTGAACGTGCCGGGCCCCGAGGCGGGGATGTCCTCGGCCCGGGGGTCGTCTTCCGCCTCCGCCCCGGCCTCGGCCGACGGGCTGGTCGACGGGGTCGGCGGGGGAGGGGGCGCGGGGGCGTCCTCCAGAGGCTTTGACGCGTTGTCCGGTCCGCCCGCCGGAGCGGTACGGGAGGGGGCCGGGGTCGCGTCGGCCGGACCGCCCCCGGACTGCCAGGGGCGGCCCACGAGGAGCGCCGCCCCCGCCGCGACCGCGAGCGCCAGCACGGCGAGCCCGGCCGCCCGCCGCCGGTTCCGCTGCCGCCGCCGCACCCGGGACCGCACCGCGGACCGGGACCGCGGAGCGGGCGCGGAACGGGGAGCCGACCGGGGCCCGCTCCGGGTGGGCTCCGAACTCCGGGGCGGCGGCACGCGCAGCCGGAACGTGTCCTCGTCGCGGGCCGGTTCCCCGGACGCGGGCGGCAGGGTGCCGGTCGTGCGGCGGCGCGTCACGAGGCGGCCCCGCTCCACGCCACCGGGTTCTCGTCGGCGTACGCGATCAGCTCCCGGAACCGGGGGCTCTGGACGACCCGGACGAGGTCCTCGGCGGTGACGGGAGTGCCGCCCGCCCCGGTCGGCGCGGGCGCGACGGACAGCGCCACCGTGCTGCGGCCGTACCGGTACTGGAGGGAGACCTCCGTGCCCGTCCGGCCCTCAACGGACTGCCGGTAGGCCTGCGCGGGCGTGCCGTCGTCCAGGGTGACGGACTCGCAGGTCAGCCCCTTCTCCGGGAGGTCGCGGCAGGCGGGCTCCGGGCTCCCCGGATCCGGGCGTAGCGCCAGCCGGACGGGGTGCACGACGCCGGCGTGCCGCCCCTGGTAGGCCTCCGGGTCGTCCCCGGCCGGCAGGACGGTCCCGACCGAAGCGGGCAGCAGGGCGTCCAGGACCCCGGCCGCCTGCTGCCGGAAGTCCGCCAGGCGCTGGGCCTCCTGGGGGCCGAGGCCGGGCGGGCCCGACAGGGAGGGCGCGGGCGGCCCGGGGGGAACGGGCGGCACGGCCGCGGACTCCGTCGGCACGGGGGTGGCGGTGGGGCTCGGCATGTCGGGGAGTGGCTCCGTACGTCGGGGGGACGGGGTGGGCGTGGGGGCGGGCAGGGAGAGGGACGGTCCGGCGGGCGACGCGGGTTCCTGGTTCGGGCCCGACAGCAGCCACGGGCCGAGCACGGAGAGGCCCAGAGTCAGGGCGGTCACCGCGACGAAGGTGCCCGCGACCGCGTACGCCCGGCTCCTGGCCCGCCGCCGGTGGCCCTCCCGTACGGCGTCGGGGACCAGATCGGGCTGGAGGGACAGCGGGCCGGCCGTCCGGTGCAGGGCGTCCCGGAACAGCTCCTCGTCGGGTGTGCCGTGGCCGGGGGCGCCCTCCCCGTGCTCGCGGGGCGGCAGGAGCTCGTGCGGTTCAGGGGTCATGACCGGCCCTCAGCTTCCGGTGGAGTAGAGCTGGACGTCGCCCATCCGGGCGCGCAGGCGGACGAGCGAACGCGAGCACTGGCTCTTCACCGTGGACTCGCTGCACCGCAGGAGCGACGCGACGGTCTCCACGCTCAGGTCGTCCCAGTAGCGCAGGACGACCATCGCCCGGGCCCGGGGCGGGAGTTCGGCGAGCAGCCCGAGCAGCGTGACCCGCAGGTCGGCGCCCGGCGCGGGATTGGGCTGCGGGCGGGGCGCGTTGCGGTTGTGGGCGAGCAGATCCCTTACGGAGCGGCGGCGTTCGGCGACGAAGGTGCGCACCAGCACGGTCTTGGCGTAGGCGTCGAGGTTGTCCGCCCGGCTCGCCCTGCGCCAGTGCTGGAACAGTTTGGCGAGCGTCGTCTGCGTCAGGTCCTGCGCGCCCTCGACGTCGCCGCACAGCAGGTAGGCCGTCCGGTACAGCCGGCGCTGCCCGGTCCGGGCGTACGCCTCGAACGCGGCGCGCTCGCCGTCCGCCATGGCGGGCTCCGCCCCTGCCGGCATCCGCTCTCCCCTCTCCTCGGCTCCCACCCCTTACAGAGCACCCGTGTGCCGGAAAGGTTGAAGAGAAGTGAAGATCAGTTCGAGACGGTGTGCGCACCCGTCCACGCACCGGTCCGGGGGTGTCTCACTCCCTGGCGGATCCTGGTGTCCGAGCGAAGCGCTGTGCTAGAACAGCGCCCGTGACAGTCGATCGTTTTCTGGTGGAGTGCCTCCACATCGATCTCTGCCGCGTCTCCAGCGCATCCTGTTGATGCCGGCCGCGGCATCCTCGGTGATGCCCACGTGATGCCTGCGCGCGTCCCCGGTATCAGCACCTTGAGCGCCTTGAGCGCCTGATCCCCTCCGGGTCCCGTCCCTCGCATCGTCGCGTTCCCAGCGCCGCCCCTCGCGTGTCCCTCCGGCCTGCCTGACGCAGGTCCGGCGACGCTCCATGACTCCGGAGATCCCTCCATGCCGACCTCCCCGTCCCTGCGGGAACGGACCGCCGAAGCCGCGGCCGCTCCGGCGTCCCCGGGCCCGCCGAACGCCGGCGGCGGCCGCCGCCGTCCCGAACGCGCCGCCCTGCTGCGCCGGATCGGACTGCGGGTCCTCGCGCTCGCCGTCCTGCTCGGCGGCTGGCAGCTGGTGACCGTGCTCCAGCTGTGGTCGCCGGTGCTGGTGCCCTCGCCCGCCGCCGTGTGGCGGGCGCTGCTGGAGACCTCCGGTACGCACGACGGCGTCCGGGGCTACCAGGGGCACACCCTGGTCGAGCACCTCGGGATCAGCCTGCGCCGGATCTTCATCGGGGCCGGTGCGGGCGTGGTGGCGGGGCTCGTGCTCGGCGTCCTCATGGGGACGCTGCCGTGGGTGCGGGTGGTGCTGGAACCCGCGGTGGCGTTCCTGCGCACCCTGCCCCCGCTCGCCTATTTCAGCCTGCTGATCATCTGGTTCGGCATCGACGAGGCGCCCAAGCTGTGGCTGCTGGCCATCGCCGCGATGCCGCCGGTCGCCGTCGCCACCGCGTCCGCCGTGGCGTCCGCGCCGACGGCCCTGGTCGAGGCGGCCCGGGCGATCGGGGCCCGGCGGGGACAGGTCGTCACCTCCGTCGTGCTGCCCTCCGCGCTGCCCGAGATCCTCGTCGGCGTGCGGCTCGCCTTCGGCATCGCGTACTCCTCCGTCGTCGCCGCCGAGACCGTCAACGGACTGCCGGGGATCGGCGGCCTGATCCGGGACGCCCAGCGCTACAACCAGTCCGACACCGTCGTGCTCGGCCTCTTCGCGATCGGTATCTCCGGCCTGCTCATCGACGCGGCCCTGCGCCTGCTGGCGGACCGCCTCGCCCCGTGGCGCGGCCACGCCTGACCGCCCTTCCCCTTTCCGCCCACCCCTCCCCCTCCCGTACGAAGGACACGCACATGCCCCGAACACGCGGCCCGCTCCGCCTCACCTTCCTCGCCGTGACGCTCGGCGCCCTGCTGGCGGTGACGGCGTGCGGCCAGGGCGGCGGCTCCGGCGACGGGGGCGACGGCGGCAAGACGATACGCATCGCCTACCAGGCGTTCCCCAGCGGCGATCTGATCGTCAAGGAGAGGGGCTGGCTTGAGAAGGCGCTCCCCGGCTACGACATCACGTGGACCAAGTTCGACTCCGGGGCCAGCATCAACACCGCGTTCGTCGCCGGGTCCGTGGACCTCGCCGCGATCGGCTCCAGCCCCGTGGCCCGGGGGCTCTCCGCGCCGCTGAACATCCCGTACGAGGTCACCTGGGTGCTCGACGTCGCCGGGGACAACGAGGCGCTGGTCGCCCGCGACGGCTCCAAGGTCTCCTCCGTGAAGGACCTGGAGGGCAAGAAGGTCGCCACCCCGTTCAGCTCCACCTCCCACTACAGCCTGCTCGCGGCGCTCGACCGGGCCGGGGTCGACGCCTCGAAGGTCCAGCTGCTGGATCTGGAGCCGCAGGACATCCTGGCCGCCTGGACGCGCGGCGACATCGACGCCGCCTACGTCTGGCTGCCGACGCTGGAGGAGCTGAAGAAGACCGGCGAGGTCATCGTCTCCAGCCGCGAACTCGCCGCCGGCGGCAAGCCCACCCTCGACCTCGGGGTCGCCTCCACCCGCTTCCTCAAGGCCCACCCCGACGTGCTCCCCGCCTGGCGCAAGGCCCAGGCGCGGGCGCTCGACCTGATCCACGACGATCCCGACGCCGCGTCGGCCGCCGTGGGCAAGCAGCTCGGCATCAGCCCGGACGAGGCGGGGTCCCAGCTGAAGCAGGGCATCTTCCTCAAGCCCGCCGAGCAGGCCGACGCCACATGGCTCGGCGCTCCGGGCGAGGTCGGCGGCCTGGCGGACAACCTGCGCAGCGCCGCGCAGTTCCTCGTCGACCAGAAGCAGATCGACTCCGCGCCGGACATCGAGGCCCTGCGCGAGGCCATCCACGTGGAAGGGCTCAGCGATGCCGTCAGCCCCTGACCTCAGCAAGGCCCCCGAGGCGGCGGCCGGTACGGACGAGAGCACCGGCCCCGTCGTCTCGGTGACGGACGTCCGGCACTCCTACGGCCGGGGCGCGGACGCGGTCACCGCCCTCGGCCCGCTCTCCCTGGAGATCCCGGCCGGGGAGTTCCTGGTCCTCGTCGGCCCCTCCGGCTGCGGCAAGAGCACCCTGCTGCGGCTGATCGCCGGCTTCGAGCAGGCCACCGAGGGCGCGGTCGAGGTCTTCGGAGAGCGCCCCGAACCCGGCGACCAGGCGGGCATCGTCTTCCAGCAGCCGCGCCTCTTCCCCTGGCGGACGGTCGGCGACAACATCGGCCTCGCGCTGAAGTACGCGGGCGTGCCCCGCGCGAGAAGGCCGGAGCGCGTCGCGGGGTTGCTGGCGCGGGTCGGGCTCGCGGACACGGCGGGCCGCCGCGTCTGGCAGATCTCCGGCGGCCAGCAGCAGCGCGTCGCCATCGCCCGCGCGCTGGCCGGCGGCAAGCGGCTCCTGCTGCTCGACGAGCCGTTCGCCGCGCTCGACGCGCTGACCCGGGAGCGGCTCCAGGAGGATCTGCGCACCGTGAGCGCCGAGACCGGGACCACCTCGGTCTTCGTCACCCACAGCGTGGACGAGGCGGTCTTCCTCGGCACCCGGGCGGTCGTCCTCACCAACCGCCCGGGGACCGTCGCCCTGGACATCCCCATCGACCTGCCCCGTACCGGCACCGACCCCGACGAGCTGCGCGGGCTGCCCGAGTACGCCGCGCTGCGCGCCGGGATCGGCACGGCGGTACGCGAAGCGGCCAGCTGAGCCGCACGGCCCCAACCGGCGCCGAGACGCACGGCCCCCACCGGAGGAGGAGAACCTCATGACCACCACCGCACCCCCCGTCCTGCGCGACCACCGCATCCCCGCCGACGGACTGTACGAGGGCCCGCGCGAGCTGCGCCGGGTCCCGGAGGGCTGGACCGACCGCCCGTACGAGCGCTTCCGCCTGGTCCCGCTCGGCCGGGTCATCGGCGCGGAGATCCACGGCGTCGACCTGTCCCGCCCGCTGGAGGCGGCCGTGCGCGCCGAGCTGGACCGGGCGCTGCTGGAGTGGAAGGTGCTGTTCTTCCGCGACCAGCACCTCACCTCGCGGCAGCAGCGGGCGTTCGCCGGGCACTGGGGCGAGCTGGAGACCAACCCGCTGCTCGCCACCGGCGACGACCCGGAGGTGGCCCGGCTCGACCGCACCGCCGTCCCCACCTTCGAGAACGTCTGGCACACCGACGTCACCTTCCGCGAGCGCCCGGCCCTCGGCGCGGTCCTCCAGCTCCGGGAGGTGCCGCCGGTGGGCGGCGACACGCTGTGGGCGGACATGGCGGCCGCGTACGACGATCTCGCCCCGGAGGTGAAGGAGCGCATCGAGGGGGCGCGGGCGGTGCACGACTTCATCCCCGGCTTCTCCCGCTTCTCTCCGCCGGAGCGGCTGGCGGCCCACCAGGAGCAGTTCCCGCCGGTCGAGCACCCGGTGGTGCGCCGGCACCCCGTGACCGGCCGCCGGACGATCTTCGTCAACGCCTCGTTCACCACGCGGATCACGGGGTTCGCGCGGGAGGAGAGCGACCGGCTGCTGCGGCTGCTGTTCCAGCAGGCGCACGCCCCGGAGTTCCAGGTGCGGTTCTCCTGGCGCGCGGGCGACGTCGCGTTCTGGGACAACCGGGCCACCCAGCACTACGCGGTCAACGACTACGCCCCGCACCGCCGGGTCGCCGAACGCGTGGCGATCGCCGGAGACCGCCCCCACTGATCGCCGCGGCCGGGCTGCTTGAATGGAAGGGTGACCCGAGCCTCCCTGGAAAAGCAGCCGCACGAAGTCGCCTCGATGTTCGACGGTGTGGCGGCCAACTACGACCTGACCAACGACGTGATCTCGCTGGGCCAGGCCCGGCTGTGGCGCAAGGCGGTCGCGGCGGCGGTCGACGCCCGCCCCGCGCAGAGGATCCTGGACCTGGCGGCCGGTACGGCGACCTCCTCGCAGCCCTTCGTCAAGGCGGGCGCCTACGTCGTGCCGTGCGACTTCTCGCTCGGCATGCTCAAGGTCGGCAAGGAGCGCCACCCGTGGATGCCGTTCACGGCGGGCGACGGCATGAAGCTGCCGTTCAAGGACGAGACGTTCGACACCGTGACGATCTCCTTCGGGCTGCGCAACATCCAGGACACCGAGGTCGCTCTCCGCGAGCTGTACCGGGTGACGAAGCCCGGCGGGCGGGTCGTGATCTGCGAGTTCTCGCAGCCCGTCTGGACCCCGTTCCGCACGGTCTACACGGAGTACCTGATGCGGGCGATCCCGCCGGCCGCCCGCGCGGTGTCCTCCAACCCGGACGCGTACGTCTACCTCGCCGAGTCCATCCGCGACTGGCCCGACCAGCCCGCCCTCGCCGCACTGCTCCAGAAGGCCGGCTGGTCGAAGGTCGCCTGGCGCAACCTGACCGGCGGCGTGGTGGCCCTGCACCGGGCCACCCGCGCCTAGGGCCTGTCGTTCGGATCAGGCCGGGCTCGCGGGCCCCGGCACGCGCATCTGCGGCGTTGTCGTCGGTCGCCAATGCTCCGCAGTGACTCCCTCCTCCGCCTTGCAGCTGCACGCACCGGACCCCGCTCCCTGATCCGGCCTGATCCGAACGACAGGCCCTGATCCCGCAACGGCCCCGGCCTCACAGCTCCAGCCGGAAGCAGACGGCCTGCTGGCCGCGCGGGGTGTCGTACGACTCGGCCCGCCGCATCCCGAGCCGCTCCGCCACCGCCATCGACCGGGCGTTACGGGAGTGGATCAGCGCGACCACCTCGCCCACCCCCGCCGCCCGCACCCGCTCCAGCGTGGTGCGGGCGGCGGCGGAGGCGTACCCGCGCCCCCAGGCCGGACGGCCGAGGCGCCAGCCGATCTCGGTCGCGCCGACCGGCCCGTAGTGCGTGTGCGGCCACGGCTGCGCCCCGGTGAAGCCGAGGACGGTGTCGTTCTCGTCCGCGAGCGTCCACAGGCAGTAGCCCAGCTCCGCGTCGTGCCGGCGCTGGCGCGCGGTGAGCTCCTCGTACACGGAGAGGTCCGCCCGGCGGCCCCCGAAGAACTCCATCACCTCGGGGTCGTCGAAGACCCGGTGCCAGCTCAGGGCGTCCTCGTCCGTCGGAACACGGAGGCGTACGGCGGGGGCCGAAGCGTGGGGCGTGGCAGGTGCGATCGACATCGGGGAGCCCTTCGGAGGGTTGGTTCGCAGGCACCCATAGACTGCACGGGACATGTGCCGCGCGGCACGCGAATTCGAGTCTTCGGGAGATCCGACCGTGACCGAGCCCCTCTCCGAGCACAGCGCGGACGTGATCGTCGTCGGAGCGGGCCCAGCCGGCTCCACGACCGCCTACTACCTCGCCAAGGCCGGACTCGACGTCCTGCTTCTGGAGAAGACCGCCTTCCCCCGGGAGAAGGTCTGCGGCGACGGGCTCACGCCCCGCGCCACGAAACAGCTCGTCTCCATGGGGATCGACATCTCCGAGGAGGCGGGCTGGCTGCGCAACAAGGGCCTGCGCATCATCGGCGGCGGCGTACGGCTCCAGCTGGACTGGCCGGACCTCGCCTCCTACCCGGACTACGGGCTGGTGCGCAAGCGCGACGACTTCGACGAGCAGCTGGCCCGGCAGGCGCAGAAGGCCGGCGCCCGGCTGTACGAGCGCTGCAACGTGGGCGCGCCCATCCGCGACGAGCGCACCGGCCGCATCACCGGCGTCGAGGCGAGGATCGGCGAGGAGAAGACCCCGGTCACCTTCCACGCCCCGCTCGTCGTCGCCGCCGACGGCAACTCCACCCGGCTCTCCCTGGCGATGGGCCTGCACCGCCGCGAGGACCGCCCGATGGGCGTCGCCGTCCGGACGTACTTCACCTCGCCCCGCCACGACGACGACTACCTGGAGTCCTGGCTGGAGCTGTGGGACAAGCGCGGCGCCGAGGACCGACTGCTGCCCGGCTACGGCTGGATCTTCGGCATGGGCGACGGCACCTCCAACGTGGGCCTCGGCATCCTCAACTCCTCCTCCGCCTTCAAGGAGCTGGACTGGCGCGAGGTCCTCAAGGCCTGGTGCGCCTCGATGCCGGAGGACTGGGGCTACACCCCGGAGAACATGACGATGCCGATCCGTGGCGCGGCCCTCCCGATGGCGTTCAACCGGCAGCCGCACTACACCAAGGGCCTCCTGCTCGTCGGCGACGCGGGCGGCATGGTCAACCCGTTCAACGGCGAAGGCATCGCGTACGCCATGGAGTCGGGCCAGATCGCGGCCGACGTCATCGTCCAGGCCCACGCCCGTGCCACCCCCGCCCAGCGTGAACTGGCCCTGAACAACTACCCGAAGGTCCTCAAGGAGACCTACGGCGGCTACTACACGATGGGCCGCGCCTTCGTGAAGCTGATCGGCAACCCGAAGATCATGAAGGTCGCCACGCAGCGCGGCCTGACCCACCCGCTGCTGATGAAGTTCACGCTCAAGATGCTGGCCAACCTGACCGACCCGCAGGGCGGCGACGCGATGGACCGCATCATCAACGGCCTGTCGAAGGTGGCCCCGAAGGCCTGACAGCGGCCGCGCTTGGCTCCGCGACGGCGGGCGGACCCACTCCGCCCGCCGTCCCGCGCGTCCGCTCGTAGTGGCGGGCCACCCGGGCCCGGTTGCCGCAGGACGGCTTGCACCACTCCTGACGGCCGTGGCTCTTGACGAAGTACCGGACGCAGCGCGGCGCGTGGCAGGCCCGCAGGTGCTCGCGCTGCGGCCCGCTCAGGAAGTCGACGGCGTCGCGCGCCAGCGCCGCCACCAGCCGTACTCCGGGGTCGTCCTCGGTGGACAACAGGCCCGCCGCGGGCGGGCCTTCGGCGGGCCAGCGCAGTTGGGGTGCGACCGGTTCCCGGGCGGCGGCCGCGTTCAGCAGGGCCAGCGCCTCGTCGGCGGGCGGCAGGCGGTGGGCGTCGGCCGGGCTGGGCGGGGCCGGGCTGACCGCCCGTGCGAACAGGGCCCGGACAGCCCGCCGTACGCCGACGACCGCCTCCCTGAGCTCCTCGTCGACGACGCACCCCCCGGTGACGGCGGCCGGCAGACCGGGCTGCTGCCGCAGCCAGTGGTTCGCTCCCCGGACCGTCTCCAGGTCGTCGAGGACTCCACCGTCTCCGTCGTGCCGGATGGTGCCCACCAGCTCCAACACGGGTCGTTGTGCCACTGCTCGCTCCCTCCGCCCCCTCTTGAACGTCCGCCCCTCCCACTCTAGAGTCCTAACGGAAGAACGTGAATTGACATTAGGCAATGGGGGAGGGCCGCACATGCTGCTTGCTCAGATCAGCGATCTGCACCTGGACGGCAGCGAGCGCGCGACACGGCGGGCCGCCCGCGTCATGGACCATCTGCGGGCCCTGCCCCGCCCGGTCGACGCGTTGCTGGTCACCGGGGACATCGCCGACCACGCGGCCGAGGCCGAGTACGAGGAGGCCGTACGCCTGCTGGACGCGCCGTTCCCCGTGCTCGCCTGCCCGGGCAACCACGACGCCTGCCCCGCCTACCGCAAGGCCTTCCTCGGGGAGGCGCCGGACAGCGCGCCGGTCAACCGGGTCCACCGCATCGCCGGATGCGCCGTCCTGATGTGCGACTCCACGATCCCCGGCCGCGACGAGGGACGCCTCGACGCACAGACGCTGGCGTGGATCGACACCACGCTCACCGGGCTGCCCGACGACGTCCCGGCGCTGATCGCCTTCCACCAGCCGCCCGTCGAGCTCCACCACCCGCTGCCGGACGCCGGGATGCTCCAGGAGCCCCAGCGGCTCGCCGCCCTGCTGGCCGCCCACCCCCGGGTCGTCGCCGTCCTCACCGGGCACGCCCACACGGCCGCCGCCTCGGCCTTCGCCGGCCGCCCCCTGATCGTCGGCCCCGCCGTCACCTGGACCCTGCGCCTGCCCTGGGAGGGCGACCTGCCGGCGGACCGGGACCAGCCGCCCGGCCTGGCGTTCCACGTCCTGGGCGAGGACCGGCGGCTGACCACCCACTTCCGCGTCGTCCTCTGACGTGCCCCCACGACACTGCCGAACCAGCCGCTCCGCTTCACACCCGGGTTAATCCTCATCGCCCCAGGTGATCGTGTGCGATGATTTGCGCGCCTGCCGGGCCGTCAACGACCCGGACCGGCCGACGCCTGCCCCGCCCACCGTGGCGACACGCGGCGCGTCACATCTTCTTTGACGCACTCTCACATTGAACGCAGGCCGGCGGGGTACAGAAAAGCCGCTACAGCGCTGCTCGACCCCAAGGACAGACAGAGCCATGACCACCGCTTCCCTGCCCCAGCACCAGGGCCTCTTCCTGGAGCCCCGCTTCACCGTGGACCTGACCGCGCCGGACGACGACGAGGACTTCGACGCCGTGTACGACGCGCTGCCCGCGCCCACCACCTCGGCCAAGGAGCAGGAGCGGCCGAACCGCCGCCCCCGCCGCCGCTGAGCGGCGGGGGCGGCTCCTCCGGCTCTCCGGCCCCGGCCGGGAAACCGCTGGTGGTCCGGCCGCCCGCCCGGTAGCCTCCCCTCCCATGAACAGCCCCGAGTCCGACAGACTCCGGCCACCGGTGCGCCGGTGGCCGTGTTCCCGCTGAGCGTCGCCGGCTGACCCCTGGGGTCCCCGGCCTCCTTCATCACGGTTCCACGCCCGCCGGATCACCGCGGGTACGGGCCGTTCCCCCTCGCGTACGCGCCGAACCACCGCCGTACGCAGGATTCGTGCCACCGGCCGCTCACCGCCGGGCACTCCTGAGCGCCGCCCCCGCCGGGCCCCACAGGCTGCGGCGAGGGCGTCCGCGCGGCCCGTATCCCCGCACCCGGTCTGTCTGTCCACCCGACGGTTCCGTCCAAGGGGCTACTCACCCATGCCATTCGCCGTCTACGTCCTCGGGCTCGCGGTCTTCGCCCAGGGCACCTCCGAGTTCATGCTGTCCGGGCTGCTCTCGGGCATCGCCGCCGACCTCGACGTCTCCCTCTCCGCCGCCGGCCTCCTCACCTCGGCCTTCGCCGTCGGAATGGTGGTCGGCGCACCCCTCATGGCGCTCGCCGGCCGCAGCTGGCCGCGCCGCCGCGCCCTGCTCCTCTTCCTCGCGGTGTTCGTCGCCGTCCATGTCGCCGGCGCTCTCACCCCGAGTTACGGGGTGCTCCTCGCGACCCGCTTCGTCGGGGCCCTCGCCAACGCGGGGTTCTGGGCGGTCGCCCTGACGACCGCCGTCGCGATGGTCCCCGACCGGCTGAAGGGCCGGGCCACCGCCGTGGTGGTCGGCGGCGTGACGATCGCCTGCGTGGTGGGCGTACCGGCCGGCGCGGTGCTGGGGGAGCGGTGGGGGTGGCGGTCGGCCTTCTGGGCCGTCGCGATCGTCTCGCTGCCCGCGTTCCTCGCGGTCCTGCGCTCCATCCCGGGCGGGCGGGCCGACCGGGGCGGCCAGAACGGTACGGGCGTGGGCGCCGCTCCCGTACCCGCTTCCGCTTCCGCTCCCGTGCCCGTGCGCGACGAACTGCGGGCGCTGACCGGGCCCCTGCTGCGGCCGGTCCTGCTCACGATGGCCCTGGTGCAGGGGGCGACCTTCTGCACGTTCTCCTACCTGGAGCCGTTGCTCACCCGGGAGACGGGTCTGGGCGAGGGGTGGGTGCCGGTGTCCCTGGCGCTCTTCGGGGCGGGCTCGTTCGCCGGGGTCACGCTGGCGGGCCGGTTCGCCGACGCCCGCCCGGTCGCCGTCGTCGCCACGGGCATGGCCGCGCTCGCCCTCGGCTGGGCCGCGCTCGCCCTGACGGCGGGCAGCCCGGTGTCGGCCCTCGTGCTGGTGCCGCTGCTCGGCCTGTTCGCCTTCGGCACGGGCACCGCCCTGATCACCCGGGTCCTGGGCCTCGCCCCCGGGGCCCCGACGCTGGCCGGGGCCTTCTCGACGACCGCGTTCAACCTGGGGGCGACGGTGGGCCCGTGGGCGGGCGGTCTGGCCCTGGACGCCGGGTTCGGCTACCGGGCGCCGGTCTGGGTGAGCGCCCTGCTGATGGTCCTGGCGCTGCTCGTCGCCGCGACGGCGACGGCGAAGGGCCGCCGCCCCCGAGCGGGGGAGCGGCGGCCCTCAGCCGTGCACAGGAGCGCCCAGGGGCGCCACGGGTCGCCGGGAGAACACCCGGGGACCCGCTGGTGAATCAGAGAACGCGGACCGCGCCGGTCGGCCGGTCGTAGTCCATGGAGCGCTGCACCGTGCCGGTGCTGGAGTTCTGCGCACCGACGAACTCGCCGCCGCCGACGTAGATCGCCACGTGGTACGCGCTGCCCGCGCCGCCCCAGTACAGGATGTCGCCGGGCAGCAGGTTGTCCAGGGAGACCTGGGTGCCGGCGGTCGACTGCGACTGCGAGACGCGCGGCAGGTCGATGCCCGCCGTGCGGTAGGCGGCCTGGACGAGGCCCGAGCAGTCCCACGCGTTCGGGCCGGTGCCGCCGGAGACGTACGCGTCGCCGACCTGGGCCTTGGCGAACGCCACGATGGAGGCGGCGGAACCGCTCACGTTCGAGGAGGGGGAGGGCGCGGAGGCGGAGCTGCCGGAGTCCGAGGAGCCGGAGGAGGCGCTGAGCGTCGTGCGCTCGGAGGTCCGGGAGGCGCGCTCGGCGCGCTCCTCGGCCTCTGCCTCGGCCTTGGCCTTCGCGGCGGCTTCGGCCTTCTTCTTGGCCTCGTCCTTGCGGACGGCCTCGGCGTGGGCCTTCTTGGCCGTCTTGGCGGCCTTCTGGGCCGCGGCGTCCTCTGCGGCCTGCGTCTCCAGGTCGAGGGCGACCTGCTGGGTGGCCTGAGCGGAGGCGGCCACAGCGGTGGAGAGATCGGCCGTGATCGTGGGCATCTCGATCGTCTGGGTCACCGGCTCGGCCTGGGCCGGACCGGCGGCACCCGCGACCGCGATGGTGCTGAGGACGCCACCGGCAACTCCGGCCCGCAGTGCCGACTTCGAGGCGCGCTGACGGGGCTTCCGGTGGCTGGGTATGTGAGCGGTGTGGGACATGGGTACTAGCGCTATCAGGGCTGTAGGGGTCCCATCAAGAAACGTGTGTTGCGACACAGTTACGTTCGGAATCTGTGAATCCGCTTTCTGAGCGCCTTTATTGACGCCGTAACGGGCAAAACGGGCAGTCGTGATCGGGCCCGTGATCACGGCCTTTCGGTAATACGCCCGAATTGCCCGTCGCTTACCATCCGTTCACACCGATGGCCAAGCCCGGTTTCCTGGGGTGGGGGATCGAGTGGCGCAGGTCACAGTGTGCGTGCGCCGGGGCGGGCAACCCTCGCGGCCGCGACGCGCGTCGGCGTGCGAGGCCGGACCGGAGTGCGGGGCACCGCCGGGCGGGTGATCCGGAACCTCGTGAATGCGTGCACATGTCCCGTCGATTCCCGCCGCCCCTCGTCCGTGTGGGCGTCGAGGTCGGACGGTGCTCTTATCACCCCGGCGCGTCCATCGCCAATTTGCTTGTACGGGCCTTCGATTGATAGCGCCGCACGCTTTTGACCAGCGGTAACACCATCGAATGTCACGTCTCGTGATCACTCGGCCGCTTCGCGTACGAAGATCACCGCTCATACGACTTCATGATCCTTCGTCAGGTGGTGGAGATCACAAAGCCGTTGTCGTACCCCGTGTCGCAGATCACAGGGGACCAGGCATAGGATGCGGGGCAGTCGGGCTTGTGAACTGCCTCACATGTGCACGATCTTGGTGAGGTGGCGAGCCGGTCGCCCGATGCGGTCCAAAGGTCAAGGACGACTGGAAGGAGCGAGGAGCGTGAATGCCTACGCGCCCATCCTCGTGCTCGGCGCCCTCGGGGCAGGGTTTGCGATCTTCTCCGTGGTCATGGCCACGCTTATCGGCCCCAAGCGCTACAACCGGGCAAAGCTCGAAGCGTACGAGTGCGGTATCGAACCCACCCCGACTCCCGCCGGAGGCGGCCGCTTCCCGATCAAGTACTACCTGACGGCGATGCTGTTCATCGTCTTCGACATCGAGATCGTCTTCCTCTATCCCTGGGCGGTCTCCTTCGACGCCCTCGGGATCTTCGGGCTCGTGGAGATGCTGCTCTTCGTGCTCACCGTCTTCGTCGCCTACGCGTATGTATGGCGTCGCGGCGGCCTGGAATGGGACTGAGGGGCTGAGGGGCACACCATGGGACTCGAAGAGAAACTGCCGAGCGGCTTCGTTCTGACCACGGTCGAGCAGGCCGCGGGCTGGGTGCGGAAGTCCTCCGTCTTCCCGGCCACGTTCGGACTAGCCTGCTGCGCCATCGAGATGATGACGACCGGCGCCGGCCGCTACGACCTGGCCCGGTTCGGGATGGAGGTCTTCCGCGGATCGCCGCGCCAGGCGGACCTGATGATCGTCGCGGGCCGGGTGAGCCAGAAGATGGCGCCCGTCCTGCGGCAGGTCTACGACCAGATGCCGAATCCCAAGTGGGTCATCTCCATGGGGGTTTGCGCGTCATCGGGTGGAATGTTCAATAACTACGCCATTGTGCAGGGTGTTGATCACATTGTTCCGGTAGATATCTATTTGCCGGGTTGTCCGCCCCGTCCCGAGATGCTGCTGGACGCCATCCTCAAGCTCCACCAGAAGATCCAGGACGGGAAGCTCGGGGTCAACGCGGAGGAAGCCGCCCGCGAGGCCGAGGAAGCGGCCCTCAAGGCACTGCCCCTGATCGAGATGAAGGGGCTCCTGCGGTGAGCGACAACACCCACGGCGAGGAGCAGAACGGCAACGCCGTACCCGCCCCGCGCGACACCGGCGGCGAGGTCATCCGCGTCCGCAAGGGCATGTTCGGCGCGAACAACGGCGGCGACACCTCCGGCTACGGCGGCCTCGTCCGCACCGTGACCCTGCCGGGAGCCTCCTCCCGGCCCTACGGCGGCTGGTTCGACGAGGTGGCCGACGAGCTCGAAGGGGCCCTGGAGGAACAGGACCTGCTCCCCTCCAACGCCATCGAGAAGACCGTCGTCGACCGTGACGAGCTGACCTTCCACATCGCCCGCGAGCACCTGGTCCAGGTCGCCCGCACCCTGCGCGACGACCCCGCCCTGCGCTTCGAGCTCTGTACCGGCGTGAGCGGCGTCCACTTCCTGGGCGACAAGGGCCGCGAGCTGCACGCCGTCTACCACCTGCGCTCGCTCACCCACGGCCGGCTGATCCGGCTGGAGGTGTCCGTCCCGGACAGCGACCCGCACATCCCGTCGCTCGTCGAGGTCTACCCGACCAACGACTGGCACGAGCGCGAGGCGTACGACTTCTTCGGGCTCGTCTTCGACGGGCACCCGGCCCTGACCCGGATCATGATGCCGGACGACTGGCAGGGCTTCCCGCAGCGCAAGGACTACCCGCTCGGCGGCATCGCCGTCGAGTACAAGGGCGCCCAGATCCCGGCTCCGGACCAGCGGAGGTCGTACTCCTGATGACCACTCCCCACGCGACACCCCGAGCGACCACCGAGGGGACTGTATATACGGTCACCGGCGGCGACTGGGACGAGGTCGTCGAATCCGCCGTCAAGTCCGACGACGAGCGCATCATCGTCAACATGGGTCCCCAGCACCCGTCCACGCACGGCGTGCTGCGCCTCATCCTGGAGATCGACGGCGAGACCGTCACCGAGGCCCGCTGCGGCATCGGCTACCTCCACACCGGCATCGAGAAGAACCTCGAATTCCGCAACTGGACACAGGGCACCACCTTCGTCACGCGGATGGACTACCTGACGCCGTTCTTCAACGAGACGGCGTACTGCCTGGGCGTCGAGAAGCTCCTCGGCATCGAGGACCAGATCCCCGACCGGGCCACCGTCCTGCGCGTCCTGCTGATGGAGCTCAACCGGCTCGCCTCGCACCTCGTGTGCATCGCCACCGGCGGCATGGAGCTCGGCGCGACCACGATCATGATCTACGGCTTCCGCGATCGTGAACTGGTTCTCGACCTCTTCGAGCTCTTCACCGGCCTGCGCATGAACCACGCGTTCGTCCGCCCCGGCGGCCTCGCCCAGGACCTGCCCCCGGGCGCGGTCGACCAGCTGCGCGAGTTCATCAAGACCATGAAGAAGAACCTGCCGGAGTACGACAAGCTCGCCACCGGCAACCCCATCTTCAAGGCCCGGATGAAGGACGTCGGCTACCTCGACCTCACCGGCTGCGTGGCGCTCGGCGCCACCGGCCCGGTGCTGCGCTCCGCCGGCCTCCCGCACGACCTGCGCAAGAGCGACCCGTACTGCGGCTACGAGACCTACGACTTCGACGTCCCGACCGCCGACACCTGCGACTCCTACGGACGCTTCCTCATCCGGCTGGAGGAGATGCGCCAGTCGCTGCGCATCATCGAGCAGTGCATCGACCGCCTGGAGCCCGGGCCGGTGATGGTCGCCGACAAGAAGATCGCCTGGCCCGCCCAGCTCGCTCTCGGCCCGGACGGACTCGGCAACTCGCTCGACCACATCCGGAACATCATGGGCACCTCCATGGAGGCCCTGATCCACCACTTCAAGCTGGTGACCGAGGGCTTCCGGGTCCCCGCCGGACAGACGTACACCGCCGTCGAGTCCCCCAAGGGCGAACTCGGCGTGCACGTCGTCTCCGACGGCGGCACCCGCCCCTACCGGGTCCACTTCCGCGACCCGTCCTTCACCAACCTGCAGGCCATGGCGGCGATGTGCGAGGGCGGCCAGGTCGCCGACGTCATCGTCGCCGTCGCGTCCATCGACCCCGTGATGGGAGGCGTCGACCGGTGACCACCTCACGCCAAGACGTCAGTCTGGGGATGCCGCAGCTCCCCGCCACCCCCTACCCGGCCGAGGTGCGCGCCCGGCTCGACGCGGACGCGAGGGAGGTGCTCGCCCGCTACCCCGGCAGCCGCTCCGCCCTGCTGCCGCTGCTGCACCTCGTGCAGTCCGAGGAGGGATACGTCTCCCGTACGGGCATGGCCTTCTGCGCCGAGACGCTCGACCTCACCACCGCCGAGGTCACCGCCGTCGCGACCTTCTACTCCATGTACCGGCGCAGGCCGAGCGGCGACTACCAGGTCGGCGTCTGCACCAACACCCTGTGCGCGGTCATGGGCGGCGACGCCATCTTCGACACGCTCAAGGAGCACCTCGGGGTCGGCAACAACGAGACCACCGAGGACGGCAAGGTCACCCTCGAACACATCGAGTGCAACGCCGCCTGCGACTTCGCGCCCGTCGTGATGGTCAACTGGGAGTTCTTCGACAACCAGACGCCCGAGAGCGCCACCCGGCTGGTCGACGACCTGATCGCCGGCCGGACCGTCGAGCCCACCCGCGGCGCTCCCCTCTGCTCCTACAAGGACACCGCCCGCATCCTGGCCGGTTTCCCCGACGAGCGCCCCGGCGCCGTCGAGGCCACCGGCGGCGCGGGCCCCGCCTCCCTCATCGGGCTGAAGCTCGCCAAGGGCGAGGCGCTGCCGAAGGCGCGCGTGGTCTCCCCGCGCGCCGGACAGTCCCAGGACGCGCCACCGCACGACGCGCAGGTCCACGATCCGTCGCCGACCGAGCGCCTCAGCTCGCACGACGCACCGCAGCAGACCTCGGCGTCCGACCCGGAGCACCCGGCCGGGCCGACAGCCGAGGAGGGGGAGTGATGACCTTGGCCGCCGAGATCGACCACAACGGGACGAGCCCCGAGAAGCTGCTCGCCCCCGTCCTCTCCGCCTTCTGGGACCAGCCCGCATCGTGGACCCTGGACACCTACCGCCGTCACGAGGGCTACGAGGGTCTGCGCAAGGCCCTCGCCATGGACCCCGACGACCTCATCGCGTACGTCAAGGACTCCGGTCTGCGCGGGCGCGGGGGCGCCGGCTTCCCCACCGGGATGAAGTGGCAGTTCATCCCGCAGGGAGACGGCAAACCGCACTATCTGGTGGTCAACGCCGACGAGTCGGAGCCGGGAACCTGCAAGGACATCCCGCTCCTCTTCGCGAACCCGCACAGCCTCATCGAGGGCATCGTGATCGCCTGTTACGCGATCCGTTCCTCGCACGCGTTCATCTACTTGCGCGGTGAGGTCGTCCCCGTGCTGCGACGACTGCACGAGGCGGTACGAGAGGCGTACGAGGCGGGCTATCTGGGGACGAACATCCTGGGTTCAGGACTCGATCTGGAACTCACGGTGCACGCGGGCGCCGGTGCGTACATCTGTGGTGAGGAAACCGCGCTGCTCGACTCTCTCGAAGGACGGCGGGGCCAGCCCCGGCTGCGGCCCCCCTTCCCTGCGGTCGCCGGTCTGTACGCCTGTCCCACTGTGGTGAACAACGTCGAGTCCATCGCGTCGGTTCCCGCGATCCTGAACAAGGGCAAGGACTGGTTCAAGTCGATGGGCAGCGAGAAGTCCCCGGGCTTCACGCTCTACTCGCTCAGCGGCCATGTCACCAGCCCCGGCCAGTACGAGGCCCCGCTCGGCATCACGCTGCGCCAGCTCCTCGACATGAGCGGCGGCATGCGGGCCGGCCACCGGCTGAAGTTCTGGACGCCGGGCGGCTCCTCGACCCCGATGTTCACCGAGGAGCACCTCGACGTCCCCCTCGACTACGAGGGCGTCGGCGCCGCCGGGTCCATGCTCGGCACCAAGGCGCTCCAGTGCTTCGACGAGACGACCTGCGTCGTGCGGGCCGTCACCCGCTGGACCGAGTTCTACGCCCACGAGTCCTGCGGCAAGTGCACACCCTGCCGCGAAGGGACCTACTGGCTCGTCCAGTTGCTCCGCGACATCGAGTCCGGCCAGGGCGAGATGGCCGACCTCGACAAGCTCAACGACATCGCCGACAACATAAACGGCAAGTCGTTCTGCGCGCTCGGCGACGGCGCGGCCTCGCCGATCTTCTCCTCGCTGAAGTACTTCCGCGAGGAGTACGAGCAGCACATCACCGGCAAGGGCTGCCCCTTCGACCCCGCCCGGTCCACGGCCTGGGCCGACGACAAGAACACCGACGGCAAGAACGCTCACCGGGGGGTGAACGCATGACAGTCACCACGAGTGCGCCCTCCGGGGGCGGCGAGGCGGCCATCCCGCCCGAGGACCTGGTCACGCTGACCATCGACGGCATCGAGATCAGCGTCCCCAAGGGGACCCTGGTCATCCGCGCCGCCGAACTCCTCGGCATCGAGATCCCGCGCTTCTGCGACCACCCGCTCCTCGACCCCGCGGGCGCCTGCCGCCAGTGCATCGTCGAGGTCGAGGGCCAGCGCAAGCCGATGGCCTCCTGCACCATCACCTGCACCGACGGCATGGTCGTCAAGTCGCAGATCACCTCTCCTGTCGCCGAGAAGGCGCAGAAGGGCGTGATGGAACTGCTGCTGATCAACCACCCGCTGGACTGCCCCGTCTGCGACAAGGGCGGCGAGTGCCCGCTCCAGAACCAGGCGATGTCGCACGGCGAGGCCGACTCCCGGTTCGAGGGCAAGAAGCGGACCTTCCAGAAGCCCGTCCCGATCTCCACCCAGGTGCTGCTGGACCGTGAGCGGTGCGTGCTCTGCGCGCGCTGCACCCGGTTCTCCAACCAGGTGGCGGGCGACCCGATGATCGAGCTGATCGAGCGCGGCGCGCTCCAGCAGGTCGGCACCGGTGAGGGCGACCCCTTCGAGTCGTACTTCTCCGGCAACACCATCCAGATCTGCCCGGTCGGCGCGCTGACCTCGGCGGCGTACCGGTTCCGCTCCCGCCCCTTCGACCTGGTCTCCACCCCCTCGGTGTGCGAACAGTGCTCGGGCGGCTGCTCGACCCGCACCGACCACCGGCGCGGCAAGGTCATGCGGCGCCTCGCGGCCAATGAGCCCGAGGTCAACGAGGAGTGGCTCTGCGACAAGGGGAGGTTCGGCTTCCGCTACGCCCAGCAGCGCGACCGCCTCACCACCCCGCTGGTCCGCAACGCCGACGGCGAGCTGGAACCGGCGAGCTGGCCCGAGGCGCTGGAAGCCGCGGCGGCCGGACTCCTCGCCGCCCGCGGCCGTACCGGCGTCCTCACCGGCGGCCGGCTGACCGTCGAGGACGCCTACGCGTACAGCAAGTTCGCCCGGGTCGCCCTCGACACCAACGACATCGACTTCCGCTCCCGGGTCCACAGCGCCGAGGAGGCCGACTTCCTGGCCGCCCGGGTCGCCGGACGCGGCCTGGACCTGGACGGCGCGGGCGTCACGTACACCGCGCTGGAGAAGGCCCCGGCGGTCCTCCTCGTCGGGTTCGAGTCCGAGGAGGAGGCCCCCGGCGTCTTCCTCAGGCTGCGCAAGGCCCACCGCAAGGGCGGCCAGCAGACGTTCGCGCTCGCCTCGCACGCCACCCGGGGCCTGGTGAAAGCGGGCGGCACTCTGCTGCCCGCCGCCCCCGGCACCGAGACCGAGTGGCTCGACGCGCTCGCGGGCGGCGTCGGCCTGGAAGCCGAAGGAGCGGCGGCCGCCGAAGCGTTGCGCGCCGAGCACTCCCTGATCATCGTCGGGGAACGGCTCGCGGGCGTGCCCGGCGCACTGTCCGCCGCGATCCGCACCGCCAGCGCCACCGGCGCACGCCTGGTGTGGATTCCGCGCCGGGCGGGCGACCGGGGCGCGATCGAGGCGGGCGCACTGCCCTCGCTGCTGCCCGGCGGCCGTCCGGCCACCGACCCGCGCGCCCGCGACGAGGTCGCTGAGCTGTGGCGGCTGGCCGAACTGCCCTCCCGGCACGGCCGCGACACCGGCCAGATCGTCGAGGCCGCCGCCACCGGAGAACTGGGCGCGCTGCTCGTCGCCGGGGTCGGCGTCGAGGACCTGCCCGACCCCGCTCGCGCCCTCCAGGCGCTGAACGAGGTCGGCTTCCTGGTCTCCCTGGAGCTGCGGCCGAGCGCGGTCACCGCCCGGGCGGACGTGGTCTTCCCGGTCGCCGCCGTCGCGGAGAAGTCCGGCACCTTCCTCAACTGGGAGGGCCGGGTCCGGATGTTCCAGGCCGCGCTGAAGCCGGAGCAGATGCCCCGGACGCTCGCGCCGACCGACTCCCGGGTGCTGCACATGCTGGCCGACGCCATGGACGTGCACTTCGCGCTCCCGGACCTGACCGCCGCCCGCCGCGAGCTGGACCGGCTCGGCGGCTGGGAGGGCGGCCACGCGGAGGACCCGCGCGAGAACGCGCAGCCGCTGCCCCGCCCCGGCGACGGCGAGGCGGTCCTGGCGGGCCACCGGATGCTGCTCGACCTCGGCCGGCTCCAGGAGGGCGACACCGCCCTCGCCGGAACCCGGCACGCGGCCGTCGCCCGGCTCTCGGCGGTCACCGCCGCCGAGTCCGGAGTCAAGGACGGCGACCTGCTCGCCGTCACCGGACCCGCCGGCACCGTCGAACTGCCCCTCGCGGTCACCGACATGCCGGACCGGGTGGTCTGGGTGCCGCTGAACTCGGTGGGACGCGGCATCCCCGCCGACACCGGCGTGAACCCGGGCGGCCTGGTGCGGATCGGCCCCGCCGCCGCGCCGGGCGCACCCGTCGAACCATCGGAGGTACGAGCGTGACTGGCCTCGCCGCACTCACGACGGCGCCCGAGAGCGTCGTCCTCGCCGCCGAGGATCTCTCGATGTTCGGCACCGACCCCTGGTGGCTCGTCGCCATCAAGGCGGTCTTCTGCTTCGCGTTCCTGATGCTGATCGTGCTGTTCTCCATCGTGTGGGAGCGCAAGGTCGTCGCCTGGATGCAGTTGCGCATCGGCCCCAACCGGCACGGGCCCTGGGGCCTGCTCCAGTCGCTGGCCGACGGCATCAAGCTGATGCTGAAGGAAGACGTGATCGTCAAGCGCGCGGACAAGGCGGTCTACGTCCTCGCGCCGATCCTCGCCGCGATCCCCGCCTTCATGGCGATCGCCGTGATTCCCTTCGGCCCGGCAGGCAACGAGGTCTCCATCTTCGGGCAGCGCACCACGATGCAGCTCACCGACCTCCCGATCGCCGCGCTCTACATCCTGGCCGTCGGCGCGGTCGGGGTGTACGGATTCGTCCTCGGCGGCTGGTCCTCGGGCTCGACGTACCCGCTGCTCGGCGGAATCCGCTCGTCCGCCCAGATGATCTCGTACGAGATCGCCATGGGCGCGGCCTTCGCCTCGGTCTTCCTCTACTCCGGGTCGATGTCCACCTCGACGATCGTGGACGCACAGGCGGACCGCTGGTACATCATGCTGCTGCCGGTCTCCTTCATCATCTACATGGTCACGATGGTCGGTGAGGCCAGCCGGGCGCCGTTCGACATGCCGGAGTCCGAGGGCGACCTGGTCGGCGGCTTCAACACCGAGTACAGCTCCATCAAGTTCGCGATGTTCATGCTCGCCGAGTACATCCACATGGTCACGGTGTCGATGATCGCGGTGACGCTGTTCCTCGGCGGCTGGCGGGCTCCGTACCCCGTCTCCGCGTTCTGGGAGGGTGCGAACCACGGCTGGTGGCCGATGCTCTGGTTCTTCCTGAAGCTCCAGTTGCTGATCTTCTTCTTCATCTGGCTGCGCGGCACGCTTCCCCGCGTGCGCTACGACCAGCTGATGAAGCTCGGCTGGAAGGTCCTCATCCCGGTCTCGATCGTCTGGCTGATGCTCGTGGCCACCGTCCGGGCGCTGCGCAACGAGGGCTACGACTTCTCGCGGATCGTGCTGTACGTGGGCGCCGTCGTGATCGCGATCCTGCTGATCTCCTTCGTCGTCGACATGTTCCGCGACCGCAGGAACCGGGTCGAGACGGAAGCGGCCGGACCGGAACCCGCCTTCGACCCGATGGCGGGCGGCTTCCCGGTGCCTCCGCTGCCCGGACAGACACTGCCGCCCGTGCCCAGGCGCAGGCCACGACGGGAGCGCGAGCTCGTTGTCAGTGGCGGGGCGGATACTCAGAGTGACGACAGCGCGAGTGACGGAAAGGAGGCCGGCGGTGTCTGAGAAACCAGAGCTCACGGGCTCATCGGGATCCGCCGAGCCCTCGGGGGGCTCGGGCGACAAGTTCCAGAACCCCGTGGCCGGCTTCGGCGTGACCTTCAAGGCCATGTTCAAGAAGCGGCTCACCGAGCAGTATCCGGAGACGCCGAAGGTGACGGCGCCCCGCTTCCACGGCCGCCACCAGCTGAACCGCCACCCGGACGGACTGGAGAAGTGCGTCGGCTGCGAGCTGTGCGCCTGGGCCTGTCCGGCGGACGCGATCTACGTGGAGGGCGCGGACAACACCGAGGAGGAGCGCTACTCCCCGGGCGAGCGCTACGGCCGCGTCTACCAGATCAACTACGCGCGCTGCATCCTGTGCGGACTCTGCATCGAGGCGTGCCCCACCCGGGCGCTGACCATGACGAATGAGTTCGAGCTCGCCAACACCACCCGCGAGAGCCTCATCTACACCAAGGACGAGCTGCTCGCGGGCCTGGAGGAAGGCATGGTCGACAGCCCGCACGCGATCTTCCCCGGCATGGACGAACAGGACTACTACCGGGGCGTGGTCACGGAGGCCGCCCCCGGCACCGTCCGGCAGACGGCCGTGTCCAAGGGCGAGGGCGACAAGCCCGACGAGGACCCCATCGAGTCCACCCGGGCCGCCGACGCCACCCGGCACGACAAGGGGGTGGGCGCGTGAACGCGCTGGCCGCAGCCACCACCACCTCGACCGGCGAGGCCATCCAGTTCTGGATCCTGGGCACCGTCGCCGTGATCGGCGCGCTCGCCACGGTGCTGATGAAGAAGTCCGTGCACAGCGCCCTGTCGCTCGCCGGGACCATGATCATCCTCGCGGTCTTCTACCTCGCCAACGGCGCGTACTTCCTCGGCATCGTCCAGATCGTCGTCTACACCGGCGCGATCATGATGCTGTTCCTCTTCGTCGTCATGCTCGTCGGCGTCACCGCGGCGGACTCCCTCAAGGAGACTCTCAAGGGACAGCGCTGGCTGGCCCTCGGATGCGCCCTCGGCTTCGCCGTGCTGCTGATCGCGGGCATCGGCAACGCCTCCCTGAGCACCTTCAACGGGCTCGGCGCGGCCAACGCCCGGCACGGTGGCAACGTCGAGGGAATCGCCAACCTCATCTTCACCAAGTACGTCTTCGCCTTCGAGATCACGGGCGCCCTGCTGATCACCGCGACCGTCGGCGCGATGGTGCTCACTCACCGCGAGCGCACCGAACGGGCCAAGACCCAGCGGGAGATGTCGGAGGAGCGCGTACGCGGCAAGCACCTCCCGCCGCTCCCCGCCCCCGGCGTCTACGCCCGGCACAACGCGGTCGACATCCCCGGTCTGCTTCCCGACGGCACAGCGTCCGAGCTCACCGTCATGCAGACGCTGCGTCAGCGCGGCCAGATCCGGGACGTCTCGCAGGAGTCCCTCGCCGATCTCAAGGCCCTGGAGCAGCGCTCCGGGGAGCGGCTCGGACGTGAGGACGCGGACGCCGTGACACGCGGAGCCGGTTCCGCGTCCGCGGCGGAGAATTCGGAGGCCGCCAAGTGAACCCGGTCAACTACCTCTACCTCGCGGCCCTGCTGTTCGCGATCGGCGCCTCCGGGGTGCTGATCCGGCGGAACGCGATCGTGTTGTTCATGTGCGTCGAGCTGATGCTCAACGCCTGCAATCTGGCGCTCGTCACGTTCTCCCGGATGCACGGCAACCTGGACGGGCAGATCGTCGCGTTCTTCACGATGGTCGTCGCCGCCGCGGAAGTCGTCGTCGGACTCGCGATCATCGTGTCGTTGTTCCGCTCCCGCCACTCGGCCTCGGTCGACGACGCCAGCCTGATGAAGCTGTAAGGGGTCGGAAACGTGGAGAACCTGATTGCGCTGCTCGTCGCGGCGCCCCTGCTCGGAGCGGCGGTCCTGCTCTGCGGCGGACGCCGGCTGGACAAGACGGGCCACTGGCTCGGCACCGCGCTCGCCGGCGCCTCGTTCGTCGTCGGACTGATCCTGTTCACCGACATGCTGGGGAAGGGCGCCGAGGACCGGGCCCTGCACCAGCACCTGTTCAGCTGGATTCCGGTCGAGGGCTTCCAGGCCGACATCGCCTTCCAGCTCGACCAGTTGTCGATGACGTTCGTCCTGCTGATCACCGGTGTGGGCACGCTGATCCACATCTACTCCATCGGCTACATGGAGCACGACGAGCGCAGGCGCCGCTTCTTCGGCTATCTCAACCTGTTCCTCGCGGCGATGCTCATCCTGGTCATCGCCGACAACTACCTGCTGCTGTACGTCGGGTGGGAGGGCGTCGGTCTGGCGTCGTTCCTGCTGATCGGCTTCTGGCAGCACAAGCCCACCGCGGCCACCGCCGCGAAGAAGGCCTTCCTGGTCAACCGGGTCGGCGACATGGGCCTGTCGATCGCGATCATGCTGATGTTCACCACCTTCGGCACCTTCGCCTTCGGGCCGGTGCTGGAGTCGGCGGACGAGACGAGCCAGGGCAAGCTGACGGCCATCGGGCTGATGCTGCTGCTGGCCGCCTGCGGCAAGTCGGCCCAGGTGCCGCTGCAGTCCTGGCTCGGTGACGCGATGGAGGGCCCGACCCCGGTTTCGGCTCTCATCCACGCCGCGACCATGGTCACCGCCGGTGTCTATCTCATCGTCCGCTCCGGCGCGATCTTCAACGCCGCCCCGGACGCCCAGCTGGTCGTCGTCATCGTCGGCGCGGTCACGCTGGTCTTCGGTGCGATCGTCGGTTGTGCGAAGGACGACATCAAGAAGGCCCTCGCGGGCTCCACGATGTCCCAGATCGGCTACATGATCCTGGCCGCGGGCCTCGGCCCCATCGGCTACATCTTCGCGATCATGCACCTGGTGACGCACGGCTTCTTCAAGGCCGGGCTCTTCCTCGGCGCGGGCTCCGTCATGCACGGCATGAACGACGAGGTCGACATGCGCAAGTACGGCGGCCTGCGGACGTACATGCCGGTCACCTTCGTCACCTTCGGCCTCGGTTATCTGGCCATCATCGGCTTCCCCGGCCTCTCCGGCTTCTTCTCCAAGGACAAGATCATCGAGGCGGCCTTCGCCAAGGGCGGCGCCGAGGGCTGGATCCTCGGCTCCGTGGCCCTGCTGGGCGCCGCGATCACCGCGTTCTACATGACGCGCGTGATGCTGATGACCTTCTTCGGCGAGAAGCGCTGGCAGCCGGACGCGGAAGGCCACGAGCCGCACCCGCACGAGTCCCCGAAGTCGATGACGATCCCGATGATCGTGCTGGCCTTCGGTTCGGTCTTCGCCGGCGGGTTCTTCGCGATCGGCGACCGGTTCGTCAACTGGCTGGAGCCGGTCACCGGTTACGACCACGGGCACTCCCCGCTGAGCGCGGCCACGGTCACCGGAGCCACGGTGGTGGCGCTGGTCATCGGCGTCGGCATCGCCTGGGCGATGTACGGGCGCAAGCCCGTGCCCGTCGTCGCCCCGCGCGGCTCGGTCCTCACCCGGGCCGCCCGTCGCGATCTCCTCCAGGACGACTTCAACCACGTGGTCCTGGTCCGCGGCGGCGAGCACCTCACCCGCTCGCTGGTCTACGTGGACCACTCCCTGGTCGACGGCGTCGTCAACGGCACGGCCGCATCGGTCGGCGGGCTCTCCGGCCGGCTGCGCAAGCTCCAGAACGGCTACGCCCGCACCTACGCGGTCTCGATGTTCGGCGGTACGGCGGTCGTCATCGCCGCGACCCTGCTGATGAGGGCGGTCTGATCACATGTCCTTTCCCCTCCTGACCGCGACGGCGGCGCTCCCGGCGATCGGCGCGATCGCCACCGCGGCCGTCCCCGCCGCGCGGCGCACCGCGGCCAAATGGCTCGCGCTGCTCTTCTCGCTCGGCACGCTCGTCCTGGCAGCGGTCGTCTTCCTCCGCTTCGAACCGGGCGGCGACCGCTATCAGCTCACCGAGTCCCGGGCCTGGATCGCCGACTTCGGCGTCCGCTACGAACTGGGCGTGGACGGCATCGGGGTGGCGCTCCTCGGCCTCACCGCACTGCTGATCCCGTTCGTCATCGTCGCCGGCTGGCACGACGCCGACCCCCTGGAGACGAAGTCCTCGCGCTGGCGCCCGACGCAGGGCTTCTTCGCCCTGATCCTCATGGTCGAGGCCATGGTGATCCTGTCGTTCGTCGCGACCGACGTCTTCCTCTTCTACATCCTGTTCGAAGCCATGCTCATCCCGATGTACTTCCTCATCGGCGGCTTCGGCGACCGGGCCCACGCGGGCACCGACGAGAACGCCGCGGCCCAGCGTTCCTACGCCGCGGTCAAGTTCCTTCTCTACAACCTGGCCGGCGGTCTGATCATGCTGGCCGCGGTCATCGGCCTGTACGTGGTCGCGGGCAGCTTCTCGCTCTCCGAGATCGCCGAGGCCCGCGCCAACGGCTCCCTGGAGATGGCGACCAGCACCGAGCGGTGGCTGTTCCTCGGGTTCTTCCTCGCCTTCGCGATCAAGGCCCCGCTGTGGCCGCTGCACACCTGGCTGCCCAACGCGATGGGCGAGGCGACCGCCCCGGTCGCCGTGCTGATCACCGCGATCGTCGACAAGGTCGGCACCTTCGCGATGCTCCGCTTCTGCCTCGGGCTCTTCCCGGAGGCCAGCAAGTGGGCGACTCCGGTGGTCATCACCCTGGCGCTGGTCTCCATCGTGTACGGGGCGCTCCTCGCGGTCGGCCAGCGCGACATCAAGCGGCTCATCGCCTACGCCTCGATCTCGCACTTCGGCTTCATCATCCTGGGCATCTTCGCGATGACCAGCCAGGGCCAGTCGGGCGCCACGCTCTACATGGTCAACCACGGCATCTCGACGGCCGCGCTGCTGCTGGTCGCCGGCTTCCTCATCACCCGGCGCGGCTCGCGGCTCATTGCGGACTACGGCGGGGTGCAGAAGGTCGCCCCGGTGCTGGCCGGGACGTTCCTCATCGGCGGGCTCGCCACCCTGTCGCTGCCCGGACTCGCCCCGTTCGTCAGTGAGTTCCTGGTCCTGGTCGGCACGTTCAGCGCGTATCCGGTGGCCGGTGTCATCGCCACCTCCGGCATCGTGCTCGCCGCGCTCTACGTCCTGGTCCTCTACCAGCGCACGATGACCGGCCCGGTGCGGGAATCGGTCCGCTCCATGCCGGACCTCAGGGCCCGTGAGCTGGCGGTCGCGCTTCCGCTGATCGCCGTGCTGATCTTCCTGGGCGTCTTCCCGAAGCCGCTCACCGAGGTCGTCAACCCGGCGGTGGAGCACACCATGTCCGACGTACAGAAGAAGGACCCCCAGCCCGAGGTGGAGGCCGCCAAGTGAGCGCAACAGCTGTCCACAGCCTGTGGACGACGGCGAGCGGGGTGACATCGGCGGCACCGGGCGACTCGTTCACCATGCCGAAGATTGAGTACACCCAGCTGATGCCGGTCCTGATCATCCTGGTCGCCGCGGTGCTGGGCGTCCTGGTGGAGGCCTTCGTGCCGCGCCGGGCCCGCTACCACACCCAGCTCTTCCTGACCGTGGTGGCGGCCGCCGCCTCGTTCGCCGCGATCGTCGGCCTCGCGGCCGGCGGATACGGCACCACGAAGGCCATGATCGCGGCCGAGGGCGCCATCGCGATCGACGGCCCCACCCTGTTCCTCCAGGGCACCATTCTCCTGGTCGCCATGGTGGCGGTGTTCACGTTCGCCGAGCGGCGGCTGGACCCCACCGCCCACGGCAACCGGGTCGACTCCTTCGCCGCCCAGGCCGGAGCCGTACCGGGCGGCGAGGGCGAGAAGGCCGCCGTGCGGGCCGGGTTCACCACCACCGAGGTCTTCCCGCTGCTCCTCTTCTCGGTGGCGGGGCTGCTGGTCTTCCCGGCCGCCAACGACCTGCTGACCCTGTTCATCGCGCTGGAGGTCTTCTCCCTCCCGCTCTACCTCCTGTGCGCCGTGGCCCGCCGCAAGCGGCTGCTGTCCCAGGAAGCGGCCGTGAAGTACTTCCTGCTCGGCGCGTTCTCCTCGGCGTTCTTCCTCTTCGGGATCGCGCTCCTCTACGGCTACGCGGGCTCCCTCGCGTACGCCGACATCGCCAACGTCGTCGACGGCTCGGTCCTGGAGATCGATCCGGCCCTCGCCGACACCATGGGCAACGACGCGCTGCTGCTCGTCGGCGGCGCGATGATCCTGGTCGGTCTGCTCTTCAAGGTCGGCGCGATCCCGTTCCACATGTGGACCCCGGACGTCTATCAGGGCGCCCCGACCCCGGTGACCGGCTTCATGGCCGCCGCCACGAAGGTCGCCGCGTTCGGCGCGATGCTGCGCCTGCTGTACGTGGCGCTGCCGGGCCTCACCTGGGACCTGCGGCCGGTCATGTGGGCGGTGGCGATCATCACGATGCTGGGCGGCGCGATCGTCGCGATCACCCAGACCGACATCAAGCGGCTGCTGGCCTACTCCTCGATCGCGCACGCGGGCTTCATCCTCGCGGGCGTCATCGCGGCCAGCCCGGAGGGCATCTCCTCGGTCCTCTTCTACCTGCTGGCCTACTCCTTCGTGACGGTCGGCGCGTTCGCCGTCGTCACGCTGGTGCGGGACGCGGGCGGCGAGGCCACCCACCTGTCGAAGTGGGCCGGGCTCGGCCGTCGCTCGCCGCTCGTCGCGGCGGTCTTCGCGGTGTTCCTGCTGGCCTTCGCGGGCATCCCGCTGACCTCCGGGTTCTCCGGGAAGTTCGCGGTGTTCAAGGCGGCGGCCGAGGGCGGCGCGGGCGCACTGGTGGTCGTCGGTGTGCTCTCCTCGGCCGTCGCGGCGTTCTTCTACATCCGCGTGATCGTCCTGATGTTCTTCAGCGAGCCGAAGGCGGACGGCCCCACCGTCGCCGTCCCGTCCCCGCTGACCATGACGACGATCGCGGTCGGCGTCGCCGTCACCCTGGTGCTGGGCCTGGCCCCGCAGTACTTCCTGGACCTGGCGAGCCAGGCGGGGGTCTTCGTGCGGTAGCCCGCGCGGAAGCCCCGCAGTATGAGCGACGACAACGCCGGACGGCCGGTTATCCACAGACCGTCCGGCGTTGTCGTCGGCTCCGCCTATCGTGGACGGGGACGAGAGCAGGACGGACGGGTCCGGGCGTGCGGACCCTCGGGGGGAACAGAGCATGGGGCGTGAGCATGGATGAGACCGGGACGGTGACCGACACCGGCGCGGCAGGCGAGAGCGAGGCGCGGCGCACACTGCACCGCGTCTTCGGGTACGAGTCGTTCCGCGGCGAGCAGGGCGCGATCATCGAGCATGTGGTCGCCGGCGGCGACGCCGTCGTGCTCATGCCCACCGGCGGCGGAAAGTCCCTCTGCTACCAGATCCCGTCCCTGGTCCGGCGGGGCACCGGCGTCGTCGTCTCCCCGCTGATCGCCCTCATGCAGGACCAGGTCGACGCCCTGCGGGCGCTCGGCGTCCGGGCCGGCTTCATGAACTCCACGCAGGACTTCGACGAGCGCCGCTCGATGGAGGCGCAGTTCCTCGCGGGCGAGCTGGACATCCTCTACCTGGCCCCCGAGCGGCTGCGGCTGGACTCCACCCTCTCCCTGCTGGCCCGGGGCGAGGTCTCCGTCTTCGCGATCGACGAGGCGCACTGCGTCGCCCAGTGGGGCCACGACTTCCGCCCCGACTATCTGGCGCTGTCCGTGCTCGGCGAGCGCTGGCCGGACGTGCCGCGCATCGCCCTGACGGCGACCGCGACGAACGCCACGCACGAGGAGATCACCCGCCGGCTCGGCATGCCGGACGCGAAGCACTTCGTCGCGAGCTTCGACCGGCCGAACATCCAGTACCGGATCGTGCCGAAGTCCGAGCCGAAGAAGCAGCTCCTCTCCTTCCTCAAGGAGGAGCACGCCGGGGACGCGGGCATCGTCTACTGCCTCTCGCGCAACTCCACCGAGAAGATCGCGGAGTATCTGAGCGGCAACGGCGTGGAGGCCGTTCCGTACCACGCGGGCCTGGACGCCGGGACGCGCGCCGCCCACCAGGCGCGGTTCCTCCGGGAAGAAGGGCTCGTCGTCGTCGCGACGATCGCGTTCGGCATGGGCATCGACAAGCCGGACGTCCGCTTCGTCGCCCACGTCGACCTCCCCAAGTCCGTCGAGGGCTACTACCAGGAGACGGGCCGCGCGGGCCGTGACGGGGAGCCGTCCACGGCCTGGATGGCGTACGGACTCCAGGACGTCGTCCAGCAGCGCAAGCTCATCCAGGGCGGTGACGGCGACGAGGCCCACCGCCGACGGGCCGCAGCCCACCTGGACTCGATGCTGGCGCTCTGCGAGACGGTCCAGTGCCGCCGGGCCCAGCTCCTCACCTACTTCGGCCAGGAGCCCACCGCCGCCGCGTGCGGCAACTGCGACACCTGCCTCACCCCGCCGGAGACCTGGGACGGCACGGTCGTCTCGCAGAAGCTGCTCTCCACGGTGGTGCGACTGAAGCGCGAGCGGAACCAGAAGTTCGGCGCGGGCCAGATCATCGACATCCTGCTCGGCCGCAAGACCGCCAAGGTCATCCAGTTCGACCACGACCAGCTCTCCGTCTTCGGCATCGGCGAGGAGCTGGCCGAGGCGGAGTGGCGCGGTGTGGTCCGCCAGCTGCTGGCCCAAGGCCTGCTCGCGGTCGAGGGGGAGTACGGCACGCTGGTCCTGACCGACGAGAGCCCGACGGTGCTCGGCCGGGAGCGGGAGGTGCTGCTCCGCAAGGAGCCGAAGAAGCCGACGTCCCGCTCGTCGTCCTCGGCGGGCGTCGGCAGGGGCGCCAAGGGCAAGGCGGCCGCCGCCGACCTCCCCGAGTCCGCCGTCCCGGTCTTCGAGGCGCTGCGCGCCTGGCGCGGCGCGACGGCGAAGGAGCAGGGCGTCCCGGCGTACGTGATCTTCCACGACGCGACGCTGCGGGAGATCGCGACCGTCCACCCGACGACGATCGGGGAGCTGGGGGGCATCAGCGGCCTCGGCGAGAAGAAGCTCGCGACGTACGGGGAGGGCGTGCTGGAGGTCCTGGAGCAGGCACCGGCGGGCGCGGCACCGGCGCCAACGGAAGCATCTGCCCCGGCTGCCCGCGGAGCCTTCGCCCCCGCGTCCCGCCCGGCCTCTGCCTCCGCCCCCGCCCCGCGCCGGGCCCCGGCCCGTGAGCAGACCCCGGCCGCTGCGGCCCCGCAGCACAGCGACCCCGAGTTCGCCTGGGACGAGGAACCGCCCGAGTACGAGTGAGACGCGGGCCGGGCGGCGGGGGAGACCTACTCCGGGTCCGCCGCCCGGCGGCGGGCCGTGATCGCCGCCAAGTCCAGGTCCACGGCGAAGGGCACCGACACCTTCATCCGGTCGTGGAAGATCCCGGTCGAGGTGTACGCGCCGGTGGCGGGCTCCCGCTCGAAGACGTACACCACGGCACGCCCGTCGTGGTTCTCCACCCGCCAGTAGTGCGGGATGGCCGCACGGGCATATTTCACGGGCTTGGTCTCCCGGTCGCGGGACCGGGACTCCGGCGAGACGACCTCGACGGCCAGTCGGACAGCCTCGGCGGGGAACCGGGTCTGGTTCGGGTCATCGACGACATCGCCGTCGATGACGATCACATCGGGCTCGGGCCGGTTGTAGCGGTCGATGTCGATGGTGAACTCCCGCACGACCTCCAGCTCGGGCGGTGCCAAGGACTGCAGCTGCCATGCGAAGAAGCTGACGGCTCGCGAATGGAAAAGGGTCTGCGGACTGACGAAAACGAGGCTCCCGTCGATCAGCTCCGTGTGCGGAGGCAGATTCGGGAGTGTGTCCAGGTCATCGGCGGTCCAGCCGCCCTCGGGCGGGACCGCCCACCGCGGCTCGGAGGCCTCGGGTTCGATGCTCATCATTGCTCCCATGGGGAGGAGTCTCGCGGGCCCGACCAGCGTATCCGCCGGAAACCGGATCCGGCTGACCCGAACGTGGGAACGCCCCCGACCGGCGATGACACCGCCTAGTCGGCCGCGCAGTTCAGGTCGCGTGCCGGGCGCGCTTCCCCGTGGTGAGGAACGTGGTGGTCGCCTCGGTGGCGCAGGTGTTGGCGCCGAAGGGGTAGACGCCGTGGCCGCCTTGGTCGGCGGTGACCATCCTGGCCCGTTGGCCCAGTGCCTGCCGGAGCTTCAGGGCTCCCACCAACGGGGTTCCCGGGTCGCGTTCGTTCTGGACCAGCAGGATGTTCGACGGTCCCCGGTCGCCGATGCGCACCGGCGGCTCGCGGTGCTCGGACGGCCAGGACGCGCAGGGGGTGATGTTCGCCGTGGAGCCGCCGAGCTTCGGGTACCGCGCGCGGTCGGCCAGGACGTTCAGTTGGTAGCCGAGCTGGTGGCGGGGCCACCGGGAGTCCGCGCACAGGACATGGAGGCGGGAGGCGGCGGAGTTCTCCTGGTCCGGTGTCGGCTCGAAGGGGTAGGGCTTCCCGGCCTTCAGGGTCTGCCACATCTTCGCCAGCTCCGGAAGCTGCGCGTCCGAGTAGAGCAGTTCCAGGGTCAGCCCGCGGAACAGGGTTCCGGTGATGTTCCCCTGCGGCTCGGCGTCCAGGCGGCGGGCGAGGGCGGTGTAGGTGGCCTCCACCGCGGCCGGGGTGGTGCCCAGACCGTATTCGGGGTGCGCGGACGCGAACGCCGCGAAGTCGGGGAACCGGTCCTCCATGCCGCGGGCCAGCAGCCGGAACGCGGTGACGTCGTAGCCGTGCGGGCCGAGGGCGCTGTCGAGCACGATCCGGTCGCCGCGCCCCGGGAAGAGTTGCGCGTAGGCAGCGCCGAGCTGGGTGCCGTACGAGGCGCCGAGATAGGAGATCCTGGGCTCGCCGATCGCGGCCCGGACGCGGTCCATGTCCCGCGCGGTGTTCGCCGTCGTGGTGTGCGGCAGCATCCACGCGGTGTCCGACGCGGCGCACTGCTGGGCGAGGGTGCGCGCGTACCGCGCCTCGCGCACCACGTCGCCCGGGTTGTGGGCGTACCTGGGGTACGCGCCGCGCCTCAGCTGGGCCGGCGTCAGGTCGCAGGTCACCGGGGTGCTGCGGCCCACACCGCGCGGGTCCATCCCGATGATGTCGTAGGTGTCCAGCACCTCTCGGGGCAGCGTCGCCCCCAGGGCCAACGGGTAGCCCAGGCCGGAGCCTCCGGGGCCGCCCGGGTTGGTGAGCAGCGCACCGCGGCGCTGCGTGGGCTTCTGGCTCGGCAGCCGGGAGACCGCGATCTCGATCCGGCGGCCTCCGGGGTCGCGGTAGTCCAGCGGAACCTTCAGCGTGCCGCACTGGAGCTGTTTCGGAGGGTTCGTCCCCGGACAGGGCCCCCACTTCAGCGGTGCCGGCGCGGTGGCCGCCGAGTCCGGTGTCGCGCCCGAGGCCGGGACGACCCAGGTCGCGACGACGGCGGTGGCGGCGAGAGCCAGTGCCAGGGGTTTCCGGCGCATACGAAGTCCTCCTCGTCGTCCGTGAGAAGGCCCCAGTCTTCCGACCGCGCGGTCGTCCGCGCATCGCCCGCTCGGGCCGTCGTGCCCGGCACCGGAGGCGAGTGCGCGGACCCGGACCTTCGACCGGAGTCGAAGGCGTTCCCCTTCCCAGGTCGTACGTCCCGGCCGGGCGGCGTCGCGATAATGAACCGATGGAGACGGACGCCGTGCCACCCCGGAGGCCCCTGCCGCCCTGGCAGCAGGTGGTGCGGCTCGGGGCGGCCGCCGTGGTGGGGGTGCTGCTCTGGCTGCTCACCGGCTCGATGCTGCCGCGCGGATGTGCGGCGGACTCCTGCTCCTGGTACGTCACCGGCGACCCGCTGATCGCCCTCGGCTGCCTGACGGCGTTGGCCTGGCGGCGGCGGTTCCCCGCCCCCGTGGCGCTCGCCGTCGCCGTCGCGTCGGCCGCCTCCGCCCTGGCGTCCGGGGCGGCGCTGCTGGCGATCGGCTCCCTGGCGACCCGCCGGCGTCCGGCCGAGATCGCGATGGTGGCGGCCGCGTTCGTCGTCGCGCCGCTGTTCACCACCGGGCTGTACCCCGTGGAGCGGCCGCCCGGCTCCCCCTGGATTCAACTCGTCCTGCAGCTGCTGACGGCGGGGGTCGCCGTCACCACGGGATGGGCCGTGGGAGCCCGTCGCGCCGAGGTCCTGTCGCTCCGGGAGCGGGCCCGGAGCGCGGAACGCGAACAGGCCGCCCTGGCGGACCGGGCCCGGGTGCTGGAGCGCAACCGGATCGCCCGCGAGATGCACGACAGCCTCGCCCACCGGATCTCCCTGGTCGCCCTGCAGGCCGGCGCGCTGGACCGCCGCGCCGACCTGGCGGACGAGGAGCGCGGGGTGCTGGTGCGGGGCATCGCGGACGGTTCGTACCGGGCCCTGGAGGATCTGCGCGACGTGCTCGGCGTCCTCCGGGCCGAAGAGCCGGACCGCCCCGAGCCGCCGGGCCCCTCCTTCGGCCGCGTCCCGGCCCTGGTGGACGACGCACGCGCCTCCGGCATGGACGTGGTGCTCACCGTCGACGCGGCCGGCGAACCCCCGGACGCGGTGGGCGACGTCGGCTACCGCGTCGTCCGGGAAGCGCTGACCAACGCCGCCAAGCACGCCCCCGGCGCCCCGGTCCGGATCACCCTGGACGGGGAGCCGGGCGGCGCGCTCGGCGTCGCCGTCCGCAACGGTCCGGCCGCCCGTACGGTCGCCCCGCCGCCGGCCTCCGGGTACGGCCTGCCGGGTCTCGCCGAGCGGGTCCGGGCCGTCGGCGGGACCGTCGGCCACCACCCGGCGCCCGACGGCGGGTTCGTCCTGACCGCCCGGCTGCCCTGGCCGGCCGAGGCCGAGCGACGGGCCGGGCCGGACGAGCCCGCCCGGCCGCCGCGGCCCGGCGACGAGCCCGAGCGGAGGGCTGGGAGTGGAGTCCGGTAAGCCGCCGGTGCGGGTGGTCGTGGTCGACGACGAACAGCTGATCCGGATGGCGGTGCGTCTGGTCGTCGACGGCGAGAGCGACCTCACCGTGGTGGCCGAGGCGGCCGACGGGGAGGAGGCCCTCGCCGTCGTACGGGAGACGACGCCGGACGTCGTGCTGATGGACGTACGGATGCCCGGGCGGGACGGCGTGAGCTGGACCCGGGAGCTGCTGGCGCTGGACCGGCCGCCGCGGGTCATCGTCCTGACCGCCTTCGACTCCGAAGCGCTGGTCCTCGACGCGCTGCGCGCGGGAGCCCTCGGCTTCGTCCTCAAGCACACCCCGCCCGACCGGATCATCGACGCGGTACGGACGGTCGCGAACGGCGAACCCGCCCTGTCGCCGGGGGCCACGACGCGGCTCATCGCGGCGGCCACCGCGGCCGGCGGCCCGGTGGTCGCCGGGGCCGTCCGCGAAGCCGCCCGGAAGCGGCTGTCCGCCCTGACTCCGCGCGAACGCGACACCGCGCGGGCCATCGCGGACGGGCTGGGCAACCGGGAGATCGCCGAGCTGCTGGGCATCACCGTCGCCACCGTCAAGGCCCACACGAGCAGCCTGTTCAGCAAGCTGGAGGTGGACAACCGGGTGCGGATCGCCTTGCTGGTCCGGGACGCCGAAGGCCCGGGTCCGGGGCGCTGAGCCAGGGACCCGCGGCCGTGTCGGCCGGTCTACCGGGGGCCGGCACCGCCGCGGGTCACGCCGGCCAGGTGCCCGTGACGCGCCGGGTCGCCTGGGCGCCCGAGCGTTCGACGGTGGCCTTGACCACGGCGAAGATCGCGCCCTGTACGGCGGCGGCGAGGAGGATCTGCCGCCACGGGCGGTCCTCGTCGAGGGCGTCGGGGGCGTCGCCCTCGCCTTCGACGATCTTCCACGTCTGCTTGAACACGGCGCTCGCGATCATGCCGCTGACCGCGCCGAGGGCGAACCCCACCGGCTTGTAGGCGAGCTTCGACGCCTTCACTTGTCGCGTCCCCGGCCGCGGCGTACCAGCAGGAAGGCGATCAGGAGTGCGCCGCCCGCGAGGAGCGGGGTGCGGTTGGCGCGGGCGGCCTTCGCGGCCCGGTCCGCCTTCTCCAGCAGCGGGTCGGGGGTACGGTCCGTCGCGAACTGCCCCGCCCGGGCCGCGCTCTCGCGCACCTGGGTGGCGGCCTGTGCCGTCTTCTCCTGCACGGAGTCCGGAGTCCTGTCCTTCACCGCCTGTGCGGCCTGCCCTGTCTTCTCGCGGATCTGGGCGGTGGCCGATGCGGCCTGCTCCTTCAGCTCGGCCGTCTTCTCCGCGGCCTGTTCCTTGAGTTCGGCCGTCTTCTCGGCGGCCTGTTCCTTCAGCTCGGCGGTCTTCTCGGCGGCCTGCTCCTTCGCCGCCGCCGCCTTCTTTCCGGCCTGTTCCTTCGCCGCCGCGGTCTTGTCCTTCGCCTGCGCCTTGACGTGGGCCTTGCCCGCCCATGCTTCGACGTTCCGGCCGAGTCCGTCGCGCGCCTGCTCGACCTGCTCGCGCAGTTCCTCGGGGGTGGGCGTACCCATGGTGTTCTTCGACTCGTCGTTCATCGGTGAGCCCTCTCGTTGACCTCCGCCGGATCGGCCTTACCGAAGCGCTTGCCCTTCTGCGTCATCTCCGAACGTCCCGGCCGGATTTCCTTGCGGACCGGTTCCGGGTTCCGCGAGAGGGCCCCGCGGCCACGGGGTTCGCCGCGCAGCCCCCGGCGACCGTGCGAAGGCGCCGCCGTCGCCGGAGTGCCCGCACCGGATGTCCTCTCAGTCCCCGCCGCCCCCGCAGCCGCCCCCGCCGCCGTCGCTCCAACCGCCGCCGCCGCCGTCGCCGCCCCCGCTGCCGCTGGACTGGTTCTGGCGGACGTTGTGGTGGACCGCCGAGGCGAACCACTGGGCGCGGCGCAGGGTCTTCATTGCGGAGCGGCCCGTGCGGCCGGCGGTGGTGAGGGTGCCGCCGAGGCCGGTCGCCGAGACGAGGCCGGCCAGGGCGCGGCTGCGCTGGTCGGGGAAGCCCCGGGCCTCGGCCTGGCCGAAGCGCCACAGGGTCGCGCCGGTCAGGTCGGGGTCGCCCGGGAAGTGCCGCTGGTAGGGGAGTACGCCGAGGAAGCGGCGGGTCTCGCGGCGCAGCACGCCGCGTTCCACCAGGTGGTCCAGGTGGCTTTCCTCGACGTTCCGGCCGTACAGCCGGATCCAGCTCTTGGCGCTGGTCCCCGGCCGGAAGCGCTTCTTCTTGGACGGCGGGTCGAGTGTGGTCAGCAGCGAGGCGAGCAGCGGGTGGGCCGGGTCCAGGGGGTTGACCACCTGGACCCGGCCGCGCTCCTCGCGTATCCGGCCCTGGAGCTCCAGCTCGGCGAGGACCGCGCCCGCCGTGCCGTATCGCAGGTACGCGCGGTCGCAGAGCGGCTTGCCGCGGTGCGGGTCCAGCGCCAGCAGGAGCAGTTCCTCGGGCAGCGTCAGCGTGGGGGCGTCGTGCGTCATGGCGCGGTGACGATCCTTCCGGTGACGTCGCCGAGGCCGACGCGGGTGCCGTGCGGTCCTGGTGCCCAGGCGGTCAGAGTGACCGTGTCGCCGTCCTCCAGGAACGTCCGCTTGCCCTCGGGGAGTTCGAGCGCGTCGCGGCCGTTCCAGGTGAGCTCCAGGAGCGAGCCGCGCTGGGCGGGCTCGGGGCCGCTGACCGTGCCGGAGCCGTACAGGTCGCCGGTGCGCAGCGACGCGCCGTTCACCGTCATGTGCGCGAGCTGCTGGGCCGCCGTCCAGTACATCGAGGCGAACGGCGGCTCGGCGACGACCTGGCCGTTGATCTCCACGGTGATCCGGAT
Source organism: Streptomyces sp. NPDC058576 (assembly GCF_042718715.1). Lineage (NCBI taxonomy): Bacteria > Bacillati > Actinomycetota > Actinomycetes > Kitasatosporales > Streptomycetaceae > Streptomyces > Streptomyces sp. NPDC058576. Next base: position 7,299 of record NZ_JBHXPF010000043.1, on the reverse strand, counting down.
GTCGAAGCCGCCCGGCTCCTCGTCCTCGGCGTCGTCGAGGTAGGGCAGCAGCGGGAAGTCCCGGGCGGGCGGGGCGGTGCGGGCTGCGTCCAGGGCCTCCAGCGGGGTGACCCACGCCGATACGGAGGTGGCGAAGGACTTGCCGAGGAACGGGCCGAGCGGCACGTACTCCCAGGCCTGGAGGTCGCGCGCGGACCAGTCGTTGAGGAGCGAGAGCCCGAAGACGTGCTCGCGGAAGTCGGCCAGCGGCACCGGGGCGCCGTGGGCGGAGGGGACGCCGACGACGAAGCCGACCTCCGCCTCGATGTCGAGCTTCACCGAGGGCCCGAAGACGGGCGCCGGGTCGGTGGGGGCCTTGCGCTGGCCGCTGGGGCGGACCACGTCCGTGCCGGAGACCACGACGGTGCCGGAGCGGCCGTGGTAACCGATCGGCAGGTGCTTCCAGTTGGGGGTGAGCGCGTCGCCGTCCGGCCGGAAGATCCGGCCGACGTTGGTGGCGTGGTGCTCGCTGGCGTAGAAGTCGACGTAGTCCGCGACCTCGTACGGCAGGTGCAGGGTCACCGTGTCCACCGGGTGCAGCAGCGGCTCGATGTCCGCACGGTGGGCGGGGACGGTGAGCCAGGCGGTGAGCGCGCGGCGCACGTCACGCCAGGCGGTGCGGCCCGCCGCGAGCAGGGGGGTCAGGCTCGGCCTGGCCAGCAGCCCCGCATACGGGGAGCCCAGCGCGTGGGCGGCGGCCCCGGCGTCCAGGACGTGGTTGCCGATGCGGACGCCGACCCGGCGGACGTCGGGGTGGTCGGGGGTGGAGAACACACCGTACGGAAGGTTGTGCGGGCCGAAGGGGTCGCCCTCGGCCAGATCGAGCGGGCTGCTCTGCTCGGGCATGTGGTGCTGCCTCGCTTTCCAGGTCGCGTGGAGGACACGTTACGTCGGGGCTCCTACCCAGCGGCAGTGCCCCGACTATCCCCAACTGTGTGTATTGCCCGGAAAGTTCACCGGGTCCCCCGGAAACCCGGGGGACCCGACGGGAAACACGCGCGCCGCTCAGCCCGCCGTGCGCGGGATGCGCTTCTCCCAGGTGCGGTGGAAGACGACCTCGTCGCCGTCCTTGCAGACCACCTCGTTGGAGGTGATGAAGTCGTTCTCGTCGGCGGCGATCTCGGAGCGGGTCTCGATCTCCACGTCCCAGGCGGCCTCCGGGCGGTGCAGCCGGATCCGCCAGTCGGAGCGGGTCCGTGCGGAGAGCGGGTCGTCCTGCTGGATCGTGTACGTCTCCAGGGCGTCCTCGGTGAATTCGAGGCCGTCGGGGTAGACCCGCGTACCGCCGTAGCGGGGGTCGACCTCCAGGCGCCATTCGCCCTTGGCGACATCGCGCACGACGAGGCGTTCCGGGCGCGGCTCCTCCAGGGTGACCGGGTAGACCACGCCGAGCGGTTCGGACTGCTCCGGTTCGCCGAAGGTGATCGCCGGGTCCTCGGTGTGGCGGCGCACCGGCAGCTCGACGAAGCTCCCGTCGGCGTCCAGGGTGAACCCCGCCGAGCCGGCCTGCGGCCAGATCCAGGGCCAGTAGGAGGAGGAGACGGCGAGCCGGATGCGGTGGCCGCGGGGGAAGGTGTGCCCGATGCCGTTGAGGTCGAAGACGACGTCCTCGCTCTCGCCGGGCGTCCAGTCGTCGGTGCGGTCGCGGCCGTGCCGGGCGGCGAGGTTGAGGACGCCCCGGGTGACCAGGGTGGAGGAGCCGTCGGGCGCGACGTCGCAGAGCCGGGCGATGGCCTGGCCGCGGGTTGCGTCCATCCGGACGCGGAGCTTCACCCGGGGGCGGCCGAGGATCTCGATCGGCGCCTCCTCGACGGGGAATTCGAACGACACCGACTTCGCGTCCTCGTCCCGCTGGTCCGGCGGCAGGTCCGCGTCGTTGCCGAACGGGAAGAAGCGGCCCGCGTCCAGGCCGGTCTGCTGCGGCGAGGCGACGATCCGCTCGCCGCCCTGGAGGGCGTACGCCACCGGGGAGACGTTCTCCGAGGGCCAGCTCGCGTCCCCGACCCAGCGGCCGGGCAGCGTCTCGTACACCGTGGCGGGCGGGTGCGAGCCGCTGATCCAGGACCGCAGCAGCGGCTCCCGCATCACGCCCGTCTCCTTGCCCTTGAGGTGCTGGTCCCACCAGCGCAGCGTCTCCTGGAGGAAGCCGATCGCGGGCCCCGGCGGCAGCCCCCGGTCCGGGTACTGGTGGGACCACGGCCCGATGATCCCCCGCACCTGCCCGGGGTCCAGGTGCTCCACCAGCCGCAGGACGGTGTCCCGGTACGGGTCGTGCCAGCCGCCGACCGCGAGGACGTTCGCCTTGATCGCGCCGTAGTCCTCGCAGACGCTGCCGTGCTGCCAGTAGGCGTCGCGGCTCTGGTGGGCCAGCCAGGTGTGGATGAACGGGTCGACGGCCTCCAGCCGCTTCAGCCACATCTCCTTCCAGTCGTCGCCGACCTGTGCCGGGTCCGGCGGGCGGCAGACGAAGGCGAGCATGGTGGCGGCCCAGGCGTGCATGTCCACGGCGAGGACCGAGCCGCCCATGTAGTGCACGTCGTTGTCGTAGCGGTCGTCGGCCGAGCAGACGGTGACGATCGCCTTCAGCGGCTCGGGGGCGAGCGCGGCGATCTGGAGCGAGTTGAAGCCGCCCCAGGAGATGCCGAACATCCCGACCCGGCCGGAGCACCACTCCTGCTGGGCCAGCCAGTGGATGACGGCGACCCCGTCCTCCAGCTCCTGCGCGTCGTACTCGTCGCCGGGCAGCCCCTCGCTGTTGCCGTGGCCCCGGACGTCGACGCGTACGGAGGCGTAGCCGTGGCCCGCGTACCAGGGGTGGCGCTGCCAGTCGCGCGGCGCGGTCCAGTCGCCGAGCCGGTAGGGCAGGTACTCCAGCAGGGCCGGGACCGGTTCGTCGGTCAGCGGCCGCCAGATCCGGGCGTAGAGCCGGGTGCCGTCGGGCAGCGGGATGCGCACGTCCTCGCGGGTGGTCTCGTACGGGAAGTCGGTCGTGATGTTCATGGGCCACCTCGGTGGGGGACGGGGTGCTTCAGGCGTACGGGTCAGTGGACGGGGTGCATCGTGCGCTTCAGCCACGGCGCGGCGAGGATCATCGCCACACCGGCCGCCACGGCGATGGCCCCGTTGACTCCGAAGTAGGCCGGGTTGGAGACCTCGCCGTAGAGCTTCACGATCTGGGCCTGGATGCCGTTGGCGACGGCCAGCGAGAGGAACCACAGGGCCATGGTCTGGCTGGCGAAGGCCTTCGGGGCGAGCTTGCTGCTGGCGGAGAGGCCGGAGGTCTCCAGCAGGACGTCGCCGAGTCCGAGCAGCAGATAGGAGCCGACGATCCACCAGGCGGCCATCTTGTAGGTGTCGTCCGCGTGCCCGGACGTCGGCAGGACCATCAGCAGGAAGGAGAGCCCGCCGAGGATCACGCCGAAGGCGATCTTGTTGGAGGCGTGCGGCTGGCGCTTGCCCATCCTGACCCAGGTGGCGGCCACCACCGGGGCGAGCGCGACCTCGAAGGCGCCGAGCGCGGAGGCGTACCAGCTGGCCGGGAAGGTGAAGCCGAGGATCTCGGTGCGGGCGTTGGTCGAGGCGAGCAGGATCATCGTCGAGTACGCCTGGAACAGGATGAAGTTGAAGACGACTGAGCCCAGGAAGAGCACGACGTACGGGCGCAGCCTGCCGCGTTCCTCGGCGGTGACCCGGGGGCTCTTGAACATCACCACGAAGTAGGTGACCGGGGCGATGATCGAGATCACCGTGAGCACGTCCACGAACCGGTCGATGGTCAGCCAGCCCACCAGCGCCAGGACGGTCGCGAGGACGGCGACCACGACGGCCCCGCCGATGATCAGCCGGACCGCGCGGCGCATCGCGTCCGGGGCCAGCGCGAATTCGGCGGCGTGCTTACGCCCGGCCAGGTGACGGCGGCCCACGACGTACTGGATCAGGCCGAAGGTCATGCCGATCGCGGCGGCCGAGAACCCCCAGTGCCAGCTCCAGTGCTCGCCGAGCCAGCCGGTGATCAGCGGGCCGGCGAACGCGCCGATGTTGATGCCCATGTAGTAGAGGGCGAAGCCGGCGTCGCGCCGCTCGTCGTCGGTGCGGTAGAGCTTGCCGACCATGGAGGCCACATTGGGCTTGAGCAGGCCCGTTCCGGCGCTGATCAGGCCGAGGCCCACCCAGGTCATGGCGTCGGTGGGGACGGCCATGGAGTAGTGGCCGCAGGCGATGAGGATGCCGCCGTACAGCACGGCGCGGTACGAGCCCAGGATCCGGTCGGCCAGCCAGCCGCCGGCCACGGAGACCAGGTAGACGAGCGTCCCGTACGCGGCGGAGACGGAGGCGGCGGTGCCGGGGTCCATGTCCATGCCGCCGTTCGCCACCGTGTCGGCGAAGAACAGCACCAGGATGGCCTGCATGCCCAGGAACGAGAACCGCTCCCAGACCTCCAGGCCGGACAGGGTCATCAGGCCCCGTGGGTGCCCGAAGAAGGCGTGGTCGTCCGCGGGCGGGGGCTTGGCCGGCTCGGTGCCGGCTGTGCTGTGGGACAAAACAGAGACTCCTGATCGTATGAGCTGATCCCGAACATACCGGCGGTGATGGGAAGCCGCCCACGGTGATCCATAGCGGACCGGATACGCTGAAGTTGCTAGGAGAGACAGCGACACATCGACATTGCGTGTGATCGTCAGCAGACAGGAGATGTCCCCGTGACCGTCGTCGGGCCGTTCGGACTGCACGTGCGGGACCAGGCTCTTGAGGCCGATGTCCAGTCGGGCCTGGCCGCTGTCGAGGCGGGGCTGCTCGAAGCCACCAAGAGCGACGTCCCCTTCATCACGGACGCCGCCCAGCATCTGGTGCGCGCGGGGGGCAAGCGGTTCCGTCCCTTGCTGGTCATGCTCGCGTCACAGTTCGGCGATCCCGACGCGCCGGGAGTCATCCCCTCGGCCGTCGTCGTCGAGCTGACCCATCTGGCCACGCTGTACCACGACGACGTGATGGACGAGGCCGACGTGCGGCGCGGGGTGCCCAGCGCCAACACCCGCTGGGGCAACTCGGTGGCCGTCCTGACCGGCGACTTCCTCTTCGCCCGCGCCTCCCACATCCTGGCCGACCTCGGCCCCGAGGCCGTCCGCATCCAGGCGGAGGCCTTCGAGCGGCTCGTCACCGGCCAGATCCTGGAGACCGCGGGCCCGCGCGACGGCCGCGACCCGGTCGACCACTACCTGGACGTCCTCAGCGGCAAGACCGGCTCGCTGGTCGCCGTCTCCGGCCGGTTCGGCGCGATGATGTCCGGTGCGGACGAGCGGACCGTGGACGTCCTCACCCAGTACGGGGAACGGCTCGGCATCGCCTTCCAGCTCGCCGACGACGTCCTCGACATCGCCTCCGACTCCCACGAGTCCGGCAAGACCCCCGGCACCGACCTGCGCGAGGGCATCCCGACGCTCCCGGTCCTGCGGCTGCGCGCCCAGGCGGCGGCCGACGGCAAGCCCGACGACCTGGAGCTCGTCGGCCTGCTCGACGGTGACCTGAGCAGCGACGACGCGCTGGCCGAGGTGCTGCGCCGGCTGCGCGCCCACCCGGCGCTGGAGCAGGCCCGCCAGGACACCGTGCGCTACGCCCAGGCCGCGCGCGCCACGCTGGCGCCGCTGCCCGAGGGATACGCGAAGGCCGCCCTGGAGGAGCTGTGCGACGCGGTGGTGCACCGCGCGGGCTGAGGTCCGGGAGGCCCCCGGTGTGCGGGGGCGGTGACGGTGCGTCACCCGGATGGGGCGATACCCCTACTGGTTGGCGTACACGCCCCTTCCGGTTGTCATACCGGAGCAGTAGGCGGAGTTGATTCCCCGGGCTGACGCTTCGAACCGCCCGATTTGGTCAGATGGTTAACAACGGAAGCCGCCGACCACGGAGGTAGGGCACACCATGGCACCGAACGACAGCGCAGAGACCACCGGCGAGGCCACGAGCACTGTCGTGGGCCGCCGGAAGGCGGCGCGCTACATCGTCCCCGTCGCGGTCGCGGGGGTGGCGGCCGCGACCATCGGGCTCGTCCCGGCGCTCGCGAGCTCCGGCGACCCGGACCTGCCGAAGATCAGCGCACAGGAACTCATCGAGAGGATCGCCGCTTCCGACGAGGAGCAGCTCTCCGGCACGTTCAAGATCAGCACCGACCTGGGCCTGCCCCTCGACGGCCTCGCGGGCTCGTTCGTACCGGGCGGCGAGGGCGGGGACAAGGACGGCGGCGCGGCCGCCCCGCAGGACAAGCTCATGGAGCTGACGTCCGGCACGCACACGCTGCGGGTGGCCGCCGACGGCCCGGAGCGGCAGAAGCTCTCCGTTCTCGGGGACGCGTCCGAGTACAGCGTCATCCACAACCAGGGCGAGGTCTGGGCGTACGACAGCGAGTCCGACGAGGTCTACCACGCCGAGGCTCCCGAGGGCCGGGACGGCGACGGGCGCGCGGAGAAGGACCCGAAGGCTCCCGAGGGCGCTCCGGCCACCCCGAAGGACTTCGCCGAGCAGGCGCTCGCGGCGGTCGGCGACACCACCTCGGTCACCGTGGACGGCACGGCGCAGGTCGCCGGGCGGGACGCGTACCAGCTGCTGATCAAGCCGAAGCAGTCCGGTTCGACGATCGGCTCGGTCCGGATCGCCGTGGACGCCGAGAACGGCGTGCCGCTGAAGTTCACCCTGTCCGCGGCGAGCGGCGGCAAGGCCGTGGTCGACGCCGGGTTCACCAAGGTCGACTTCTCCAAGCCCGCCGCGTCCACGTTCGCCTTCACGCCGCCCAAGGGCGCCGAGGTGACCGAGGCCGACGAGGTGGAGACCGGCAAGGACGAGCACGGCGCGGCGCAGCAGGCGCTGCCCGGGCAGCTGGCCGAGCTGGACGGCTTCGCGGGCAAGGAGGGCCTCAACGTCATCGGCGAGGGCTGGACCTCGATCGCCGAGATCAAGTCCCCCGGCGGCAAGGGTCTGCCCGAGGCCGGCTCGGGCGACGTCCCGGCCGAGGCGCAGGGCTTCCTCGACGCGCTCGGCGACAAGGTCACCGGGAAGTTCGGCTCGGGCACGGTCTTCCAGACGCGCCTGGTCAACGCCCTGCTGACGGACGACGGCTCGGTGTACGTCGGAGCGGTGACGAAGGACGCGCTGGTGCGTGCCGCCGACGCCGCGGCGAAGTAGAACCTTCCCAGGGACGCCTGGGCATCGGGTCACCCGGCCGTGCCCGCCCGCCCCCGGCGCCCCCCGGGCGGGCGGGGGGGGGCCCCG
>NZ_JBHXPF010000042.1:0-67081 GCF_042718715.1 Streptomyces sp. NPDC058576 | reverse complement strand
GCGGCGGGTCCGCGCCCCCCCTTACCACGGGCCCCCCGCCCCGGCGGGAGCGGTCAACGCAGAAGGCCCGGGAGACGGATTCCGTCTCCCGGGCCCTCTGTCCGGGTGGGCGATACTGGGTTCGAACCAGTGACCTCTTCGGTGTGAACGAAGCGCTCTCCCACTGAGCTAATCGCCCGGGCGCACCGCAAACATTACCCCATGTCAGCGGTGCTCCTGGACCGTCCCCCGGCTACTCGCTGATCTTCCACGGCATGGTGAGCCCGAACTTCCAGACGTAGATCCCGACCAGCACCGCCATGATCACGAGCCCCACCGTGGTGAGGATGATGTTGCGCCGCCGGACCTTGGGATCGAGGGCCCGCTGCGCCGCCTCGGTGACCTTGCGCTTGGTCCAGCGCAGCACCAGCTGGGCCCAGACGAACTCGGTCGCCCAGATCGCCATGCCGCCGAAGATCACCAGCCAGCCGGGGCCGGGCAGCACCAGCATGAGCACACCCGCGATCACTACGCCGAGGCCGACGACGAAGACGCCGACCTGCCAACTCAGGTGGAGCGCTTTCGACGCCTTGATGAAGCCCGGCGCCCGCGAGCCCAGCTCACGTTCCTCCCGGTCCGATTCCCCCGTGGCGGATGCCGGAGGCGCCTGCTCGGCAACCCTGTTCCGCTCGTCACTCTCCGCGTTCATGAACCCAACTTACCCGACCCGCTCCGGTCATACTTTCGTCACTGGAATGGACGCATGACTCAAAGTTACACGCCGCTGTGCGAGGGACCCGAAGCATCACAAATGGGTCAGAGGGGTTTACAACGCCACCGTAGGTGGCATGTCGATTTCGCCGACGTGCGAATCCCCGAGCGCACACTGAGCGAAAGGCCCTGGCGCTTATGAACACCACGGTCAGCTGCGAGCTGCACCTGCGCCTCGTTGTGTCGAGCGAGTCCTCACTGCCTGTACCCGCGGGCCTGCGGTATGACACGGCCGATCCCTATGCCGTGCACGCCACCTTCCACACCGGAGCGGAGGAGACGGTCGAGTGGGTATTCGCCCGTGACCTCCTTGCCGAGGGGCTGCACCGGCCCACCGGCACCGGAGACGTCCGCGTCTGGCCATCTCGTAGTCACGGTCAAGGCGTCGTATGCATCGCCCTGAGCTCCCCAGAGGGAGAAGCCCTGCTCGAAGCCCCGGCGCGGGCCCTGGAGTCGTTCCTGAAGAGGACCGACGCCGCGGTTCCGCCCGGCACCGAGCATCGCCACTTCGATCTCGACACGGAGCTCTCCCACATCCTGGCCGAGAGCTGAGCCAGGCAGAGAGCCGCAGGGCGCCGTCCGACTCGGGGCGACGGCGTCGTGACGACAACCGCATAGGGCAGACACCGGCGCCGTCGTCGCGGAATCCACCGCGACGACGGCGCCGGTGCGCTCGCCGCCCCCTCCGACTCCTCCCGGGCGCCGGAGGGGTCCGTTCCACTCCCGGGCGGGCCCGCACCGGCCCCGGTGCCGGGGAACCGAGCCAGTAGAGTCAGCCGCCATCGGCAGGCGCCCGCCCGCCGGAGGCCAGGGAGCGAAGCGTGCTGATCCCTCACGACACCCGGATCGCCCTCGACACGGTGGTCGATCTGGTGAACACCGCACCGGAGAGCGAGCCGCCGCGGGACGACCCCGCGGACGGACTCGTGGGCGGACCCGAGGACGGTCTCGCCGACATCGCCGCGCTGTACGCCTTCGCCGAGCGCCACCTCATCAGCGGGGTCGGCACGCTCGGCGAGCGGGACCTGACCGCCGTACGCGACGTCCGGGCCCGTTTCGCCGAGGTCTTTGCGGCGCCCGACCCCCGCACCGCCGCCGACCTGGTCAACGGGCTCGTCGCGGCGGCCGGGACCACCCCGCAGCTCACCGACCACGACGGCTACGACTGGCACGTGCACTACTTCGCACCGGACGCCTCGATCGCCGACCATCTGGCGGCCGACTGCGGCATGGCGCTGGCCTTCATCATCGTGGCGGGCGAGCAGGAGCGGCTGCGGCGCTGCGAGGCGCCGGACTGCGGGCACGCGTTCGTCGACCTGTCGCGCAACCGCTCCCGCCGCTACTGCTCCAGCCGTACGTGCGGCAACCGGCTCCACGTCGCGGCGTACCGGGCCCGGCGCAAGGAAGCCGCGGGCTGACGCCGACGCCGGCGTCGCCCCGCACGGTGGCGCGGCGCGTCACAGCATGAAGAGATCGTGCAGGGCGGCCATCAGCAGCAGGCCCCCGATCACCGTCAGGAAGATCATCAGGGGCGGCTGGGAAAGCGCGAAGAGACAGCCGCGGGGCTCTTCGGCGGGGCGTGCGGGGGCTTCGCCCCGGGAAGTGTCCACCATCTCGGTGTGATCATGACGCACCCGCGGGCGGGTTCGCGCTCAACCGGGGTCAATCCCGCGGGAGTTCACCGTCCCGTGGCCATCGATAATCGCTCCGGCGTACGGGTCGCCGTCAGGCATTCGGACCGAGGGCCCACGCGCCCGGGCACGCAGGGCGGCCGGAGCCTCAGATGCCGTGCTTCTTGAGGATCGCCTCGATGTCGCTGAAGTCGTCGCCGGACGCGGCGGCCTCCTGCTTCTTCTTCGGCTTCGGCTGCGACTGCGGCTGCGCGGTCGCGGCCGTGGGTCCGGCCGCACCACCGGCGCCGAGCGAGGGGGCCGAGGCAGCCGGGGCGACGGCCTCGTTGCGCCCGGCCGCCCGCGCGGCCTTGCGTTCCGCCCGGGTGGTGCCGCTGCGGCGCTCGATGGCGCGGGTGGTCATGAACAGCAGCCAGGAGAGGCCGAGCGCCCCGAAGCCGAGCCAGACGCTCGGCTTGAAGGCGATCCCGGCGACCCACTCGACGACCCCGGTCAGCACGAGCCCGATCGGGACCAGGGAGTAGGCGGCGATCCTCGTCGCCGTGAGGAACCGCTTGCGGTACGCGGTCACCGCGGCGATGCCCAGGCCGGCCGCCGACACCGCGGAACAGATGGTCTCGGCAATCATCACGGCCTCCAGGCGCAGGGGGTACGTCCCTTCCATCCTGCACCGGCGACCGCCCTCGGGGCCACGGCGGCGGTCCACCTCAGGGACATTTCAGGGCCGGGCTCCTCCCCAGGGGGCGGCCCGGGTCCCGGTTGGGTCGCCCCCGTCCGGCCTGAAAGACTGGGCGCATGAGCGATTCCACCTCCGCGTCACCGGTCGTCGTCGACCTCTGGTGCGATCTCGAATGCCCCGACTGCCACCGAGCCCTCGACGATGTGCGCGCCGTGCGCGCCCGGTACGGGGACCGCGTCGAGTTCCGGCTGCGGCACTTCCCGCTGGACAAGCACCAGCACGCCTACGCCGCGGCCCAGGCCGCCGAGGAGGCCGTCGAGCAGGGCCAGGGCTGGCCCTACATCGAGGCCCTGCTGTCCCGAACCGATGACCTCGGCCGCACGGGCGAGCCGGTACTCCTCGACGTGGCACGCGAACTGGGTCTGGACGCCGAGGAGTTCGACACAGCGCTGATCGACGGCCGGCATCTGCTGATCGTCGACGCCGACCATGCGGAGGGCAAGGCGATCGGCGTCACCGGCACGCCCACCTATGTGATCGGCGACGAGCGGCTGGACGGCGGCAAGAGCCAGGACGGGCTGCGCGAGCGGATCGAGGAGATCGTCGACCGGACCCTGGCCACGCGGGACCGGTAGCCCCGGTACCGGCCGGTGGACCGGCGGGGCGTCACAGCGCCTTGGCCAGGTTGTACCGTGTCGTCGTGTAGCCGAGGGACTCGTACAGCCGCAGGGCCGGGGTGTTGGAGGCGAAGACGTGCAGGCCGAGCCGGTCCGCGCGCCAGGCACGCGTGACGTCCTCGGCAAGGAGCATCAGCGCCCGGCCGTGGCCCCGGCCCCGGTGCTCCTCGCGCACCTCGACGTCGAAGACGAATCCGGCCGTGCCGCCCGGCTCCGGCTCCCGCAGCGCCACCCACACATGGCCGACGACCTCGTCGGCCTGCACCAGCACCTGGAAGCGCACCCCCTCGGTCGCCAGTCCGTCCGGCAGGTGGGTGGCGTGGTCGGTCTCGGACTTGAGCCGGGCCTGCTCGGGCGCCACGCCGCGGTCGATCCAGCGCTGTGCGTACGCCAGCACGGCGTTCTGCCGCCACTGGGCGAACTCCTCCTCGCTCATCGCGCGCGAGGTGAGGCCCGCGGGCAGCGGTGCGGTGTCCGGGCCGAGCTCCTTGACCATGTTGCGGCTGCGCTCGGTGTAGCCGAGGGCGGCCGCGAGGCGTCGGGCCGGGTCGTTGTCGGCGGGGACGTCCACCCGTACCCGGGTGCAGCCCCACCCCCGCAGCACCTCCTCGGCGGCGAGCGCGGCGATGGTGCCCCGGCCGCGCCTGCGCCGGGACTCCTCCACGGCGAGGGAGCCGAGCACCCCGGCGGTCGGGCCGAACGCGTCGTCGGTGCTGATCGCGACGGAGCCGACGGGCCGCCCGTTGTCGCACACGTCGTAGTGGCGGGACCGCGCGCCGTCGGCGCCCTGCTGAAGCGGCCCGGACGGCCGGAGTGTCGTGGTCATCAAGGGTTTGTATCCCCTGGACGACCCTGCGTCACGCGTATTTCCGGGCCGCCGGGCCCTCCTGGGGTCTTTCGTTCGGATCAGGTCGGACCCCGCGAGCCCGGCCTGATCCGAACGAGAGGCCCTAGGGGTCGAGGTCGTCGCCCGACCGCTCGGCGAAGATCCGCATCGCCTTCGCCGTCACCGGTCCGGTCTCCGGCGTCAGCTCGCGGTCGTCGACCCGGTGCACCGCCTGGACGTCGCGGAGCGTCGAGGTCAGGAACACCTCGTCGGCCTCGGCCAGCACGTCCATCGGCAGGTCGGTCTCCTCGGCCCCGGTCCACTCCACGGTCAGCGCGCGGGTGATCCCGGCGAGACAGCCGGAGGCGACCGGCGGGGTGTGGATGCGGCCGTCCAGGACGACGAACACGTTGGAGCCGGTGCCTTCGCAGAGGCGGTCGGCGGTGTTGGGGAACAGCGCCTCGGACGCGCCCCGTTCCCGCGCCCGGGCCAGGGCGACGACGTTCTCTGCGTACGAGGTGGTCTTGAGGCCGGTGAGCGCGCCGCGTTCGTTGCGCGTCCAGGGGACGGTGACGACCGCTGTGCTGTCCGGGCGGCGGCTCACCCCGTCGAGGGCGACGACCAGGCTCGGCCCGTCAGTGCCCCGGTCCGAGCCGAGCGGCGACAGCCCGCCGGTGTACGTGACCCGCAGCCGTCCCAGGGCGACGGGGTTGGCGTCGATGACCGCGGCGACGGCGCGACGGACCTCGTCGTGGTCCGGTTCGGGCAGGCCGAGGCCCCGGGCGGACCGGGTGAGACGGTCGAGGTGCCGGGTCAGCGCGAAGGGGCGCCCCTCGCTCGTACGCACCGTCTCGAAGATGCCGTCGCCCACGGTCAGCCCGTGGTCCAGCACCGACAGCCGGGCGTCGTCGGCGTCCCGCAGTCCGCCGTTGACCCAGATCCTCATATCGCGGCCCTTCCTGTCTCCAGATACGCACCCGACGCTACAGCGAGCAGCCGGGAAGCCTTGAGTTCGGTCTCGTCCCATTCGCGCTCCGGGTCGGATCCCCAGGTGATCCCGGCGCCGGTCCCGAACCGCAGCAGCGCCGCGGGCCCGGTCCGGTCGATCCAGAACGTCCGTATGCCGACCGCGAGGGAGGCCGTGCCCCGGTCGGCGTCGACCCAGCCGATCGCCCCGCAGTAGGGCCCGCGCGGGCCCCGTTCCAGCTCGGCGATGATCCGCAGCGCGCTGGACTTCGGGGCTCCGGTGACCGAGCCGGGCGGAAAGGCCGCCGCGAACAGCTCCGGCCAGCCCGCCCCGTCGGCCAGCCGGCCCCGGACCGTGGAGACGAGGTGGACGAGGCCCGGGTGCTTCTCGACCACGCAGAGATCGGGCACGCTCACACTTCCGGTGGCGCAGACCCGGCCCAGGTCGTTGCGGACCAGGTCCACGATCATCACGTTCTCGGCGTGGTCCTTCTCCAGCAGATCGTCCTCGGTCCGGCCGGTGCCCTTGATCGGCCCGGACTCCACGGTCCGCCCGTCGCGCCGGAGGAAGAGCTCAGGAGAGGCGGTGGCGACTTCTACGCCGTGGCCGGGCAGCCGGATCGTTCCCGCGTGGGGGGCGGGGTTGCCGCGGGCCAGCAGGGAGGTCAGGGCGTCGACGTCGGCGCCGGCCCCGCCGCCGGGCAGAGGCGCGGACAGCACCCGGCAGAGGTTGGCCTGGTAGACGTCGCCGGCCGCGATGTGTTCACGGATCCGCCGTACGCCCGCCGTGTAGGCGTCACGGTCCAGCGAGGATGTCCAGTCCCCGGTGGCGGGCCCGCGCCAGGCTCCGGGCACGGGCGGGGGCACCGTTTCCCTGCGTACGTCGGAGAAGCGGGCGCAGACGGTGCGGCCTTCGAAATCGGCGGATACCGCCCAGAAACCGGACGAGTCGAGAGCTGCGGGATCGTGGGTCACATCCTGCAGGCCGGAGGCTATGAGGCCGTCGAAACGGGCCAAGGGGGCGAGGTCGGACACGCGAATGAGTCTAGGACGGTGTGCGGTGACCTGCGTCGGAGCGAGGACCGGGCCGGGGTCTGCCCAGCACGCTGCACAAACGCGTTTTTGTACTGGCCCAGGAATCCGCTAGAGTTCAACACGTCGCCGGGACGCGCAAGCGGGCCGGGAAAGACAAGCGGACGTAGCTCAGTTGGTAGAGCGCAACCTTGCCAAGGTTGAGGTCGCCAGTTCGAACCTGGTCGTCCGCTCGCAGAAGGTGGGGGATTCTTCCCGAGCTCCCATCCCTGGTGGAGTGGCCGAGAGGCGAGGCAACGGCCTGCAAAGCCGTCTACACGGGTTCAAATCCCGTCTCCACCTCCAAGGACGATTAGCTCAGCGGGAGAGCGCTTCCCTGACACGGAAGAGGTCACTGGTTCAATCCCAGTATCGTCCACTGGTCCACAAGGATCATCGGTCCGCAAGGATCCCCGCGCGATTAGCTCAGCGGGAGAGCGCTTCCCTGACACGGAAGAGGTCACTGGTTCAATCCCAGTATCGCGCACGCAGCACACAGCGGTAAACGCAGGTTCACCTGCGCGATTAGCTCAGCGGGAGAGCGCTTCCCTGACACGGAAGAGGTCACTGGTTCAATCCCAGTATCGCGCACCACCGAGAACCCCCGGTCGTCTCCACGACCGGGGGTTCTCTCGTCGTACGGTCCGCCCCCTCCGTGGTCCGGGCGGCACACGGCCTCCCGGACGACGGAGGAACGTTCAGGACGAGAACAGCATCCGGCCGAAGCCCTTCTGGCGGTGGTGGCCGTAGTGCCCGCCGTGCCCGCCGTGCTGCGGCGCACCCCAGGCGGGGGCGTGGGCGGCGGGAGGAGCGGCCGGGTAGGCCTGCGGGGCGGGCGGCGCGGGCGGGGCCTGCTGGGACCACTGGGACTCCAGGCGGGTCAGCGACTCCAGCTCGCCGTAGTCGAGGAATATCCCCCGGCAACCGCTGCACTGCTCGATCTGCACGCCGTTGCGGTTGTACGTGTTCATCGGCGCATGACACTTCGGACACTGCATCATCGGCTCGGCTCCTCGCCCTCGTTGTGCCGTCGCCGGAATGTCTGCCCGGCCACGGTCCGTTCACCCTACGACGCGGGGTCGGCGGCCAACTCGGGCGGCAATGTAGCGATTCGGGCACAGGATTCGATCACCAGCTGTTCGTGTTCGTCCGGATTCCGTTGCTCCGCCGCGCACTTGGCGAGGGCGACGGCCGCCGTCTGCACCGTCAGCGCGCGGGCCGCGACGTCCAGTGCGGGCCAGGGGTCGCCGACGGCGGGAACCGCCGGTCCCCGGGCGGACCGGTAGGCGTCCAGGAAGGCGGACCAGTCGTCGGGGGCGAGGAGTCCGGCCGCGTACCAGGCGGCGGGCCGGCCGAGGTCCCAGGCCGGATCGCCAGCCCCCGCGTCGTCCACGTCGATGAGCAGCCAGGGCCCGTCCGGCATGGGATGGCGGACGAGCTGGCCCAGGTGCAGGTCCCCGTGGCACAGGAAGCGGCTCCGGTGCGCGGGAGCCGGGGCCTCGCCCCGTGCCCACGCGGGCAGGGCCCGCCAGCCGGCCAGCACGGGCAGGACGGCCGCGTCGCCGGGAAGGGCCGCGCGCATCCGGGCGACGGCCCGCGCCGCCTTGGCCGGTCCGCGCATCGGCGGCAGCGGGAACGGGGGCTCCGTCCGGTGGAGGCGGGCCAGCAGATCCGCGGCCTCGGCCCAGGGGGCCGCGTCGGGGTCGGTGGGGTCCACGGGCGTGCCGAGCGGCCAGAGGGAGACCGGGCGGGCGGTGGGCGCGGCAGGCGCCGGGGCGGTGAGCGGCGGGAGCAGGATGCCGGTGAGCTGCGGCGCGGCGGCAAGGGCGATCCGGGCCGCCAGCGCCTCGCGGTCGGTGTCGGCGGCGTGGGCCTTCGCGACGATCGCGCCGCTGCGGACCACGGTGCCGTCGGGCCGGTCCGCCAGGACCTGCGGCGGCTCGCACACGCAACGCGTCCTGGCGGGGTGGGAGAGGCCGTGCGCGAGGGTGCCCAGGTCATGGACCACTGAGGTCTGGGTGGTGGTCAAGGGCTCTCCCGGCGGCGGTCGGCCCGGCCGTGGCACCGGTGCCGCCGTGAGCGTAACGCGAGAGCCGGTCCGGACACCGCAGTGCGCCGGGCGTCGGCCCGGCGGGGAAACACCTGGGCCCGGAAAGCGCGATGCCCGGTCAGCTCCCCAGCTGACCGGACAAACGCTGCCGCCCGCCGCACCCCCGTCCCCACGGGGCTGTTGGCCGGATGTCCGGGTCCGGACCGCTCTTCCGGACCCCGGGCGCCGCTCAGCGCCCCAACATCACCGCCACGGACGACGCCTGTGTGACCACCGCTTCCCAGCCGCCGAAGACGACCACGAGCAGGGCCGCCAGGGGAAGGACCATCGCCGTCGCCACCAAGGGGTGACGGGTGCCGGACGAACGGGCGCCGAACGCGGCGTACGCCTTGCGTCCCTGCATACGGACCATCGCCCGCGTTGCCGTGTCCGACATGGTTCCTCTCCTGACCTGATCGGGAAGCGGCGGGCGTGTGACCTCGGGGGACGAGTGCTGCGCCCGCCGCTTGACCTCAACATTAGGTAAGCGGCGAGCACAGGGCGTCATGCCCGCGTACCTAATCCCGGGCCTCCCGGAGGATGAGCCGTCGTCCATCGGCGTACTCCCCTGGGTGGAGACGGGCCACCGGAGGTTGGGGTCATCCCGGAGGGGACGCCCGGACCTGTCGGGCAGGGATCCGGCAGGGGCCCGCCGACCTCGCGGGCGCGCCGCCGGGTGACTTCACTCACGTCCGCCGCTCCCCGGCGGGCGGCCGTCCGCTCCGGGGGCCACCCGGGACACCGCCACCCCGTGGGCGGGGGCGGCGGTCAGGTCCCTCGTGACGGCCGCGTCCGGGCGTCCCCGCGGTGATCCAATCCCCCTGCCCCGGTGGCCGTTTGAGCGGGCCGGTCGGCCGAGAGGCCCGGATCGGCCGTGCCCTGACTGCTCTTCACCGCTCCCGCCCGGCACGGACAATCGAATCCCCGGTGAGGGCGCGGCCTCTGAGCGCGCCGGGCGCGGGGTACGTAAGCTGTGCCTCGTCAGGCGGACCAGGCAGCGGGGATGGGCAGACGATGGCGATGATGCGGCTCCGGCGCGAGGACCCGCGTCTCGTCGGCTCGTTCCGGCTGCACCGGCGACTCGGCGCGGGCGGCATGGGCGTCGTCTACCTGGGCTCCGACCGGCGCGGGCAGCGGGTCGCGCTCAAGGTGATCCGGCCCGACCTGGCGGAGGATCAGGAGTTCCGTTCGCGGTTCGCGCGCGAGGTGTCGGCGGCCCGGCGGATCCGCGGCGGCTGCACGGCCCGGCTGGTCGCCGCCGATCTGGAGGCGGACCGCCCGTGGTTCGCGACGCAGTACGTGCCCGGCCCCTCGCTGCACGACAAGATCGCCGAGGAGGGCCCGCTGGCCGCGGCCGAGGTCGCCTCGATCGGGGCGGCGCTCTCGGAGGGCCTGGTGGCGGTGCACGAGGCGGGGGTGGTCCACCGCGACCTGAAGCCGTCGAACATCCTCCTCTCCCCCAAGGGCCCGCGCATCATCGACTTCGGCATCGCCTGGTCGACCGGGGCGAGCACCCTCACCCACGTCGGTACGGCGGTGGGGTCCCCCGGATTCCTCGCGCCCGAGCAGGTCCGGGGCGCGGCCGTGACGCCCGCGACGGACGTCTTCTCGCTCGGCGCGACCCTGGCGTACGCGGCAATGGCCGACTCCCCCTTCGGACACGGCAGTTCCGAGGTGATGCTGTACCGCGTGGTGCACGAGGAGGCGCAGCTTCGCGGCGTGCACGACGCGTTGGCCCCGCTGATCAGCGCCTGTCTGGCGAAGGATCCGGAGGAGCGGCCCAGCACGCTGCAACTGTCCATGCGGCTGAAGGAGATCGCTGCCCGCGAGGCACAGGGGCTGCACGAGAGCCGGCCGCCCGCCCCGCGCTCCGCCCAGGACGCCGACCTGCCGACCGGGCGGATGGCCGGTCCGTACGCCGACGAGCACACCCGCCGTTCGGAGGGCCCGTTCGGCTCCCGCTCCCAGTCGGGCAGGCGCGGCGCTTCCGCGCGTTCGGGGCCGCCGCGCACCGGTGGCTCGCGCCCGCAGCAGGCGTCGCGCGACACGACGCGTTCCGGCGGGAAGGCCGGGAAGCGGCAAGGGTCCCCGGCGGGGACGAACGGCCGGCCGGGGACCCGCTCCGGAGGCCGCACGACCTCGGCGGGGCGGCGTCCGGCCAATCCGCGGCTGCTGCGTCAGCGGCTGGTGGTGTTCGTCGTGGTGACGTTGCTGGTGGCGCTGGGCATCGCGGCGGCGCAGGGCTGCCAGGGGCCGGCGCGCGGTCTGGGCGGGAGCGAGCGGCCGGGCGGAGTGTCCCAGGCACAGGAGCGGGCCGATTCCGCGCCGGGCGGTCCCGGTGGCGGCTCCGCCGACCGTTCCGGTGAGGGGCGCGTGGGTCCGAGGACGCTCGCGTCCTGAGGCCCGGGCCGGCCGAGGCTGTGACGCGGCCCGGGCCGTCCGTGCTCAGCTCTCCGGGCGTCCGGTGGCCACCGCGTAGAAGGCGACGGCGGCCGCCGCGCCCACGTTCAGCGAGTCGACGCCGTGCGCCATCGGGATGCGGACCCATGCGTCGGCGGCCATCAGGGCCCTCGTGGACAGCCCGTCGCCCTCCGCCCCGAGCATCAGCGCCACCCGCTCCAACCGGTGCGGGGCCGCCTCGTCGATGCTGGTGGCCTTGGCGTCGGGGGTGAGGGCGAGGAGCCGGAAGCCGGCCTCCCGTACCGTTTCCAGCGACTTGGGCCAGGCTTCGAGCCGGGCGTAGGGGACGGAGAAGACCGCGCCCATGGAGACCTTGACGGAGCGCCGGTAGAGCGGGTCGGCGCAGTCCGGGGAGAGCAGGACGGCGTCCATGCCCAGGGCCGCGGCGCTGCGGAAGATGGCGCCGATGTTGGTGTGGTCGTTCACCGATTCCATGACCACCACCCGGCGCGCGGTCGCGAGCAGTTCGTCGGAGGTCGGCAGCGGCTTGCGCTGCATGGAGGCGAGCGCACCGCGGTGGACGTGATAGCCGGTGACGCGTTCGGCCAGCTCGGGGGCGACGGCGTACACCGGGGCCGGGACCTCGTCGATGACGTCGCGCATGACGTCGACCCACTTGGCCGAGAGCAGCATGGACCGCATCTCGTAGCCGGTCTGCCGGGCGCGGCGGATCACCTTCTCGCCCTCGGCGATGAAGAGGCCTTCGGCGGGTTCGCGCCGTCGTCGCAACTCGACGTCGGTCAGGCCGATGTAGTCGCTCAGCCGGGGGTCGTCGGGGTCGTCGACGGTGATGAGATCTGCCACAGGGTGATACTGCCTTGTCCGGTGTGCGGTGCCAACGCCTGGGAGGGAGTTGCGTAACCGCGGGTTACGGGGCGGGGGGACGTGCCCTTGCCTATTCGGCCGCGTCCTGGACGGGGGCCGGCGCGGAGTCCGGACCGACCGCGACGACCGCGCCGATCACGATCACGGCGGGCGGGCGTACGTCCTCGGCGACCGCGCGCTCGCCGACGTCCGCGAGCGTGGCGTCGACCCGGCGCTGGGCGGCGGTGGTGCCCTCCTGGACGAGGGCGACCGGGGTGGCGGGGTCCTTGCCGTGGGCGATCAGGGCGGCGGCGATGGCGCCGATCTTGTCGACGGCCATCAGCAGGACGAGGGTGCCGCGCAGTCGGGCGATGGCCGCCCAGTCGACCAGCGAGCGCGGGTCCTCGGGGGCGACATGGCCGCTGACCACGGTGAACTCGTGGGCGACGCCCCGGTGGGTGACCGGGATGCCGGCCGCACCGGGGACGGAGATGGTGCTGGAGATGCCGGGGACAATCGTGCAGGGGATGCCCTCGGCGGCGAGCGCCTGGGCCTCTTCCATGCCCCGGCCGAAGACGAACGGGTCGCCGCCCTTGAGCCGGACCACGGACTTGCCCGCCTTGGCGTGCTCGATGAGCGCCTGGTTGATCGCCTCCTGGGCCATGAACCGCCCGTAGGGGATCTTGGCGGCGTCGATGACCTCGACGTGCGGCGGGAGTTCGTCGAGCAGGTCGCGGGGGCCGAGGCGGTCGGCGATGACCACGTCGGCCTCGGCGAGGAGGCGGCGGCCGCGGACGGTGATCAGGTCCGGGTCGCCGGGGCCACCGCCGACGAGTGCGACGCCGGGGGCGTGGTTGCGGTGGTGCGGGGCGGCGATGGTGCCGTCGCGCAGGCCCTCGACGATGGCGTCGCGGAGGGCGGCGGAGTGCCGGGGGTCGCGGCCCTGGGGGGTGGTGTTGAGGACGGCGACGGTGATGTTCTCGATGCGGCCGGTGGCCGGGGTCCAGGCGGTGGCGGCCTCGGCGTCGTCGGCCCGGACGCACCAGGTGCGGGTGCGCTCGGCCTCGGCGGATGCGGCGTCGTTGGCCGTGGTGTCGGAGGAGGCGACCAGGGCGTACCAGGTGTCGGCGAGGTCGCCGTCCTGGTAGCGGCGGCGCTCCCAACGGATCTCCCCCGCGTCCGCCATGGCCTCGACGGAGGGCGTCGCGGAGGGGGAGACCAGGGTGATGACGGCACCGGTGGCGATGAGCTGCGGCAGCCTGCGCTGGGCGACCTGGCCGCCGCCCACGACGACGACGCGGCGGCCGTGCAGGCGCAGTCCTACGGGGTACGCGGGGTGGTCTGCCTGCGCGGCGTGGTCTGCGGGCTCGGCCATGGCGGTACGGCTCCTCGTGCGGGTGCTGCGTTGCGTGCCGCTGCGGCGGTGGAGCGGCTGTGACGTGCGGAAAGTGGGGTCCGGGTGGGGGACACGATACGGGGTGGGGGTGGGTGGGGCCCCGGGGGTGGGGCGGGGCGCCTGCGGCGGGCCTCGCTCCCCCACCCGCCCCCTCCCGAAACCGGGGCTCCGCCCCGGACCCCGCTCCTCAAACCCCCGGAGGGGCTGGAATGGTGAGGGCTACTTCTCCGTCACGCCTGCCGAGTCGAACGTCGCCACCTCGTGCATCGCGCGCGCCGCGCTCTGCACGATCGGGAGTGCCAGCAGCGCGCCGGTGCCCTCGCCCAGGCGGAGGTCGAGGTCGACCAGCGGGCGCAGACCCAGCTTGTTGAGCGCGGCTACATGGCCGGGCTCCGCGCTGCGGTGGCCGGCGATGCAGGCTGCCAGTGCCTCGGGGGCGATGGCGCGGGCGACCAGGGCCGCCGCGCCCGCGCTCACGCCGTCCAGGATCACCGGCGTACGCAGGGAGGCTCCGCCGAGGAGGAAGCCCGCCATCGCCGCGTGCTCCAGGCCGCCGACCGCGGCGAGCACACCGATCGGGTCGGCCGGGTCGGGCTGGTGCAGGTCCAGCGCGCGGCGGACGACGTCGACCTTGCGGGCGTGCATCTCGTCGTTGATGCCGGTCCCCCGGCCGGTCACCTCGGCGGCGTCGCTCCCCGTGTAGACGCAGATCAGCGCGGCCGACGCCGTGGTGTTGGCAATGCCCATCTCGCCGGTGAGCAGGGCCTTGTTGCCCGCCGCCACCAGATCCCGGGCGGTCTCGATGCCCACCTCGATCGCGGCGAGGACCTCTTCGCGGCTGAGCGCGGGGCCCGTGGTGAAGTCCGCCGTACCCGGGCGTACCTTGCGGGGCAGCAGGCCGGGGGTCGCGGGCAGGTCCGTGGCCACGCCGACGTCCACGACGCAGACCTCCGCGCCGACCTGGGCCGCGAAGGCGTTGCAGACGGCTCCGCCGCCGAGGAAGTTCGCCACCATCTGGGCGGTGACCTCCTGCGGCCAGGCGGTGACCCCCTGGGCGTGCACCCCGTGGTCACCGGCGAAGATCGCGACGGCCGCGGGCTCCGGGATCGGCGGCGGGCACATCCGGGAGAGCCCGGACAGCTGGGCGGAGATGATCTCCAGCATGCCGAGCGCGCCGGCGGGCTTCGTCATCCGCTTCTGGCGTTCCCACGCCTCGCCGAGCGCCTTCGCGTCCAGCGGGCGGATCGCGGAGATCGTCTCCTGGAGCAGGTCGTGCGGCTCGGCGCCGGGCAGCGCGCGACGGCCGTACGTCTCCTCGTGGACGACCCAGGACAGCGGGCGGCGCTTGGACCAGCCCGCCTGCATCAGCTCGGGCTCCTCGGGGAACTCGTCGACGTAACCGACGCACAGGTAGGCCACGACCTCCAGGTGCTCGGGCAGGCCCAGCGCGCGGACCATCTCCCGCTCGTCGAAGAAGCTGACCCAGCCGACGCCGAGGCCCTCGGCGCGGGCGGCGAGCCAGAGGTTCTCGACGGCGAGGGCCGAGGAGTACGGCGCCATCTGCGGCTGGGTGTGCCGGCCGAGGGTGTGGCGGCCGCCCCGGGTGGGGTCGGCGGTGACGACGATGTTGACCGGGGTGTCGAGGATCGCCTCGATCTTCAGTTCCTTGAACTGCTTCGCCCGGCCCTTGGGCAGCGACTTGGCGTAGGCGTCGCGCTGGCTCTGGGCCAGTTCGTGCATGGAGCGGCGGGTCTCCGCCGAGCGGATGACGACGAAGTCCCACGGCTGCGAGTGGCCGACGCTCGGCGCGGTGTGCGCCGCCTCCAGCACCCGGAGCAGGACCTCGTGCGGGATCGGGTCGCTGCGGAAGCCGTTGCGGATGTCCCGGCGCTCGCGCATGACCCGCAGCACCGCTTCGCGCTCGGCGTCGTCGTAGCCGGGGGCGGGCGGCGTGAACGACGACTCCGCGGGCTCGGAGGACTCCGAGGACTCATCGGGCCGTGCTGCCGTCGCCGGCTGCCGCGGCACGTCGGACTCGTGCTCCACCTCGGCCTGCGGCTCGGTGTGCTGTGCGTCGGTCGCCTGCGGCTCCGGAAGGAGCTCCGGCGTCTCGATGACCTCGGGGCCGGTGCCGTCCTCCGCGTCGGGCTCGGCCACGTGGGCCGCTTCCGGCGCCGTCGCCGCGACCTCGGGCTCGACAGCGGGCTCGGGGGCGGGGGCCGGGGCGGCTTCCTGCTCCGGCGCGGCTCCTGCCGCTGTGCCCTCGGCCAGGGGCTCGGAGGACTCTACGGGCTCTTCGGCGACGGGCTCCGGCTGAACGGGTTCCGGCTGAACGGGCGCCGCCTGCACGGGGTCGGGCTGTACCGGTTCGGGTGCGAGCGGTGCGGGCACCGGCTCCGCCACGGCGGTCTCCGGAGCCACAAGGGCATCCGGGCTCTCGGTCGCCGCTGCGGCCGGGACCGGCTCGGGGGCCGGTTCGACGGGCCGCTCCTGCCCGGGCTCGGCCACGGGCTCGGCCTGCGCCGCCTGCTCGGCCTGCGCCGCCTGCTCGGGCTGGGCCGACTCCTCGGTCACGGTCGCGGACTGTACGGGGGCCCGGGGTTCCGGAGCCGCGGCTTCCGCCGGGGTGGCCTGTGCCTCGGGCTCGGGGGCCGCGGCGACAGCGGGCTGCGCCTCCGGCGGCTCCGGTGCGGTCACCTCGTGGGCAGCCTGGACGGGTGCTTCCGCCGGCTCGGCCGGGGTCTCCGGCCGAGCCGCCTCCGGCTCCGGCTCCGGCTCCGGGACGAGTCCGGCGGGGGGCGTGGCCACCGCCGCCGGCTCGGGAACGACCGTTTCTGCCGGGACGGCCTGCGGGGACGGCTCGGGCCGCGCATCGGCGGCGGGCTCCACCGGCTGGTCCGGCTGCGCGGCCGGAGCCACCGGGGCGACCGGAGCCACCAGGACCTCATCGGGGGCAGGCACGGCCGCCTGCTCCTCCTGCTGAACCGGCTGGGCCGTCCGAACCTGCTGCTCGGCCGCCGCCTGCTCGATCACGGCGGGCTGCTCCACCGGCTGCTCGGCCACGACAGCCTGCTCCGGCTGCTGAGCCGGCTCGGCGGCCACGGGCTCCGCGACGGCCTGCTCCGGCTCCGGCGGCTGCGCCCCCCACGGGGCGCCGGCCTGCGGCGGGATCTCGCCCAACTGGGGGCCCGGCAGGGTCGAGGGGTCCTCGGCCGGGACGTCGAAGTACTCGGGGCCGGTCGTCGGCGGGCCCGCGTGGCGGGCGGGGGCGGCGGTCCGGGTGGCTTCGGCGGGGCCGCGGTCGGCCAGCGAGCGCACGACGCCGCCCTGCGTACCGCCGTACGACGGGGGCTCGGCGGAGGCGGGCCCCCGGTGCAGGGGGCGGCGGGCGGGGGCGGCTGCCGCGTGCGCGCCGACCGGTGCGGGTGCGGGTGCGGGGAAGCGTACGCCGTTGAGGTCCACGGAGCCGGAGTCGCGGCCGCCGGACTCGTGCGTGCCGTGCGGCTCCACGGGGGCGGGGGCCGCCTGGGCCTGCTGCGCCGGAACCTGCGGCTGGGGCTGCTGCTGGAGACCCTGCTCGGGCACGGGGGGCTGGGCCACGGCGGCCTGCGCCGCGGGCTGGACCTGCGCGGGGGCCGGGGCGGCCTGCGGGTCGCTCCAGGCACCCTGGGAGGTCGGCATCAGCAGAAGGTCGTCGTCCTCGGGGGTGTGCTCGGAGGGGTCGAGGAAGGTGTGCGCGTCCGGGGCGGGGATGCCCGGCTGCTCCACCATGCCTGCGTTCTCCGGCAGTCCCTCGCCCGGGATCTGGCCGGTGTCAGTCATGCGTACCCCTCGCCCATCGTCAGTGCTCCTTCGGCCCTTCGCCCGGGACGCCGAACCACGGCACGCCGGTGCTCGTCAACAAGAACGAGCGGGCTGGCCGCGCGGCACGAAACGCCCGCGGAGCTTCCTATTCTCGCGGCCGTTCGCCGCCGCGACAGGCAGTTCTGCCACGGCTCACTGTGGACTGCGCCACGTTGCGCGTCCCCCGGGTTGTGCCGTACCACAGTGCGGACCAAAACAGTCCACTTTTCCGGACATTGGCAAACGAAGCGACGAACGCCCGGGCGCGGTACAACAATCGGCCAGCCTACCTCCCGTACCGGGCGGAACGGCTCAGGGGGCGAGGTCGGAACGCCCCGCGGAGAGCAGGAACACCACGGACCTCTCGCGCTCGGTCCACACCTCGGTGTCCAGGTCGACGGACTGGAGCAGCGAGCACTCGACGGTGTAACCGTTGCCGGTGAGGGCCGCGCCGAGCGCCTCGGCCTCGTCCCGGTTGGAGGCGTGCGTGACGATGCGTTCCGGCCGCCGGTCCACGACGGCCCGGGCCACCGGCACTCCCCCGCCGCCGATCCGTACGACGTCCGGTTCGGGCAGGCGCTCCAGGATATGCGGGGCGCGGCCGCGGACGACCTGGACGGGGACGCCGAAGGCACGGGCGGCGGCCTCCGTGCGGGCGCAGGCGGCCGGGTCGGCGTCGACGGCCAGGACCGCCGCGCCGAAGCGGGCCGCCTCTACGGCGAGGGCGCCGCTGCCGGAGCCGATGTCCCAGACCAGATCGCCGGTGCGGGGGCCGAGACGGGCGAGCTGGGCGGCGCGCAGGCCGGGGAACTCGCCCTCGCCGGACTCCTGCATCCGCTCGGCCCCGGCGGCCCGGTAGGCCTCGGCGGGCAGGGCCCAGCCGCGTATTCCCTGCGGGTAGGCGGGTTGGCGGCCGGCTATCCAGGCGCCGGCGGGGGTGGTCTCGGGGCCGCCGCCGATGACGATGACGACGTTGGGGTCGCGCCAGGCGTGGTCGGCGGCTTTGTCCGAGGTGAGAACGGTGACGCGCTCGCGGGCGGTGCCGAGTTCCTCGCAGATGACGAAGGTGCGGTGGACTCCGTCGAGGAGGAGGGCCAGTTCGGCGGGGCCCGCGCCCGGTGAGGTGAGGACGGCGACCTTGTGGTGGGCCCGGCAGACGTTGACCGCGCGGCGCAGGGTGCGGGGGTGGGCGACGACGATCTGGGCGTCGTCCCAGGGCATCCCGGCCCGGGCGAAGGCGGTGGCCACGGAGGAGACCGCGGGGACGACCTCGACTTCCAGGCCGTGTTCGCGGGCGCGCAGGGTGCGGACGACGCCGAAGAAGCCGGGGTCGCCGTCGGCGAGGACCACGGCGCTGCCGCGGTGTCCGGCTATGCGACGGGCGGCGAGGTCGATACTGCCGAGGCGGATGCGTTCGGCGTTCGGGGGCACTTCCGGCAGGGCGAGGTGGTGCGCGGCGCCGGCGACGAGCGTGGCGGCCGAGAGCGCGGCCGTGGCCGCTCTGGTCAGTGGCGAGCCGTCCCAGCCGATCACCGTGACCCGGTCGGCCATCGTCGTCTGTCTCCTGGGGTGTCGGAGGAGTGGGGCGTCCACCCGGGTGTGCCGGGCAGGGGTGAGAGTACCTGGTCCGGACCTTGGGCCCGCGGGTGGCCTCGGGCTCTACTTCCAGTCGTTGTACGTGCCGTAGCCGCCGGCGTCCGCGAGCTGCTCGGCGACCCCTTCGAGGTCCTCGGGGAGGAGGCCCCAGACGATCAGGTCGGTGCGGATGTCGGTCCAGCCTCCGTCGGTGCCGTTCTCGGTCCGGGTGCGGGCGATGCGGGCGTTGCGCAGGACGCCCTCGCTGATGCAGCCGAGCTTCTGGGCGACCTGCTGGGATGCGGTGTTGTCGGCGGGGGTGCGCAGCTCGATGCGTTCGAAGCCCTGGTCGCGGAAGAGCCATTCGGCTATGGCGAGCACGGATTCGGTGGCGTACCCCTCGCCGCGGGCCCAGGGGGCGGTGATGTAGCGGACCTCGGTGGAGCGGGTGCGCCAGTCGGTGTTGAGGAGGCGGACGCTGCCGACGAGCCGCTGGGTGAGGAACTCGGTGACGGCGAGGGCGATGCCGTGGCCGCCGGTGCGTTCGGCGGGGGCGATCCTGCGGACCCAGCGTTCGGCGTCGACCTGGGTGTACGGGTTCGGCCCGTCCATCCACGCGGTGACCATCTCGTCGTTCATCATCTCGATGTGCGCGGGGATGTCGGCCATCTCGAAGGGGCGCATCACCAACCTGTCCGTGCTGATGGAGATGGACGGAAAGGTGGTAGTCATGCGCAGCTCCATGCCGAAGACCGGGTAAAGGCACAGCATGCAGCATCGGGTCCGCCTTGTGCATGGGCGGGTCGGCACGACGGAGCCCCGCGCCTCCGGGCGGGAGGTGCGGGGCTCCGTCGGCAAGTGCCGGGCGGGTGTCAGGACTTGGCGGGCGTACCGAAGGACGGGACGATCGAGCCCTGGTAGGTGTCCTCGATGAACTTCTTGACCTCGTCGGAGTTGAGGAGCTTGGCGAGCTTCTCGACGCGCGGGTCCTTCTCGTTGCCGTCCTTGACCGCGACGAAGTTGGCGTACGGGTTGCCCTCGGCCTTCTCCAGGACGATGGAGTCCTTGCCGGGCTTCAGGTCGGCCTCGATGGCGTAGTTGCCGTTGATGACGGCGGCGTCCACGTCGTCCAGGGCGCGGGGCACGGTGGCGGCCTCCAGCTCCTTGAACTCCAGGCCCTTCTTGTCGGTGATGTCGCTCAGCTTGGCGCTGGTGCCGACGCCGTCCTTGAGGGTGATGAGGCCGTTGTCGGCGAGCAGCTGGAGGGCGCGGCCGCCGTTGGTGGTGTCGTTGGGGACGGCTATCGTCTGGCCGGCCTTGATGTCCTTCAGGTCCTTGACCGTCTTGGAGTAGAGGCCGAGCGGCTCCAGGTGCACGTTGACCACCGGGACGATGGTGGTCTTCTGCTTGGCGTTGAAGTCGTCCAGGTAGGGCTTGTGCTGGAAGAAGTTGGCGTCGACCTGGCCGTTCTGGGTGGCGGTGTTCGGCAGGACGTAGTCCGTGAACTCCTTGACCTCCAGCTTCAGGCCTTCCTTGTCCGCCAGGTTCTTCTTGACGAAGTTCAGGATGTCGGCGTGCGGCGTCGGGGACGCGGCGACGACCAGGGCCTTGGAGGTGTCGGCGTTCGCGCCGGTCTCGCCCTTGGATGCCGGGTCGGAGGACGTACCGCAGGCGCTGAGGCCGATCGCGAGGGCGGCGGTGGCGGCGGCAGCTGCGGTGATCTTGATGTTCTTGCGCACGAAAAGTGCCTCTTTCTTGTGGTGGTGCGCCCGGACAAGGAGTTCGGGCTCGGTGGGGACGGAAAGTTCTGGGGCCTGGGGGTGTCTTGCCGTGGACCCGGCCCTCATCGGCAAGACACCCCCTAGGAGGCGGTGCGGCCGCGGCGGGCCAGCAGCCGGCCGGTGAGGTCGCCGATCAGCTGGATCACGGTGACGATGACGATCAGCAGCGCGACGGTGATCAGCATGAACTGGTTGTCGAAGCGCTGGAATCCGTAGGTGACGGCCTTGGAGCCGAGCCCTTCGCCGCCGACCGCGCCGGCCATCGCGGAGTAGCCGATGAGCACGATGAGGGTGGTGGTGACGCCCGAGACGAGCGAGGGCAGGGCCTGCGGGAGGAGCACCTTGCGGACGATGGTGGGGATGGACCCGCCCATCGACTGGACCGCTTCGACGAGCCCGTGGTCGACCTCGCGGATCGCCGTCTCGACGAGCCGGGCGAAGAACGGGATGGCGCCGACGGCGAGCGGCACGATCATCGCGGTGGGGCCGATGAAGGTGCCGACGATCCAGGTGGTGAAGGGGATCAGGGCGATCAGCAGGATGATGAACGGCAGCGAGCGGCCGATGTTCACGATCACGCCGACGACCTTGTTCACCACGGTGTTCTGCAGCAGTCCGCCCTTGTCGGTGAGGACGAGCAGGACGCCGAGCGGCAGTCCGCCGGCGACGGTGACCAGCGCGGACCACAGCACCATGTAGAGGGTGTCGAGGGTGCCCTGGGTCAGCAGGGGCTGCATTTCGGACCAGGTCACTTGACGACCTCCTTGGTGAGCGCGGCGGGCGTCTGCTCCGGTACGGCGGGGGTTGCGGCGGTCGTGGCGGGCTCGGCGTCGACGACCTCGGCCTGGAGGCCCTGTTCGCGCAGGAAGCCGATGGGGACGACGTTCTCCTCGAACCGGCCCGGCAGCTCGATGCGCATCCGGCCGATCTGGTTGCCGCCGACGGTGTCCATCGCGGCGCCGAGGATCGAGATGTCGATGTTGTACGTCCGCGAGAGCTGGGAGATGACCGGCTGGGAGGCCGACTCCCCCTGGAAGGTGACGTCGACGACCGTGCGGTCCGGGCCGGAGGCGGTCCCGCCGACCGGGAACAGCTCGTGGGCCAGTTCGGAGCCGGGGGTGGCGAGGAGTTCGCCGACGGTCCCGGACTCGACGATCCGGCCGCGCCGTATGAGCGCGGCGGAGTCGCAGACGGTCTTGACGACGTCCATCTCGTGGGTGATGAGCAGGACGGTCAGGCCGAGCTGCTGGTTGAGGTCGCGCAGCAGCTGGAGGATGGAGCGGGTGGTCTCGGGGTCGAGCGCGGAGGTCGCCTCGTCCGAGAGCAGCACCTGGGGGTCGCCCGCGAGGGCGCGGGCTATGCCCACGCGCTGCTTCTGGCCGCCGGAGAGCTGACCGGGGTAGGACTTCGCCTTTTCGGCGAGGCCGACCAGGTCGAGCAGTTCCTTGGCCTTGCGGGTGCGTGCCTGGCCGGAGACCCCGAGGATCTCCAGCGGCAGTTCCACGTTGTCCAGGACGGTGCGGGAGTCCAGCAGGTTGAAGTGCTGGAAGACCATGCCGATGCGGGTGCGCGCCCGGCGCAGCTCCGCGCCGGCCCGCCGGCCGCGGCCGGCGAGGGCGGTGAGGTCCTGGCCGGCCACCGTCACGGTGCCGGAGGTGGGGCGTTCCAGGAGGTTGACGCAGCGGATGAGGGAGGACTTGCCGGCGCCGCTCTGTCCGATGACTCCGTACACCTCGCCTTCGCGGACGTGCAGGTCGACGCCGTCGAGTGCGGTGACCTCGCGGTCGCGCGACTGGTAGACCTTCGTGAGGCCCGTCGTGGTGATCACAGGGGGTTTCCGTCACTGTCGAGTGCGCGGCGCGGTGTCCGCCGGGCACGGGGCATTCGTCGAGGAGACTGTTCGGGCTGGTCGGCCGGGTTACGTCTCGGCATGGCTTCAGGCGGCGATCGGCCGGGGAGCAGCGCATGCGCGGGCAGGCTCGTTCGATTGACTGCGAACGGCACAGGCTCGGTCTCGCTTCGGGGCGCGAGGCTCAGGCGGGGGCCCTCAGAAGGCGCGCATTCGACACATACAACGAGCACCGGGCGTGCTGATCGCCTCGGTCGCAAGGGTGCGGCTGCTCGTCGTGGTCATGGGCCAAGTAAAACAGACGTGAGGTCTGCGCGATCCCGGCTGTCCGCATAGCGGACAGTGCTGGATGGGCGGATCCTTCCCTTCCGGTTCCGCCGCCCGGCCTCCGGTGCACCCCTGTGACCTGCAACGACGATGCCCATGCGGAGGCGCGTCCGATGACGGCGCGGCAGCCTGGGAGCGGAATGTCGCCCGCCGGTTGTGGCCAAGGCCACGATCCCGGCGCCCGTGCGCGGGCGGCCTCCGCGGTCGTCGGGGCCGCACGCGGGCGGGCGATCCGTCCGTAATACCCTCGACTCATGCTTGACGCCCTGACGGTCGCGGTCGCCGTGACCGCGCTCGCCCTCGCCGCCTGGTGCGGACATGCCGCCTACCGGGACCAGCCGACGAAGGACTGGCACTTCATCGGGATGGCAATCGTCTCCGTGCTGGCGCTGGCCCAGTTGGTGGTGGGCGTCGTACAGCTGGCGCGCGGGGAGCGGCCGGAGCAGGGGATGGCGGTGTTCATCGCCTATCTGATCGGTTCGTTCGCCGCCGTGCCCGCGGCCGGATTCCTGTCGTTGACCGAGCGGACCCGCTGGGGCTCGGTCACGGTGGCGGCGGGCGCGGTCGTGCTGGCGGTTCTGGAGGTCCGGCTCTATGACATCTGGGGAAACTGACGTGAGCGACACCGACCGCCCCGAGGTGGCCACGGCCCCGAAGCCGCCCTTCGAGCTGGGCACGGGGCCCGGCCGGGTCCTGGTCTGGTTCTACGGGGTGTTCACGGTCGCGGCGGCCTCGCGCACGATCGTCGAGATCGCCCGGGGCTTCGACCGCGCTCCGCTGGCCTACACGCTCTCGGCGGTCGCGGCCGTCGTCTACGGCTTCATCACGTACTCGCTGGTGCGCGGCGGGGAGAAGGCCCGCAAGGCGGCGCTGGTGTGCTGCGCGGCGGAGCTGCTGGGCGTGCTGGTCGTCGGCGCGTGGACGCTGGCCGAGCCGGCCGCGTTCCCGGACTCGACGGTGTGGTCGGACTTCGGGATGGGCTACCTCTTCATCCCGGTGATCCTGCCGGTCACCGGGATGATCTGGCTGCGCCACGCGAGGACGGCTGCGGCCTGAGACCTGACCGTTCCGCCCGGCCGCGCGCGGCCGGGCGGGCGAGCCCGACCTGATCCGGACGACCCGCCCCAGGTCAGGCGCTGGCCACGAAGTCCCGGGCGGCAGCGTCCTTCTCCAGCAGGATCAGCTGTACGCCGTCGGCTCCGGTGACGGCCCCGACCCGGGCGTATCCGGCCCGCCGGTAGAGCCGCAGATTGCCCTCGCTGCGGTGGCCGCTGTGCAGCCGGAAACGGGTCGCCGCCCGCTCGGCGGTCAGCGCCGACTCGGCGGCCAGCAGCAGCCGGGCGCCCAGGCCGTGGCCCTGGAGGCGGGGGTGGACGCAGAGCTTGCCGATCAGTCCCGTGCCGTCGGGGTCGGTGAATCCTCGGACCGTGCCGACGACTTCGTCACCGAGCCGGGCCACGAACACCAGGTCGTCGGCGACTTCGGCGCGCAGCGAGGCGAGGCTCTGGACGAGCGGGTCGATCCGGTAGTTGTCGTACAGCTCCGCCTCGCGCTGGAAGCAGAGGTACTGAAGTCTGAAGATCTGCTCGACGTCCTGTGCCGTCGCCGCCGAGATGGTCACGCTCATGCCCATGTGTGCACGCCTCCCGCTCACCTGTCCGCCGGTTGCCTACCGCTCCCTATCCCCGCACGGATGGGGCGACAACCTCCGCAGCCAGCATTCTGCGCAGACATCCAAGGCAACGGGAACGGATGGGACCCAAACTCCCCTGTGACATACCCAACTCCCCTGCGATTTCCCGGTAGGTCGGGTCTCCGGGGGCGAGCAGCGCCTCCAGCAGCCGGGGGCAGCGGCCGGGCAGCCGGGCCATCGCGGAGCGCAGCGCCCGGCGTTCGGCGGCCCCGAGCGCGGCGCGTTCCGGGCAGTCGGCCGGTCCGGCGGCGGGTTCGGTGCCTGCGTACGGGCGTTCCCGCCGGGCCGTGCGGCGGCCCCGGCGCGCCTCGGCCCGTACGGTGTCGCGCACCCAGCGGGCCGCGTCGGTGGGTGGTCCGGCGGCGGCCGGGCGCTCCAGCAGCCGCACCCAGACGCTCTGTTCGAGGTCGGCGGGATCGACCCCGGCGGCCGGGGCCTCGGCCCTCGCCTCCGCGCGCACCAGGGGTTGTAACGCGCGGACGACGAGGACGGTGGCGGCGGCCGGGTCGATGTCATGATCGAGAAGCGTCATGTCCCGGCGGACGTGCCGGTGGGGGCGGCCGGTTGCTCCGGTCACGCCGCACCACCCGACCGGGGCATCCGGGAGCGCGCGGCTGACGGTGCGCCTCCCGTGCACGCGGTGCGCCTCCCGTACGCGAGGCGCACCGCTCCCGCCTCTGCCGCGTCAGCGTCCCGCGTGGTCCGCCGCCGCGAGGAGGGCCGTGTCCGGGTGGTCGGCGAAGATGCCGTCGATACCGGTGGCGAGGTAGGCGGCGCAGGCGCCGAACACGTCCCCGTAGGCGTTGGGGTCGGTGCCGCGCCGGAAGTCGGCGGGCAGGAAGCTGTTCTCGTTGCGCAGCGTGTACGGGTGCAGCCGCAGGCCCTTGGCGTGCGCGTCCCGGACCAGCGTGGTCGGAGCGGTGAGCCGTCCCGAGGCGTCCTTGGGGATGACCAGGTCGAGGGTGGGGCCGATGCCCTGGGCGAAGGACGCCATCCACTTCAGCCCGGCGGGCTTCACCAGGTCGGCGACGGTACGCGGGTCACCCGACTCGACGAAGTCCCAGGGGCGCTCCTTCGGGCCGGACAGCAGGACGATGCGCGGGGTGTCGACCAGGCGGGCGAGGCGCTGGACGGAGCCGGGCTCGAAGGACTGGAGGATGAGGGCCGAGTTCCGGCGGTCCCGGCCGTGGCGGCGCAGCAGCCGGGCGAGCGGCTCCTCCAGGCCGAGGCCGAGCTTCCGGAAGTAGGTGGGGTGCTTGGTCTCCACGTACAGCCAGACGGGCTCACCGCGCCTGCGGCCTTCCTTCTCCGCCCAGCGCAGGACCTCATCGAAGGTGGGGACGTCCCAGCGGCCGTTGTAGAGCGTGTTGTCCGGGCGGTTGCCGGGGATGCGCTCCTTGGCGCGCAGCGTCTTCAGCTCGGCGAGGGTGAAGTCCTCGGTGAACCAGCCGGTGTAGGAGACGCCGTCGATGCTCTTGGTGGCCTTGCGGCCGGCGAACTCGGGGTGGTCGGCGACGTCCGTGGTGCCGGTGATGTCGTTCTCGTGGCGGCAGACGAGGTGGCCGTCCTTGGTCGGCACGAGGTCCTGCTCGATGATGTGCGCGCCCATGTCGAGGGCCAGCTGGTAGGAGCCGAGGGTGTGCTCGGGGCGGTAGCCGCTGGCCCCGCGGTGGCCGATCACCGTCGGCACGGGCAGGTCGCGCAGCGATCCGTGGCCGCCGCCGTGGCCGCGCCCCCGCTCGGCCGCCTGGGCGGCGGCGGGCAGGCCGAGGGCCGCGGTGCCGAGGACCGCGGCGCCCAGGAGGGTCCGCCGGCCGGGGGTCTTCCGCGCGCGCTCCGTCATGAATGCTCCTCGCTTGGTGATGTCCGGGACCGGTCGAGCGAGGCCCGATCGTAGGCTGGGAGACGTACGTGAGGACGGACCTCCGGCCAACGTGGCGGAAACACATGTCAACACCGCGTATCCGCTCCGTGAACCCGATGTGCGATCAGCGCATACCCGCGAGTATCGTCCTCACCTGCACCGACCATCATCCGTCGGCACCGGCCACCGCCCGTTGGACCCTGTTCCCTCGCGGCCGGCCCGGCCACGACACCGGAGGAACCGTTGTCCCGTCTCACGGTCATCAAGGCAGTGCTCGGACCGATTCTGCGCCTGATGTTCCGCCCACAGGTGGAGGGCGCCGAGAACATCCCCGGGACCGGGCCGGTGATCCTCGCGGGCAACCACCTCACGTTCATCGACTCGATGATCATGCCGATCTGCTGCGACCGGCCGGTGTTCTACATCGGCAAGGACGAGTACGTCACGGGCAAGGGCTTCAAGGGCAGGCTGATGGCCTGGTTCTTCACCGGCTGCGGCATGATCCCGGTGGACCGGGACGGCGGCCGGGGCGGGGTCGCGGCGCTGATGACGGGCCGCCGGGTGCTGGAGGAGGGGCAGGCCTTCGCGATCTACCCCGAGGGCACCCGCTCCCCCGACGGGCGGCTCTACCGGGGCCGTACGGGCATCGCGCGGCTGACGCTGATGACGGGTGCGCCGGTGATCCCGTTCGCGATGATCGGGACCGACAAGCTGCAGCCGGGCGGCGCCGGTCTGCCCCGGCCGGGCAAGGTCACGGTGCGCTTCGGTGAGCCGATGGAGTTCTCGCGCTACGAGGGCATGGACCGCGACCGCTATGTGCTGCGGGCGGTGACCGACTCGGTGATGGCCGAGGTGATGCGGCTCTCCGGCCAGGAGTACGTGGACATGTACGCGACGAAGGCGAAGGCGGCCTGACCGCCCTCACGACGCTCGCGTC
Organism: Streptomyces sp. NPDC058576; assembly: GCF_042718715.1. Lineage (NCBI taxonomy): Bacteria > Bacillati > Actinomycetota > Actinomycetes > Kitasatosporales > Streptomycetaceae > Streptomyces > Streptomyces sp. NPDC058576. Next base: position 39,863 of record NZ_JBHXPF010000042.1, on the reverse strand, counting down.
GAAGGGCCCGCACCCCACGCCGGGGTGCGGGCCCTTCGCCGTACGGTCCCGCCCGCACGCCTACGGGTGCTCGATGCCGTCCTCCAGCTTCTGGCCGCGCAGCAGGAACCAGGCGGCGACGGCCGCCGCCAGCAGCACCGCGGCGCCGACGCCCGCGGCCGACCGCAGTCCGTCGACGAACGCCTCCTGGGCAGCCGAGACCAGCGGCCCGGCCTGGGCGGCGGGCAGCGCCGCGGCGGACTCGACCGCCCCGCCCAGGGACTCGTGGGCGGCCGACTCGACGTCGGCGGGGATACCGGACGGCGTGGGGAAGCCCCGGTAGACGCCGGTGACGATGGAGCCCAGCAGGGCGATGCCGAGGGCCGCGCCCAGTTCGTACGCGGTCTCGGAGACGGCGGACGCGGAGCCCGCCTGCTCCTTCGGGACGCTGGAGAGGATCACGTCGGCGGTGACGGTGAAGGCGAAGCCCGCGCCGACGCCGACGACCAGCAGCATGGCGCCGAGCAGCGGATAGCCGGTGTGCTGGTCGAGCAGGGTCACACTGCCGAGGGCCAGACCGACCGCCGCCAGGCCGCCCGAGACGACCGAGCGGACCGAGAAGCGGCGCGCGGCGAATCCGGCCAGCAGACCGGCGGTCACCGCGCCGATCGCGGCGGGCAGTTCGGCGAGCCCGGCCTCCAGCGGCCCACGGCCCTGCACCAGTTGCAGGAACTGGGAGAGGAAGAAGACCAGGCCCGACAGGCCGAGGATGGTCAGCAGGTCGGCGAGGACCGCGCCGGAGAAGCCCCGGTGGTGGAAGAGCCGCATGTCCAGCAGGGGCGCGGGCAGCCGCAGCTGCCTGCGGACGAACCAGGTCAGCGCGCCGATGCCGAGGACCGCGGCCGCCGCCGAGTCCCAGCTCAGGCCGTGCGAGGCCGTCTCCTTGATGGCGTACACGACACCGATCATGCCGACCAGGGAGAGCCCGACGCTGAGCATGTCCCACGGGCCGGGGGCCGGGTTCTTGGACTCGGGGATCAGCTTGATGCCGACGACCACGAGGACGGCCATCACGGGCAGGTTGATGAGGAAGACCGAGCCCCACCAGAAGTGTTCGAGCAGGAATCCGCCGACGACCGGGCCGACCGCCGCGCCCGCCGAGGCCATCGCGCCCCAGATCCCGATGGCGAGGCTGCGCTCGCGCGGGTCGTGGAAGAGGTTGCGGATCAGGGCGAGGGTCGAGGGCATCAGGGTGGCGCCCGCGACGCCGAGCAGCGCCCGGGCCACGATCATCATCTCGGGCGTGGTCGCGTACGCGTTGAGCACGGAGACCGCGCCGAACGCCACGGCGCCGATCAGCAGCAGCTTCTTGCGGCCGATCCGGTCGCCGAGGCTGCCCATGGAGACGAGCAGGCCGGCGATGACGAAGGAGTAGACGTCACCGATCCAGAGCAGCTGGGTCCCGGTGGGCTCCAGGTCTTCGCTGAGGAACGGGGTGGCGAGACCGAGGACGGTCGCGTCCACGGCCACCAGCAGCACGGCGAGGACGAGGACGGCGAGCGCGATCCACCGCCCCGGGCGGCGTACCGCGTCCATGGTGTCCCGGTTCTGGTCGGTGCTGATCATTGCTCAACGCTCCGGCGTGCTCCGCCGAGCAGCAACTCGACGATCATGTGTTGGAAGTCCTGTGCGGCGACCCGTCCCGCCTGGACGGCCCAGGCGCCGGTGCCGACGAGCCCGTAGAGGGCCTCCGTCAGCCAGGCGGGGGTGAGGTCGATACGGAATTCGCCGCGTTCCTGGCCGCGGCGGAAGAAGGCGGAGACGCGGGCGTCGGCCCGGTTCCAGCCCTCGTTGACCTCGTCGCCCTCGAAGAGCTGGTTCTCGTTGACGAGGAAGGACAGCAGTCCGGCGCTGGGCTCGACCCCCGCGATGAGGCGGCGCAGCCCCTCCTCGGAGGTGCCCTCGTCGAGCCGGGCGGCGTCCAGGGCCGCCTCGAACTCGTGGATGCCGAGATTCTCCAGCGCCTTCACCAGGGCGTCGCGCCCGGCGAAGTGGCGGTGGAGGGTGGCCCGGCCGATGCCCGCCGCCTTGGCGACCTCGTCCATGGTGGCGGTCGATTTGCGGGTCAGCAGGGCGGCGGCGCTGCGCAGCACCTGCTCACGGTCGAGTGTCATGAGACGACCATAACCCATGTGAGACGTTCTTGTCTCACCGAAGGGCCTGCAGGACGAGAGGCCTGCGCGCGAGCACACAGAGAGGAGGAAAGGGAGGAGCCAGGAGGAGACGGGAGGAATCCCGAGAAGGAAAAAAGTGGCCGGAGGAAGAACCACTCCTTGCCACTCTCAACTTATAGCTCATGGGGGGCCTTGCGGCAAGGCCCCCCATGTGACGCAGAATCGTCCGCCGAAGCCGGGACGGGACGCCGCCCCCGTACGTACCGCAGATCGGAACTGACGACGTGACACCCCTGACCACCAGCGCGTTCGACCTCCCCGACCGGCTCTCCCCCAAGGCCGACCCGGCGCTGATCGCCGATGACGAGCAACACTTCGCGGCCATCGCGCACTGCCTGGAGAAGTCGACCGCCGAGCTGACCGACCGGCTCGCGGCCGAGCGCCGGGCGCCCGGTGGGGCGAGCCGGCAGGCGATGGACCGGGACGTGGAGATCCACCGGCTGACCGCACGACTGCGCGCCCTGCGCCGGTTCGGTCTCGACCTGTGCCTCGGGCACATGGTCGCCGCGGACGGCTCCGGGCCGCTGTACGTGGGGCGGCTCGGCCTGACCGACAGCACGGGCCGCCGGCTGCTGGTCGACTGGCGCTCCCCGGCCGCCGAGCCGTTCTTCGGGGCCACCCACGCCGACCCCATGGGCCTGACGAGCCGCCGCCGCTACCGGTGGACCGGCGGCCGGGTCAGCGACTACTGGGACGAGGTGTTCGCACCGGAGGGGTTCGCCGGGCATGCCGCGCTGGACGACCAGTCGGCGTTCATCGCCAGTCTGGGCGGCAACCGGTCGTCCCGGATGCGCGATGTGCTGGGCACCATCCAGGCCGACCAGGACGCCGTCATCCGGGCCGGTTCCCGGGGCACGCTCGTCGTCGACGGGGGTCCCGGCACCGGGAAGACCGTCGTCGCCCTGCACCGCTCCGCGTATCTGCTGTACTCCGACCCGCGCCTGGCGCGCCGTCGCGGTGGCGTGCTGTTCGTCGGGCCGCACGAGCCCTATCTCGGGTACGTCGCCGACGTCCTGCCGAGCCTCGGTGAGGAGGGCGTGCAGACGTGCACCCTGCGGGACCTCGTCGCCGAGGGCGCGGCGGCGCGGCCCGAGACCGATCCGGAGGTGGCGCGGCTGAAGGCGTCGGCGGACCTGGTGAAGGCGGTCGAGCCGGCCGTCCGGTTCTACGAGGAGCCGCCCGCCGAGGGCGTACGGGTGGAGACGCACTGGTCGGACATCTGGCTGAGCGCGGCCGACTGGGCCGCCGCGTTCGGGTCGGCGGATCCGGGCACTCCGCACAACGAGGCACGCGACCAGGTCTGGGAGGAGCTGCTCACGATCCTGGTGGACAAGCACGACGGCGACGCCCCGGAGGACCAGCTGCGCGTCTCCCTGCGGCGGAACCGGGAGCTGTTCGCCCTCTTCGACCGCGCCTGGCCGCTGATCGAGGCGGCCGACCTGGTCGGCGACCTCTGGTCCGTACCCGCTTATCTGCGCACGTGCGCCCCCTGGCTGACCGCCGAGGAGCTCCGGCGGTTGCGGCGCGCGGACGCGCAGGCCTGGACGGAGTCCGATCTGCCGTTCCTGGACGCGGCCCGGCAACGGCTCGGTGACCCGGAGGCGTCCCGGCGCCGGCGCCGCCACGAGGCGGCGGCCGCCGCCGAGCGTGAGCAGATGGACCGGGTCGTCGACAGCCTGCTCGCGGACGAGACGCTGGCCGACGCGGACGCGGACGGCGAGGGGGCGGTGGTGATGCTGCGCGGGGCGGACCTGCGGGAGTCCCTGGCGACCGTGGACCGGCCGAGCGGGGTGGAGCCGGATCTGCTGGCCGGGCCGTTCGCGCACATCGTCGTGGACGAGGCCCAGGAGCTGACCGACGCCCAGTGGCAGATGCTGATCCAGCGGTGCCCGTCCCGGAGCTTCACCGTCGTCGGGGACCGGGCCCAGGCCCGGCACGGGTTCCCCGAGTCGTGGCGGGAGCGGCTGGAGCGGGTCGGGCTCGACCGGATCAGCCTGGCGTCCCTGACCATCAACTACCGGACGCCGGAGGAGATCATGGCGGAGGCGGCGCCGGCCGTCCGGGCCGTGCTCCCCGACGCCAATGTGCCGACCTCGGTCCGCAGCAGCGGCATCCCCGTCGCCCACGGCCCGGCCGAGGACCTGGAGGCCGTCCTCGGCGACTGGCTCGCCGCGCACGACGACGGGATCGCCTGCGTCATCGGCGACCCCGCCTTCCGGGCGACGGCCAGGGTGCGGTCGTTGACTCCGGAGCTGTCGAAGGGCCTGGAGTTCGACCTGGTCGTCCTCGTCGATCCGGAGAGCTTCGGCGAGGGCGTCGCGGGGGCGGTGGACCGGTATGTCGCGATGACCCGGGCGACCCGGGAGCTCGTCGTGCTGACGAGCTCCTGAGGCCGACGGGCGGGCCCTGTGGGCGGGGTTCAGTGCCAGGGCAGCCCGGCGCGGTGCCGCCAGTACGCCTCCGGCTCCTCGACCAGGGCGTCGAGGCTCGCCCGCTGCTCGTCGTCCAGGTCGACGACGGCGGCGTGCAGATTGCCGGAGAGCTGGCCCACCGTGGCGGCGCCCGAGAGCACGACGCCCGCCCAGGGCTGGTGCAGGACGAGCGCGAGGGCGACCGCGTCACCGCCCACCCCCGCGTCGGCGGCGATCTCCTGGAACACGGCGGGAGCCTCGTCGCCCGCGAGGCGCCCGTTGGCCATGCCCTCCTTGACGATCACGGTGACCCCGGCGTCGTGGGCCTCGGCGAGCGCGGGCGCGGCCGAGGTCTCCAGGGCGTTGTAGGTGGCCTGGACCGTACGGAAGAGGGGCTCGCCGTCGACCGTGACGGCGAGGGCGGCCCGGATCGCGTCGGCCTGGGTGGGTCCGCTGGTGGAGAGGCCGACGGTGACGCCGTCGGCGGCCAGGGCGGCGAGGCGGTCGAGCAGTTCCTTGTCGGTGAGCGCCGGGCTGTCCGGGGTGACCGAGTGGACCTGGTAGAGGCTGAGCCGGTTGCCGAGGAGCTCGCGGGTCTCGGCGTACTGGCGCTCGAAGGTGGCGAGGCTGTGGTCCTTGACCTCGTGCGCCTCGGCCTCGACGCTCCAGTCGGCGGTGTAGGTGTAGCCCCACTTGGAACCGACGACGAGGTCGGTGAACGAGGGCCGGGCGTCCAGCCACTCGGCGAGGAACTCCTCGGCGCGGCCGTAGGAGCGGGCGGTGTCGACGTACCGGACGCCCTGGGCGTAGGCGGCGTCCAGCAGCTCGTGGGTGCGGGCGCGCAGGGCGTCGGGGTCACGGTCGGCGGGCAGGTCCCGCTCTCGGTGGAGGTTGATGTAGCCGGGCCTCCCTACGGCGGCCAGGCCCAGTCCGATGTGGGCGGTCGGGGTCGTCGCGGCGGCCAGGGCGGCGAAGGGCATCGCGGGCTCCTCGGGTCGGGTTTCGGTTACTCCTACCCCGGTGAACGTAGCCCGCGACACCCTTCGTCCACCTCTTACGACACCGCCACTACCGGCGGGCGGTCGCCCAGGCGTGCTGGGCGGCCAGGTCTTCCTTCACCTCGGCGAGCTGTACGGCGACGGCGGAGGGGGCCGTTCCGCCCCGGCCGTCGCGGGCGGCGAGGGCGCCGGGCACGTTGAGGACCGTGCGGACCTCGGGGGTGAGGTGCTCGGAGATCTCGGCGAACTGCTCGTCGGTGAGCTGGTCCAGCTCGATGCCGTGCTGCTCGCACTCCTTGACGCACGCGCCGGCCACCTCGTGCGCCACCCGGAAGGGGACGCCCTGCTTGACCAGCCACTCCGCGATGTCGGTCGCGAGCGAGAAGCCCGCCGGGGCCAGCTCCTCCATGCGCTCGCGGTTGACGGTGAGGGTGGCCATCATGCCGGTGAAGGCGGGGAGCAGGACTTCCAGCTGGTCGCAGGAGTCGAAGACGGGCTCCTTGTCCTCCTGGAGGTCCCGGTTGTACGCGAGCGGGAGCGCCTTGAGCGTGGCGAGCAGGCCGGTCAGATTGCCGATCAGGCGGCCGGACTTGCCCCGGGCCAGCTCGGCGATGTCCGGGTTCTTCTTCTGCGGCATGATCGAGGAGCCGGTGGAGAAGGCGTCGTGGAGGGTGACGAAGGAGAACTCCTTCGTGTTCCAGATGATGATCTCCTCCGCGATCCGGGAGAGGTTGACGCCGATCATCGCGGTGATGAAGGCGAACTCCGCGACGAAGTCCCGCGAGGCGGTGCCGTCGATGGAGTTGGCGACCGAGCCGTGCTCGAAGCCCAGGTCGGCGGCGACCGCCTCCGGGTCGAGCCCGAGCGAGGATCCGGCGAGCGCCCCGGAGCCGTACGGGGAGACGGCCGTCCGCTCGTCCCACTGGCGCAGCCGCTCGGCGTCCCGGGAGAGGGACTGGACGTGGGCGAGAACGTGGTGGGCGAAGAGGACGGGCTGGGCGTGCTGGAGGTGGGTCCGGCCGGGCATCGCGACGTCCGCGTTGGCCTCGGCGAGCCCGACCAGCGCGCTCTGGAGGTCGGCGATGAGGCCGCCGATGGTCCGGGCGTGGTCGCGCAGGTACATCCGGAAGAGCGTGGCGATCTGGTCGTTGCGGGACCGGCCGGCCCGCAGCTTGCCGCCGAGGTCCGCGCCGAGGCGCTCCAGGAGCCCGCGCTCCAGGGCGGTGTGGACGTCCTCGTCGGCGATGGTGCCGGTGAAGGAGCCGTCGGCGACGTCCGCTTCGAGCTGGTCGAGGCCTTCCTGCATCCGGGTCAGCTCGTCCTCGGTGAGCAGGCCCGCCTTGTTGAGGACGCGGGCGTGGGCGCGCGAGCCGGCGATGTCGTACGGCGCGAGCCGCCAGTCGAAGTGGACGGAGGCCGACAGCTTGGCCAGCGCCTCGGCCGGTCCGTCGGCGAAACGCGCGCCCCAGAGCCGGACGTCACCGTTGTTGCTGCTCACTGCGTGCTCCTCAAGAACAAAGGCCAGGGCAAAGACGAAAGCGAAGGCAAGGTGCGGATATGCGGCCGCCTCCCCGCCACGTGCGGACGGGGAGGCGGCTGTACAACGAGGGGAGGTCAGGCGAGGTCGCGCTTGGCCGCGATCTTCGAGGAGAGACCGAAGATCTCGATGAAGCCCTGCGCCTTGGACTGGTCGAAGGTGTCGCCCGAGTCGTAGGTGGCGAGGTTGAAGTCGTACAGCGACTCCTCGGACTTCCGGCCGGTGACGACGGCGCGGCCGCCGTGCAGGGTCATCCGGATGTCGCCGGTGACGTGCTGGTTGGCCTCGTTGATGAAGCCGTCCAGGGCCCGCTTCAGCGGGGAGAACCACAGGCCGTCGTAGACCATCTCGCCCCAGCGCTGCTCGACCTGCCGCTTGTAGCGGGCCAGCTCGCGCTCGACCGTGACGTTCTCCAGCTCCTGGTGGGCGGTGATCAGCGCGATCGCGCCGGGCGCCTCGTACACCTCACGGGACTTGATGCCCACGAGCCGGTCCTCGACCATGTCGATCCGGCCGATGCCCTGCGCGCCGGCCCGCTCGTTGAGCTGCTGGATCGCCTGGAGGACGGTGACGGGACGGCCGTCGATGGCGACCGGCACGCCCTCCTTGAAGGAGATGACGACCTCGTCGGCCTCGCGCTGGGTGGCGGGGTTGGAGGTGTACTCGTAGATGTCCTCGATCGGCCCGTTCCAGATGTCCTCCAGGAACCCCGTCTCGACGGCCCGTCCGAAGACGTTCTGGTCGATGGAGTACGGGGACTTCTTGGTGGTCGCGATCGGGAGGTTCTTCTCCTCGCAGAAGGCGATCGCCTTGTCCCGGGTCATCGCGTAGTCGCGGACGGGGGCGATGCACTTCAGGTCGGGGCCGAGCGCGGAGATGCCGGCCTCGAAACGGACCTGGTCGTTGCCCTTGCCGGTGCAGCCGTGGGCGACGATCCCGGCGTTGTGCTTGTGGGCGGCGGCGACGAGGTGCTTGACGATGGTCGGCCGGGAGAGGGCCGAGACCAGCGGGTAGCGGTCCATGTAGAGGGCGTTGGCCTTGATCGCCGGGAGGCAGTACTCCTCGGCGAACTCGTCCTTGGCGTCCGCGACCTCGGCTTCGACGGCACCGCAGGCGAGCGCGCGCTTGCGGATGACGTCCAGGTCCTCGCCGCCCTGGCCGACGTCCACGGCAACGGCGATGACCTCGGCGTTCGTCTCCTCGGCGATCCAGCCGATGGCGACGGAGGTGTCCAGGCCGCCCGAGTAGGCGAGTACGACGCGCTCGGTCACGGGTTTCTCCTTACGGTGCAATCACTGATGGGTATAACTATGCAGTCCTCCGTATTGTTTGTCAAAACGGCAGGTCAGGGCGGCCTACGCGGTCGACCGGACGGAAAATGCCGACGCCCCTTGGCCGGAACACCTCTAGCATCGGCAGCCGACGACGGGGGGTGCGGCGGTGGACGGCCGGGACGGGGAGACCATGCGAGCCGTGGAGCGGGTGTGCGAGGGCGCGACGCCGGAGGAGGTGTTCGACGTCGCGTCGGCCGGGGCGTGGCCGGCCTTCGACGCCGCCGTGCGGAATCCGGACGACCGCCCCTGGCTGTGGACCCGCCCGGCCGGGGAGCCGGAACGAAGGGCCCCGACGCTGCTGGACCGGTTGCGCGGACGTGCGGGTTCCAGGGCCGCTGCCCCGGCCTCCCCGCCGCCACCGCATCCCGCTGTCGCCCTGTGCCACCGGGACGGGCGGGTCCGGGAGGCGGCATTGGACGCGGCCCGCACCGACCCGGAGCTGCGCCCGCTGCTGGTGGTGCGGTGCGCGGACTGGGTTGCTCCGGTCCGCGAGAAGGCCCGGACGCTGCTCGCCGAACTGCCCGGCGGCGACCTGCTCCCGCTGGCCGAGCTGATCCTGCGGCTGTCGCGGCGGGAGCGGGGCGGCTTCGCCCGCGCTCTGCTGGAGGTCGCGCTGCGCGAGGGCCCGGCGGCCGAGGTGCTGGCGCTGACGACCCACCCCGACCGGACGACGTACAGACTCGCGTACCGGATCGCGGTCGAACGCGGGCTGCTGACCCCCATGGAGCTGGCCGCCACGGCCGCGAGCTGCGGTGACGCCACCCTCCAGGACCTCTTCGCGGACGCCGCCGTCGCGGCCGTGACGGCGGGTGGGGCCGTGGCCCCGGGCGGGGCCGCCGTGCTGGACCGGCTGCTGACCGCCCGCGCTCCCCGGGTGCGCTCGGCCGGGGTGACCGCGCTGCGGCGGGCCGGGCGGCACGGTGACGCGGAGCCGTTCCTCGCCGACCGCTCGGGCGTCGTACGGGCCTGCGCCCGCTATGTGCTGCGGCAGGGCGGTGTCGACCCGCTCCCCGTCTACCGGCAGCTGTGCGCCGACCCCGCCGCGCACCCGGGAGCCGCCGCGGGCCTCGGCGAGTGCGGCGACCGCGTGACGGACGCCGGGACGCTGTGGGCCCTGGCGGAGCACCCGCTGCCCGCCGTGCGGCTGCACGCGATCACCGGGCTGCGCGCGCTGGACGTGGTGGTACGGGAGCGGTTGACGCCGTTGCTGGACGACCCGAGCCCGGCCGTGGTGCGGGCGGCGACCCGGGCCCTGCTGCCGGACGCCGCCGGGATTCCGGAGCGCCTGCTGCGCGAGCGCAGTGCGCCGGACCGGCCGCGCGCGGTGCGAGTGGCGGCGGATCGGCTGTTGCGGGCGGCGGGGCGGCAGCGGCGTCCGGACCCCGGGTACCGGTGATTCCCCGCCCGGAGTGAGCCGCTGGGCCGTACGGAGCAGGTCCGGTGGGGCGGGTCCGCCGGCCGCCGTACGGTCCGGAGCATGCGCAGATCACTGGTGACCGCCGCCGTACTCCTCGCCCTGGCCGGCTCCCTCGGGGCCGGGCCCGCCGACGCCTCCGCCACCGACGTACCGCCCCTGCCGGACCGGCTGGCGGACACGGGCGGCGGCTCCCAGCTGATCACCGCCGAGGCACCGGACGCGGGTTCCACGACGGGCACGGTGACCTGGTGGGAGCGGCGCGGGGGCCGGTGGGCGGAGGCCGGGTCGGCGTCGGCGCGGTTCGGGGCCAACGGGCTGACCGAGGGCGCCACCCGGGAACAGGGAACCAGCACCACGCCCACCGGGCTGTACGACCTGCCGTACGCCTTCGGCATCGAGGACGCCCCGGCCGGCACGACGTATCCGTACCGGAAGGTGAACGAGGAATCCTGGTGGTGCCAGGACAACGCCTCGAACGCCTACAACCGCCTGGTGGAACCGCGCCCCGCCGACTGCCGGGCGGCGGAGGCCGAACACCTGGTCTCCTACGGGACGCAGTACGCCCGGGCGCTGGTGATCGGCTTCAACTACGAGAAGCCGGTACGCCATCGGGGTGCCGGGATCTTCCTGCATGTGAACGGGCGCGGGGCGACGGCGGGTTGCGTCTCGGTCCCGGCGGAGGCGATGGCGGAGATCCTGGCGTGGGCGGACCCGGAGCGCGAACCGCACATCGCGGTCGGGACCACCTCGGGCCCGACCGCGATCACGCGCTACTAGTCCTCGGCGTCAGCGGTCGTTCTGGGCGAGCCTCAGCAGGTGGTCGGCGAGCGCCTGGCCGCCGTTCGGGTCGCGGCTGATGAGCATCAGCGTGTCGTCACCGGCGATGGTGCCGAGGATGTCGTGCAGTTCGGCCTGGTCGATGGCCGAGGCGAGGAACTGGGCCGCGCCCGGCGGGGTGCGCAGCACCACGAGGTTGGCCGAGGCCTCCGCCGAGATGAGCAGTTCGGCCGAGAGCCTGCGCATCCGCTCCTCCTTGGCGGAACCGCCCAGCGGGGCCTGCGGGGTGCGGAATCCGCCCTCGCTGGGCACCGCGTAGATCAGCTCGCCGCCGGTGTTGCGGATCTTGACCGCGCCCAGCTCGTCGAGGTCGCGGGAGAGCGTCGCCTGGGTGACGCTCAGCCCGTCGTCGGCGAGGAGCTTGGCCAGCTGGCTCTGCGAGCGGACCGGCTGCCGGTTCAGGATGTCCACGATCCGGCGGTGGCGGGCGGTGCGGGTCTGCGGCACGGACGGCCCGCCGTGCTCGGTTTCCTGCGCCTCGGTCATCGTCGTCGCCTCATTCTCCGGAGGGTCATGCTCCGGATCGTCCGTCCCCGTGTGCCGCGTCGAGAGCTCCCGGCAGGATCTCCAGCAACGCGTCCACCTCCGCGTCACCGATGATCAGCGGCGGCATGAGCCGTACGACATCGGGGGCGGGCGCGTTCACCAGGAGGCCGGCTCCCTGGGCCGCCTGCTGCACCTGCGGTGCGAGGGGTCCGGTGAGCACGATACCCAGCAGCAGGCCGCTGCCGCGGACATGGGAGACCAGCGGGTGGCCCAGCGCCTCCACGCCGTCGCGGATCTTCTCGCCGAGCCGCTTGACCTCGTCGAGCGCGCCGTCGGCGGCGAGGGTGTCGAGGACGGCGAGTCCGGCGGCGCAGGCGACCGGGTTGCCGCCGAAGGTGGTGCCGTGGTGACCCGGCTTCAGCAGGTCGGCGGCCGGGCCGAAGGCGACGGTCGCGCCGATCGGCAGCCCGCCGCCGAGGCCCTTGGCGAGGGTGACGATGTCGGGCTCGACGCCTTGGTGCGCCTGGTGCTCGAACCACTGGCCGCAGCGCCCGATCCCGGTCTGCACCTCGTCGAGGACCAGCAGGGTCCCGGTCGCCCGGGTGATCTCCCGGGCGGCCTCCAGATACCCCTTGGGCGGGACGACGACGCCGTTCTCGCCCTGCGTCGGCTCGATGATGACCAGCGCGGTGTCGGTGGTGACCGCGGCCCGCAGCGCGTCGGCGTCCCCGTACGGCACATGCGTGACGTCGCCGGGCAGCGGGCGGAACGGCTCCTGCTTCCCCGGCTGGCCGGTGAGGGCGAGCGCGCCCATCGTCCGGCCGTGGAAGCCGCCGTCGGTGGCGACCATGTGGGTCCGCCCGGTGAGCCGTCCGATCTTGAAGGCCGCCTCGTTGGCCTCCGCGCCGGAGTTGGCGAAGAAGACCCGCCCCTGACGGCCGAACAGGTGCAGCAGCCGTTCGGCGAGCGCGACGGGCGGCTCGGCGATGAACAGGTTCGATACGTGCCCTAGGGAGGCGATCTGGGTGGAGACGGCCTCGACGACGGCGGGGTGGGCGTGGCCGAGGGCGTTGACCGCGATGCCGCCGACGAAGTCGAGGTAGCGGGTGCCCTCCTCGTCCCAGACGTACGCGCCCGCGCCGCGGACGAGCGGCAGGCGGGGCGTGCCGTAGTTGTCCATCAGCGCGCCCTGCCAGCGCGAGGTGAGTCCCGCGGCTTCCGTGCCGGTCATGATTCCCCCTGTTCAGGCCCTGTGTGTACGTCGATGGGGGCGTCCGGCACGACCATCGTGCCGATGCCCTCGTCGGTGAAGATCTCCAGCAGGATGGAGTGCTGGACGCGGCCGTCGATGACGCGGGCGGTTTCGACGCCGTTGCGCACGGCGTGCAGGCAGCCCTGCATCTTGGGGACCATGCCGCTGGACAGCTCGGGCAGCAGCTTCTCCAGCTCGCTCGCGGTGAGCCGGCTGATGACGTCGTCGCTGTGGGGCCAGTCCTCGTACAGCCCCTCGACGTCGGTGAGGACCATCAGCGTCTCGGCGTTCAGCGCGGCGGCGAGCGCGGCGGCCGCGGTGTCGGCGTTGACGTTGTAGACGTGGTGGTCGTCGGCGGAGCGGGCGATGGAGGAGACGACCGGGATGCGGCCGTCGTCCAGCAGCGCCTGGATGGCCCCGGTGTCGATGGCGGTGATCTCGCCGACCCGGCCGATGTCGACGGACTCGCCGTCGATGGTGGGCCGGTGCTGGGTGGCGGTGATGGTGTGGGCGTCCTCGCCGGTCATGCCGACGGCGAGGGGGCCGTGCTGGTTGAGGAGGCCGACCAGCTCGCGCTGGACCTGTCCGGCGAGCACCATCCGGACGACGTCCATCGCCTCGGGGGTGGTGACCCGCAGCCCGGCCTTGAACTCGCTGATCAGGCCCTGCTTGTCGAGCTGGGCGCTGATCTGCGGGCCGCCGCCGTGCACGACGACGGGCTTGAGGCCGGCGTGCCGCAGGAAGACGACGTCCTGGGCGAAGGCGGCCTTCAGCTCCTCGTCGATCATGGCGTTGCCGCCGAACTTGATGACGACGGTCCTGCCGTGGTGGCGGGTCAGCCAGGGCAGCGCCTCGATGAGGATCTGCGCCTTCGGGAGTGCGGTGTGCTTCCGCGCGGCGCTCATGAGCTGTACGCGCTGTTCTCGTGGACATAGTCCGCGGTGAGGTCGTTGGCCCAGATGACGGCGGACTCGGCGCCCGCGGCGAGGTCGGCGGTGACCTTGACCTCCCGGTAGCGCATGTCGACGAGCTCGCGGTCCTCGCCCACTCCCCCGTTCTTGCAGACCCAGACGTCGTTGATGGCGACGTTGAGCTGGTCCGGCTCGAAGGCGGCCTTCGTGGTGCCGATCGCGGAGAGGACCCGGCCCCAGTTGGGATCCTCGCCGTGGATGGCGCACTTGAGGAGGTTGTTGCGGGCGATGGACCGGCCGACCTCGACGGCGTCGTCCTCGGTGGCCGCGTTGATCACCTCGATCCGGATGTCCTTGGACGCGCCCTCGGCGTCGCCGATGAGCTGCCGGGCGAGGTCGGCGCAGACGGCGCGTACGGCTTCGGCGAACTCGCCCTGCTCCGGGGTGATTCCGCTGGCGCCGGAGGCCAGCAGCAGCACGGTGTCGTTGGTGGACATGCAGCCGTCGGAGTCGACCCGGTCGAAGGTGGTCCGGGTGGCCTCGCGCAGGGCGGCGTCCAGCACGGGGGCTTCCACGTCGGCGTCGGTGGTGAGGACGACGAGCATGGTGGCCAGGCCCGGGGCGAGCATGCCCGCGCCCTTGGCCATGCCGCCGACGGTCCAGCCCTCGCCGCCCGCGACGGCCGTCTTGTGCACGGTGTCGGTGGTCTTGATGGCGATGGCGGCCTTCTCGCCGCCGTGCTCGCTGAGGGCGGCGGCTGCCTGCTCGATGCCGGGGAGCAGCTTGTCCATGGGGAGCAGGAGGCCGATGAGCCCGGTGGAGGCGACGGCGATCTCGCCGGCGCTGTGGCCGTCCAGCACCTCGGCGGCCTTCTCGGCGGTGGCGTGGGTGTCCTGGAACCCCTGGGGTCCGGTACAGGCGTTGGCGCCACCGGAGTTGAGGACGACGGCGGTGACCTCGCCGCCCTTGAGGACCTGCTCCGACCAGAGGACGGGGGCGGCCTTGACGCGGTTGGAGGTGAAGACGCCCGCGGCGGCGCGGCGCGGCCCGTTGTTGACCACGAGGGCCAGGTCCGGGTTCCCGCTGTCCTTGATTCCCGCGGCGATGCCCGCCGCCGAGAACCCCTGTGCTGCCGTGACGCTCACGGTGCCGCTCCGATCGTCGAAAGACCTGTGTCCTCGGGAAGTCCGAGGGCGATGTTCATGCTCTGCAGGGCACCGCCCGCGGTGCCCTTGGCGAGATTGTCGATGGCGCAGACGACCACGAGCCGTCCGGCGGCCTCGTCGTGGGCGACCTGGACCTGTACGGCGTTGGAGCCGTGGACCGCGGCGGTGGCGGGCCACTGGCCCTCGGGCAGGAGGTCGACGAACGGCTCGTCCGCGAACGCCTTCGCGTACACCGCCCGCAGGCTCTCCGCGCTGACACCCGGCTTCGCCTTGGCGCTGCACGTGGCGAGGATGCCGCGCGGCATGGGGGCGAGGGTGGGCGTGAAGGAGACGGTGACCGGCTGCCCGGCGGCGGCGCTGAGGTTCTGGATCATCTCGGGCGTGTGACGGTGACCGCCGCCGACGCCGTACGGGGTCATGTTGCCCATGACCTCGGAGCCGAGCAGATGCGGCTTGGCCGCCTTGCCCGCCCCGGAGGTGCCCGACGCGGCGACGATCACGGCCTCCGGCTCGGCGATGTCCGCCTCGTACGCCGGGAAGAGCGCGAGGGACACGGCGGTCGGGTAGCACCCGGGCACCGCGATCCGCTTCGACCCGGCGAGCGCGGCCCGCCCGCCCGGCAGCTCGGGCAGCCCGTAGGGCCAGGTCCCGGCGTGCGGGGACCCGTAGAACTTCTCCCAGTCCCCCGCGTCCTTCAGCCGGAAGTCGGCCCCCATGTCGACGACGAGGACCTCGTCCCCGAGCTGCTCGGCGACCGCGGCGGACTGCCCGTGCGGGAGCGCCAGGAAGACGACGTCGTGCCCGGCGAGCACCTCGGCGGTGGTGGGCTCCAGCACCCGGTCGGCCAGCGGCCGCAGGTGCGGCTGGAGCGAACCGAGGGCCTGCCCGGCGTTGGAATGCCCGGTGAGAGCGCCGATCTCGACCTCCGGGTGCGCCAGCAGAAGACGGAGCAGCTCCCCGCCGGCGTATCCGCTCGCCCCTGCCACTGCTGCTCGTACCGCCATCGGTAACCCTCCTGATCGATGGCATGACTATACGCAGCTATGCACTTTTATGCAAAGTTTCTGTGGAGGGCCGCCCCGCGCTCGGGAGCCGACGCCTCGGAGCCCCGGGCACGCCTCCCGGCCATGCAGGCTCCACCGCGCCCCTTCGTGGGTCTTCCCCATCGACCGCGCTCCGACCGCGCTCGACGAATCCCGCTGGGCACCGGCGACTGCCACGTCCTGACCGCTACGGCAGGTTGAACCGTACGAGCGCCTTGGCCACCGGGGTTCCGCTGCGCCGCGCGTACGTCAGCCGCCCGCGCACCTCACGCAGCCCTCGGGGGCGGCAACCGGGCCCGCCGCAGCAGCTCTTGTCGATTTCCTCAGGCTTCGCGGCCCTGGTGGTCCTCGTGGCCTCGGTGGTCCTGGGGGCCTTGGTGGTCCGGGTGGTGCTGGGGTTCCTGATGGTCCGCGCGGTCCTTGTGGTCCCACTCCCATCTCCAGAGCGCGGCGAGGCGGTGGTCGTGCTCGAAGCCGGGGCGGGTGTGCGATCCCACGCGGTCGATCGCCTCCCCGGTACGCGGGTCGTTCCGACGGAGCAGGCCGTAGGCGGCGTCGAGCCGGGTTCCGAGGTCGTCCTCGTCGAGCAGTGCGACCAGGGCGTCGGCGACCGCCGTTGTGCCGTCCGTGCCCTCGGCCGCGGCCTCCGCCGTTCGGGCCCGCACTTCGGCCACCGGGTCCCGGAGCAGTGCGACGACGGCGTCCATGCACTCGGGACTTCCGTCATGAGCCGCGGCCAGGGCCCCGCCGGTCACCGCACGCACCCTCCCGTGGTCGTCCCCGGCCAGTTCCAGCAAGGCGGCCCTGGCCGCCCTGCCGAGGGTGGGGCGCGTGTCGTCCCAGCTCAGGAGGAGGCCGGGGACCTGGGCCCGGACGCGCGGGTCCGGGTGGCCGGCGTGCCGCAGCCCCACGGCCTCCGCCTCCCGGTGTTCCACCTCGCTCAGGACGCGGAGGACCTCCGCGAGGACGCTCGGGTCGCCCTCGCCCTCCGCGGCCCAGGCCACGAGCAGATCCGCCGTCTCCTTCTCGTAGGAGTTCCGCGCGCTCGACTGCGTCAGCTGGTAACAGATGAGCACGTCGAGGACGAAGTGGCGGTGTTCCGGATCCGGGCTGTGGCGGTACGCCGTGACGGCGGACCAGGTCTCCTTGCTGCGGCGTTCGCCGAGCACCCACCGGGCGGACGACCGGTCGACATGGTCCCGGTCGCGCCGTGCCACGGCCCTGGCCACCAACTCCTCCACGGGCGTCAGGACGCGGAAGGCCCACTCCAGATCCGTGAGGATCGCGCCGTGTCCGGCGCGGACCGTGACGTCGCCGAGCGTCAACTGCGTGACGCGGTCGTACTCGTCGTCCTCGACCCGGCGCTCACGCACGGAGCCGGTTCCGCCCGCCCTGTCCCGGAGCACGGCTTCCGCGCCCCGCTCGTACCGCTCCCGGGCCAGGGCGAGCAGGTACGCCCTCCGGGCCGCCGGGAGGCTCAGCCGGGGCTCCCGGCCCAGCACGGCCTTCGTCACCGCGGGAGAACCGCCGTCGATGGCCCGTACCAGCGCGGTCGTTCCGTCCGGCAGCCCGCGGTCCGGGTCCGCGCCGCCCTCGACCAGGGCCCTCGCCACGGCGGCGTCGTACGCGGCGACCGCCAGGCAGAGCACCGGCAGGCCGTCGTCCGTGCGGGTCTCCGGGTCCGCCCCCGCCTCCAGCAGTGCGGCCACAGCCTCCGCGTCGCTCCGCCGGACCGCCGTTTCCAGCTCCCCCGCACCCATGCTCTGCCGCCCCCGCCCCGTGATGCGCCGCTGGTCCGAGGGTCAGGACCTCGGCCCGCGGAGCCCGGCCGATGTGGGCCGGACCCCTGGGTGAGCGTAGTCCGCCGAGGGTCAGCGAGACCGGGCCGAGCCGGCCGGGGGCGATACTGGTCATGGCAGACGCCTCGCCGCCCATCCGGCCCCGGGCCGGGCCCGGCCGGTGGGGTCCCGTCCTCAGCCGACGCCTATGAGGGGAGCCGTTCATGACCACGGCGAAAGACCTGTTCAGCATCGCCATGGACCCGGAGCCGGAGCACACCGTGGGGCAGGGCGACCTGTCGCTCGCCCTCGCCGGAGCCGAGCTGTTCGACCTCATCGGCGCGGGAGCCGTCACCCTGGACGGCGACCGCGTCGTGCCGGGCGGAGCGCCGGCGCCGGACGACCGGCTGCTCGGCGACGCGGCGGGGCACATCGTCCAACAGCCGCCCCACGAGCGGATCGAGGACTGGCTGTGGCGTCGCGGCAGGGACCTCGCGGCCACCTACCAGGACGCTCTGGAGCGGGACGGCGAGCTCACCCAGCAGAGAAGCGGCAGGCTGCCCTTCGGACCGAAGCGCGTTCAGCTGGTGGATACGCCCGGCCGCCGCCGGGCCGTGGGCCGCTGGGAGGAGGGGGAGCCCGTCCTTGCCGCGCTCGCGTCGGCCGTGGGCCTCGACGGCGGGCGGTCCGACGACGAACTCCGCCTCGACGACGAGTCCGCGACCACCGTGGTCGCCGCCGTCCACGAGGCGGTGATGGAGCTGGAGGCCGTACGCCAGCGGCGGACCATCGAGAACACGGCCTTCGCCAACGTCTGGCGCGGACCGTGAGACGGGCCCCGGCCTCCCCGGGGGCTCAGGTGCCCTGGCGGAGCTGCTGGGCGGCGTCGGCCGTGTCGTCGCGCTGACCGACGCCTGCCTCCTCCGGCCGCGCGGGGACGGGTGAGGCATCCCGGGCCGGCCGGTCCAGCAGCAGCGGGATCGCCAGGGCGGGCAGCAGCCAGACGAACACGATGAGGCGGTAGCCGAGCAGTTGGGCCAGATTCGGGTGGCCCGCCTGGTTGAGGAGGCCAGCCGCCCCGGCCGCCAGGGCGATGGGCAGCACCACGGAGCGCCGCCTCAGCAGCGCCCAGGCCGAGAGGGCGAGCAGGACGGGGAGAACGGGATAGGTGGCCTGGCGTCGCAGCCACGCCGACCAGAAGACCCCTTCCTGCACGAAGAACTCGGGCCAGGGGTTGGGCAGATCGGGGCGCTGGTAGTGGTGGGTCAGCAGGTCCTGGGCGCTGTCCTGGCCCATGGGCCAGGACATCAGATGCGCCCCCGCGTAGATGAACGCCGCCGACGCACCGCACAGTACGGCCGCCCGGAGGACGGGGGTGGTCTGCCGCCGCTTCCGACGGAGCCACCCGGACCAGGCCAGGAAGACTCCCGCGAGGGCTGCCGCCAGCAGCAGGGCCTGCGAGTAGCGGACGAGGAACATCAGGGCCAGGCCGCCCGCGACGAGCGCCGCGCCGGCACGGGGCCGGTCCCGCAGCAGCAGGGTGCAGCCGAGGACCACCGCCGTGCCGAGCGCCAGGGAGAGCCCGTCGCTGAGGGGGTTCATGGCGACGGTGCCGGTCGGCAGAGCGAGGTACAGAGCCTGCCCGGCCAGACCGGCGCGCCAGGAAGCACCCGCGACGCGGAGGGTGAGCAGCACGCAGACGCTTCCGGCGAGCGCGACGACGAGTCCGGCGAGCCAGAGGCCCCAGGTCACGCCGAAGGCCGCCACGAAGGGGACCAGGAACAGCGGATAGCCGGGCCTGGCCTCGAAGATGGCCATGAACCGCTGGTTGGCGAACGGCGCGGTCATCCCTGAGGTGTTGCCGTGGCGGGACCAGTACGCGACCGAGTCGTTCAGCCGGCGCACGCAACTCTCCTCCGACTCCCCCGCGGTCTTCCTGCTGGTCCAGGGGATGGTGTTCAGGGGTGCTTGCTGCCCGCTGGCGCAGGTGTGGGCGATGGCCCTCCGGCCCGCCTCGTCCCGGCTGTCACCGCCGATGCTCAGGGCGTAGGAGAGGTAGTTCTTCGTGTCGGGCGAGGCCCGTCCGGTGACCGCGGTCAGCTGGAGTCCGGTGAAGGCCACGGCGATGAGGACCATCCCGATGAGGCCAAGGTGCTGGGTTCTGCGGATGTTCGGCATCGGTCGGGCGCTCCCCTGCGTACGGCGGTTGCCTCATCAACGAGAGAACCGCCGCGGGGTGGCGTTTCCGGCAGGCGCCCGCCGGAACGCGTGCGGCCCGGCCGCTCGGCGCGCTACCGGCCGCGCGGCTTTCCGCGCTTGCCGCTCTGGCCGCCGGCCCGGCCGCCCGACGTGGGCTTCCTGCCCGCGGCGGGCTTGTGCCGGGCGCCGCCCGACCCGCCGCCGGTGCCGGCCCGCTTGCCCTTGGCCTTCTCCTTGGCCTTCGCGGTGGGGCGCTGCGGGGTGGCCGCGCGGCCACGGGTGCTGTTGACGGTGCGGCCCCGGACGATCCCGATGAACTCCTCCACCAGGTCGGGGGTTTCCTCCGCCTCCGGCCAGGACAGGGCGACGCGTGACTCGGGGGATTCCGGGACCGGGCGGTAGGTGAGGTCCTTGCGGTGGTGGAGCCGGGCCAGGGACTGCGGGACGAGGAGGACGCCCACGCCCGCCGCCACCAGCTCGATCGCGTCCGCCGTGGTGGCCGGGCGCTCGACGGCGGGGCGGCCGGGCAGGGTCTCCCAGTCGAGGACGTCGTCCAGCGGGTGCAGCACGATCTCGTCGGACAGCTCGGCCAGCGACACCTCGTCCGCGGCGGTCGCGACGTGGTCCTTGGGGATCACGACGACGGTGGTCTCGGTGTACAGGGGGATCGCGCTCAGGACGCTCCGGTCGACCGGGAGCCGTACGAGACCGGCGTCGGCACCGCCGCCCGCCAGCAGCCGCGGCGCCTCGGCGGGGGTGGCCTGGACGAGTTCCAGGGTGGTGTGGGGCAGCCGCTCGTGCCACACCCTGACCCACTTGGTGGGCGTCACGCCGGGAACGTACGCGAGCCTGAAGGATGAGGGGATGTCCGAGCCTGTCACGGAACCAGGCTACCGGTCGGTGGTCGGAGGTATGTCCCATGGTCGATACCCTGGACCCATGACGTCGCACAAGACCGCCCAGACCATGAAGCCCGCCACGGCGGCGAAGAAGCTGGGTGTGTACCTCCAGGCCACCCCCGCCGAGTTCCAGGAGGGTGCCGTCTCCCGCACCGAGCTCAACGCCCTCCAGACCGACCCGCCCGCCTGGCTGGTGGAGCTGCGCCGCACCGGTCCGCACCCCCGTCCGGTCGTCGCCGCGAAGCTCGGCATCTCCATCGCGGGGCTCGCCCGCGGCGGGGTCACCGAGCCGCTCACCACCGAGCAGGTCGACGCACTGAAGGACGAGATGCCCGACTGGCTCCAGAAGGAGCGCGCCACGCAGGCCGAGGTGCGCAAGGAGGCCGCTCGCATCAAGGAGCGCAACGCCGAGCGGGCCGCGCAGTCCGGCGATCAGCAGTCCCGCTGACCCGAGGTCCGGCCGCGTCGGGCGGGCGTACGCCACGGGCCCGCGGCCGGGCCGCCCCTCCGACGCGTACGTCGGTGGCACGGCCCTGCCACGGGCCCGTCGGGTTACCTGACCGGTCAGAGAACGCCGGACTCAGCGATGGTGACCTTGGCGCTGGTGCGGCCGCTGGAGGAGCCGAGCGCCTCGATCTTGCGGACGAGGGCCATGCTGTCCTCGTCGGCGACCTCGCCGAAGACCACGTGCTTGCCGTCCAGCCACGGGGTGAGCACCGTGGTGACGAAGAACTGCGAACCGTTGGTGTTCGGGCCGGCGTTGGCCATCGAGAGCAGGCCCACGCGGTCGTGCTTGAGCTTGAAGTTCTCGTCGGCGAACTTCTCGCCGTAGATGCTCTTGCCGCCGGTGCCGTCGCCGCGGGTGAAGTCGCCACCCTGGAGCATGAAGTCCGTGATGACGCGGTGGAAGGACGAGCCGGCGTAGCCGAAGCCCTTCTCGCCGGTGGCGAGCGCGCGGAAGTTCTCCGCCGTCTTGGGGACGACGTCGTCGAACAGGTTGAACGTGATCCGCCCTGCGGGCGCATTGTCGATGGTGATGTCGAAGTAGACCTTGGTTGTCATGGTGACATCCTCACATTCCTGGCAACCACAGGTGAAACCCGGGTTGGTTCGGCACGTCGGATGTCCCGTTCCGCTCACCTCGCGGCGGTCTCCCCGCGGGCCGCGTAGACCGCGTTCACCAGGGCTGTCTTGCGCGGGTCGTCGGCGAGCCGGGAGCCCATCCGGTTCATGACGTATCCGAGGGCTATTGAGGCATCCGGGTCGGCCAGGCCGCAGGAGCCGCCCGCGCCGTCGTGGCCGAGCGCACGCGGGTCGGGGCCGTAGGAGCGGTTCGCACCGCTCAGCCAGAGGCCGAGGGCGATCTCCGTCTCCTGGGCGAAGCCGTCGCCGAGGACGAGGTCGCGACAGGCCCCCTGCCCTTCCCCGACCCGGGCGGCGGCCTTCTCGGAGAGGATCCGGTGTCCGTCGAGGCTGCCGCGTCCGGCCAGGATCCCGTAGAGCGCCGCGACCGCGCGGGCGGTGCCGTGGCCGTTGGCGGCGGGGATCTCCGCGGCCCGCCAGGCGGGCGTGTTGGCGGCGGCCCGGCCGGTGGGCGGGTTGAGCAGGGAGGCGACGGCGACCGGGGTCATCCGGTCCAGGAGGGCCGCCTGGGCAGCCCGGTCGGGGCGTTCCTGGACGAGTTCGGCGAGCCGGTGGGTCTCGCTCTCGGGGAGGCCGAAGGTGAAGTCGATGCCCAGCGGTCCGGTGATCTCCCGCCGCAGGAACGCCCCGGGCCGCAGCCCGGTGATCCGGCGGACCACTTCGCCGACGAGGAATCCGTAACTGATCGCGTGATAACCGGAGCGGGTTCCCGGCTCCCACCAGGGGGTGGTGGCGGCGAGCCTGGCGCAGGCCGTCTCCCAGTCGTACAGCTCCTCCAGGGTGAGCGGGGTGTCGGGCCCGGCGACTCCGGAGCGGTGCGAGAGGAGGTGGCGTACGAGGACGGATTCCTTGCCGTTCGTGGCGAACTCCGGCCAGTAGGCGGCGACCGGGGCGTCGAGGTCGAGCAGTCCCCGGTCGGCCAGGACATGGGCGCAGAGCGCGGTGGGGCCCTTGCCGGTGGACCAGACGTTGACCAGGGTGTCCCGTTCCCAGGGGCGGGTGCGGGCGGCGTCGGCCCAGCCGCCCCAGAGGTCCACCACCGGGTCGCCGTCGACCAGGACGGTCACCGCCGCGCCCAGTTCGCCGCGCTCCGTGAAGTTCTCCTCGAAGGCGTCCCGGACCCCGGCGAACCGGTCGTCGCAGTGGCCGTGGATCTGCGGCACGGGGCCTCCTCCTCGCGGGCGGGCGTCCGGCGGCGGAACCGGATGCCCCCGCAACGTACCGACTGGTCGGACCGGAGGGAAGGGGCAGTGCCCGAAGGGCCCGGAAGGCCCCCGGCTCCTGCGCGGGTCACCGGATGCCCGCCTCCAGGCGCAGGCTCCAGCGGCCCGGCAGGCCGGCCAGCGTGATGGTCGAGAGGGGGCGGACGTCGACGTTCCAGTACGCGGAGGGCGGTGCGTTCAGGGCGTAGACGAGGGCGGCCCGGAGCACGGCGGGTTCGGCGACCGCGACGACGAGGCCTTCGGCGGCGGGGCGGGTGTCCAGCCAGCCGCCCACCCGCCCGATGAAGCCGAGCATCGACTCGCCGCCGTGCGGTGCGCTGCGCGGGTCGGCCAGCCAGAGATCCACGGCCGCCGGCTCGCGGGCGGTGACCTCGCCCAGGGTCAGCCCCCGCCAGCGGCCCATCTCCCAGTCGCGCAGGGCTGGTTGCGCCATCGGCGCGTAGCCGAGGGCGTCCCCGGTGGCCCGGCTGCGCGGGGTGGGCGAGCAGTAACGCAGCTCGGCGGCGCCGAGCGGGACGAGCGTGTGGGCGACGAGCTGCACCTCGTGCCAGCCGGCCTGATCGAGGGGCCGGTCGTCGTCGAAGCGTTCTGCCAGCCGGGAGGAGCTGCGCGCCGCTGCGACCAGGGTGACCCGAAGCGTCATGGCGGGATCGTCGGGCCGAACGCCTGTTTGGTCAAGAGGGTCTGCGGGCCGGAACGCCGCCTTCAGTCGTCCAGGAGGCCGTCGAAAGCGGTACGGAGACGGCGGACGCCCTCCGCGATCTCGGCCGCTCCGGAGACCGCGGCGAAGCTCAGGCGGACGTGTCCGGCCGGGGCTTCGGCGCAGAAGTAGGGGCGGCCGGGGGCGATGGCGACCGAGGCGCGCAGGGCGGCCGAGACGACGGCCGGTTCGTCGGCGCCCGTTCCCGCGCCGCCGCCCGGGAGCCGGAGCCAGAGGCTGCCGCCGCCCGCCGGGAGGAGCGGCAGCGTGAGGGCGGGCAGCTCGGTGCCGAGGGCGGTGGCCATGGCCGTACGGCGGTGGCGCAGCTCGGTGGCGACGGCGGCCAGGTGGCGGCCCCAGGACGGGGAGCCGACGAGTTCCAGCGCGGCTTCCTGGAGCGGTCGGGGCACGAAGAAGCTGTCGACGACCTGGATGGCCCGCAGGCGTTCCAGCACCGGGCCGCGGGCGGCCAGCGCGCCGACCCGGAGGCTGGGCGAGGTGACCTTGGTGAGCGAGCAGACGTGCACGACGACGCCATCGGGGTCGTCGGCGGCCAGCGGCGCGGGGAGCGGTCCGGCGTCGTCGTGGACGAGCCGGCGGGCGAAGTCGTCCTCGACCACGAACGCCCCGGCGCCCCGGGCGATGGCCAGGATCTCGGGGCGGCGGGCAGGGGCGAGGGTGGCCCCGGTGGGGTTCTGGAAGAGCGGCTGGGTGACGAGGACCCGGGCGCCGGTGGCCCGGAACGCGTCGGCGAGCAGCTCGGGCCTGACTCCGTCGGCGTCCATCGGCACGGGGACGGGGCGCAGTCCGGTGGCGCGGGCGGCGGCGAGCATCCCGGGGTAGGTCGGCGACTCCACGAGGACCGGGGCACCGGGCGGGGCGAGGGCGCGCAGGGCGGTGGCCAGTGCGCTCTGGCCGCCCGCGGTGATCAGGACGTCGGCGGCCGAGACGGTGGGGCCGATCTCGCGGGCGAACCAGGACCGCAGCTCGGGCAGCCCGTCCGTCGGGGGGCGGCCCCAGGCACCCGGCCTGCGGCCCGCGCGGGCCAGGGCCGCGGCGAGCGCCCGCTCGGGCTGGAGCGAGGCGTGGAGGTAGCCGCCGTTGAACTCGATGACGCCGGGCGGCGGAGCGGCGAGGGTGACCAGCACCCCGGAGGCGTCGACGGTTCGGGGCACCACCTCGGGCCCGCCGTCGCCGCTCAGCGACACCTCCTGCCAGGACGTGTCGCCGGGGGCGGGCAGGGCGACGCGAGGCTCCGCCCGGAAGGCGCCGGAGCCGGGGCGGGTGGTGACGAGCCCCTCGGCGGCGAGCTGGGCGATGGCGCGGGAGACGGTGACGGGGCTGACCCGGAACCGTTCGACGAGTGCGCGACTCGACGGCAGCTTTCCACCGGGTGAGTAGCGGTTGAGGTCGGCCCGCAGGGAAGTGACCAGTTCGGCGACGCTGCTACGCTCTTGCATGAGAGCACAGGATAGCGCTACCCCAGCTTCATCGATAGCGGTCGCCGATCCGGGCGGCACTCCGCGGGCAGCTTCGGCGATCACCCGGACAGCGCCCGGGAAGCCCGGGAACGGGCCCGCGCCAGGGCTCTCGGCCGGCCGGAGCGGCACCGTGCTCGCCGGGCTCGGCGTCGTGGCGTTCTCCCTCACCTTTCCGGCCACGGCCTGGGGCCTGGAGAGCTTCGGCCCCTGGTCCCTGGTCGCTCTGCGCAGCGTGCTCGCCGCCCTGATCGCGGGCGGGGTGCTGCTGGCCGCGCGCGTCCCGCTCCCGGCGCGCCGGCACTGGGCGGGGCTCGCGGTCGTCGGGGGCGGGGTGGTGGTGGGCTTCCCGCTGCTGACGACCCTGGCCCTGCAGACCTCCACGACTTCGCACGCGGCCGTGGTCGTGGGTCTGCTGCCGCTGACCACGGCGGTCCTGGGGTCCCTGCGCACCGGTGAGCGGCCCTCGCGCACGTTCTGGGTCGCGGCCCTCGCCGGGGCGGCCGTGGTGATCGCCTTCACCGTGCAGCAGAGCGGCGGGGCTCTCGCCTCCGGCGACCTGTATCTGTTCGGCGCGCTGCTGGTCTGCGCGGCCGGGTACACCGAGGGCGGCCGGCTCGCCCGGGTGATGCCGGGGTGGCAGGTGATCGGCTGGGCACTGGTCCTGTGCCTGCCGCTCGCGGTGGCGGGCAGCCTGGTGGCCCTGCCGCTCGAACCCGTGCACCTGAACGCCCACGGCGTCCTCGGCCTGGTCTGGGTCGCCGCCGGATCGACCTTCCTCGGGCTGTACGTCTGGTACCGGGGGATGGCGGCGATCGGCGTGGCCCGCGCCAGTCAGCTCCAGCTCGCCCAGCCGCTGCTGACGCTCGTGTGGTCCTTCCTCCTGCTCGGCGAGGAGATCTCGGCCGCTGCCCCGGTCGCGGCGGTGGCCGTACTCCTCTGCATCGCCGCCACCCAGCGGGCCGGCCGCCGCGCAGGACGGGAATCCCGGCCCGTACGGTCATAGACTTGTCGACACGGACACCGTCTCCCCCTGTGAGGAGGTCGCTCCCGATGGAGGCACACACGGGCGACCGGCTGCTGATGCACGGCAGGACCGTGGGACAGCACGACCGGGTCGCCGAGATCATCGAGGTGCTCGGTGACGGGGGCGCTCCCCCGTACCGGCTCCGCTTCGACGACGGCCACGAACACCTGATGTCACCGGGTCCCGACAGCGTCGTACAGCACAGGGAGGCGCCGAGGGACGGGCAGGCGCGGTAGCGGCGCCCGGGACCGGGACCGCGCGGCCGGGTCCCGGCTCCTGGGCTGCCCGGGGGCTGCTCCCCGAGGGCTCACCCGGGACGCTCCCCGGGCCGGGCCCCGGCTCACCCCGAGGGCCGGCCCCGACGGGACGAACGGGCGCGGCCCCGGTCCGGATAGAGCCGGACCCGGTCCGTGTAGTGGTCGGCCACCACGCGTCGCATCGCACCGATACGGTCCGCCAGCACGCTCTTCCCGGAGAAGAAGACGTGGCCGCCCGCCTCCTCGTGGTCCCGGGCGAGGGTGAGGTGGCGGGAGAGTTCCGCCGGGTCCTGCCAGGCGTCGGCCTGAGCCGGGTCGCCCGCCTTGTACAGTGCCTCGCCCACGTACAGCTCGACGCCCGTGCCACGGACGGTCGCGCTCCACCAGGCGAGAACCTTGGCGTAGTCGGCGGCGGTCTGGCCGATGTGCCAGTAGATCTGCGGGCAGATGTAGTCGATCCACCCCTCCCTGACCCACTTGCGGGTGTCGGCGTGCAGGTCGTCGTAGGTCTGCACGCCCGCCCGGGTGTCCGACCCCAGCGGGTCGGTCTCCTTGTTGCGCCAGACCGCGAAGGGGCTGATGCCGAAGCGGACGTGCGGCTTGATCGCACGGATCCGCTCCCCCGTCTCGCGCACGAGCCGGTCGATGTTGTCGCGCCGCCAGGCCGCCCGGTCGGCGAAGCCGCCGCCGTAGCGCTCGAACTCCGCGTCGTCGTCGAAGGTCTGCCCGGCCACCGGATACGGGTAGAAGTAGTCGTCCCAGTGCACCGCGTCGATGTCGTAGCGCCGCACGGCGTCCAGCATCGCGTCCTGGACGAAGCGGCGGACCTCCGGCAGCCCGGGGTTGTAGTAGAGCTTCCCGCCGTACGGCACGACCCAGTCCGGGTGCTTCCGGGCCGGGTGGGAGGCGACCAGGCGGGACGGGTCCGTATGGTTCGCCACGCGGTAGGGGTTGAACCAGGCGTGCAGCTCCAGGCTCCGGTCGTGCGCCGCGCGCACCGCCGTGCCGAGCGGGTCCCATCCCGGGTCCTCGCCCTGGGTTCCGGTGAGGCATTCGGCCCACGGCTCGTGCGGCGAGGGCCACAGGGCGTCGGCGGTCGGGCGGACCTGGAACACCACCGTGTTGAGCCGCAGCTCGACCGCCCGGTCCAGGTAGGCGAACAGCTCGGCCTCCTGCTTCGCCGCCGTGAGCCCCGGCTTGGACGGCCAGTCGATGTTGGCGACCGTGGCGATCCACATGCCGCGCACCTGCCCCGCCACCGCCTCCGGAAGCCCGCCGCCCCTCCGCCGCCCCGACGGGGAGGCGACCGCGTCGCCGGCCGTCGTCATCGCCGCCAGCAGTCCGGCCGCACTGAGCACGAACGCCCTTCTCGCCACACCCGTTCGACGCATCCTGACCCGCCTCTCTCCAGCATGTCCCGCACCCCGACTCCGATGGCTCTACGTAACCGCATCATGCCCACCCGTAGCCGCCATGACCCGCGGGACGTTTGGGTCGGCATGCGGAGTAACGTCGTGGGGTCGAGGCGGGCACCGGAATCACACGGGACCCTGCGATACGGAGAACAGCGAAAGGCACGAGGTGACGGACCTTATGGCCGACATTGCACGCGTCGGAGTGGTGGGCTGTGGCCAGATGGGCGCAGGTATCGCGGAGGTGTGCGCGCGCAGCGGCCTCGAAGTGAAGGTCGCCGAGACCACCGGCGAAGCGCTGGAGATCGGCCGCACCCGTCTGCACAACTCCCTCTCGAAGGCCGCCGAGCGGGGCAAGATCAGCGCGGAGGAGCGGGACGAGACCCTCGGCCGGCTGAGCTTCACCACCGATCTCGGGGAGTTCGCCGACCGCGATCTCGTCATCGAGGCCGTCGTGGAGAACGAGCAGGTCAAGACCGAGATCTTCCAGGTGCTCGACCAGGTCGTGACCCGGCAGGACGCGATCCTGGCCTCCAACACCTCCTCGATCCCGCTGGTGAAGCTGGCCGTCGCCACCTCGCGCCCGGACCGGGTCATCGGCATCCACTTCTTCAACCCGGCGCCGGTGCAGAAGCTCGTCGAGCTGATCCCGGCACTGACCACCTCGGACGAGACGATCGCGCGCGCCGAGGCCGTCGTGCAGGACGTCCTCGGCAAGCACCCGATCCGGGCCCAGGACCGGTCCGGTTTCGTCGTGAACGCGCTGCTGATCCCGTACCTGCTCTCCGCGATCCGGATGTTCGAGTCGGGCATCGCCAGCCGCGAGGACATCGACAACGGCATGGAGATGGGCTGCGCCCACCCGATGGGTCCGCTCAAGCTGGCTGACCTGATCGGCCTCGACACCGTGGCCTCGGTCGCTGACTCGATGTACGCCGAGTACAAGGAGCCGCTGTACGCCGCTCCCCCGCTGCTCCAGCGGATGGTCGACGCGGGGCGCCTCGGCCGCAAGACGGGGTCGGGGTTCTACGCCTACTGACCGTCCCCCGGGCGATCCCGTCGCTCACGTCGGCGGGCCCGCCCGGGGCCTTTCAGCGCTGTCGCAGCCTTCCGCGCTTGTACTGCGAAAACTCCCTCGGATGTCCCTCCGACAGAGCTGAAAGTCCCTGAAAAGTCCCTGCGACTCGGACCTGGGACCTACGCATTGCGAGTACACGAGCGGTCCTGACACACCGTGCCCGGGAGTGCCGCCAGATGTTGTTTCGCCTGTTCAGAAGGCACCAGTTGGGTGCGCTCATGTTGTCCCGCGTCAGCAGGTCCAGAGGGGTCCACGCCCCCCTTCGCCCTCACTGACTGGCATCGGATGGAGACGCGGGCGCCCTGGCGTACGGGCTGAGTCAGGCAGCGCCGGGCTCCTCCAGCACCACCATGACCATCACCGGAAGATCGGTGTCATGCTGGATCACACCGGCGGTCAGAGTCCGGCCGTCGAGGGTCCACTTCTTCAGCTTGATGTACTCGTCCCTGTCCGCCTCCGTCACCTCGGCCTCGATGAGGTGGCCGGCAAGCGGGGACTCCTCGATCTCGGGGAGGAAGTCGGCCAACACCTGCCCGCCCTCCTCGTAGACGGCATCCAGGTCGTCGAAGTAGCCCGACTCGTCGACGTCGCGGATCCAGACGGCGAACGAGACGCGGACCGCACCAGTGCGGAACGTCTGGATCCAGCCCCGGACGCCGCCCTTGCGCCACGACGTCTCCACGCCGTCGCGTGGCTTACCTCTGGGCGTCCACTCCTGGGCCCCGAAGCACGCCGCCGCGCTCCCGGCGGCCACCGGGGTGATGTCCTTCAGCTCTTCCAGCATTGCGATTACTTCAGCCATGAACTCATTCCACTCATACCGTTGCCAGGCACGTGATACACCTTCAGCTGCCCGCTGGCGTAGGCCTCGGGGAAGGCCTTGGACAGCACTTCGTTCACATGCGCGGCACCCCATTCATTGGACACCATATAGCGGACTCCCTTGCCTCCTAGATCCTCGTTAAGGGCGAGCAGTTTGTCGGCCTGCGTTGTGAGCCGGCTCTCGTTGTAGAAATCGAAATCGGGGTTGTACGGGGAGCTATCCCATTCACCGACGTTGTCACCGCCGGTCCACTTCGCCTCCGTGATCCAGCCGTCCTGCGGACCGCCGTCGACGTGGACCTCACGGCCGTCCGGCAATATCCACTGCTGCTCGTAGCTCTGGTCGGTGACAAGGCGCTGGTACCGGAACGACGGGCGTGTGAGCTGGTTGTCCGTCAACCAGCCCAGACCTTTGAACCGCGAGTACGGCGACAGCCCGAGGGGGTCGCAGACGGTGAACGGATTGTGCACATAAGCGACCGGATTCGGCGCGGGGCCGAGGCCGAGCGGGTCCGGGGAGGTGTAGCGACCGGTCTCCGGGTCGTAGTGGCGGAAGAGGTTGTAGTGGAGACCGGTCTCCGGGTCGTAGTACTGGCCGGGGAAACGCAGCGGGGTGTAGGCCGTACTGGAGCGGGCCCAAGCAGTGGTGCCCCAGAGGGTGCTCCTGGCACGCCACGCTATCTCGCCGGACTCGTCGACCAGTTCGGTAGGCGTTCCCACGAGGTCGGTGGCTATGGCGAAGAACCGGCGGTCGATCTCCTCCTGCCGAGTGTCCGGGGTGAGGAGGCGTTCCGTCTGGGACAGCGGGACCAGGCCGCGGTGGTCCCAGGTGAGGGCGACCATGTGTGGCTGGCCCCGTGTGTGGACGGTCTGTTCGCACAGGGTCGTGCCGTCCCAGGAGAAGCGGACCTCCTCTGCGACGCTCTCGCCGTCGTCAGCGAGGCGCTGTTTTGCCGTGCGGCGGCCCAAGGGGTCGTAGAGGTAGCGCCAGCGGGTGCCGTCGGGTGTGACCACGGCGGCGAGACGATCCTCCGCGTCCCATTCATAGCGCCAGGTGTCGGGCTTGCGTGACAGACGGGTTCTTTGGCGCAAGGTCACGCGGCCGAGGGCGTCGTGTTCGAAGCGGACCTTGCCGGCCCTGGTGACGGAGGTTCCGGTGTAGGAGCGGGGGCCGGTGGCGTCGTGGCCGGGGTGTGAATCGGGCCAGGAGGCCGCCGCCTGGTTGCCGGCGGCGTCGTAGGCGTAACGCTCGGTCCACCCCTCGGCGTGGACCCCGGTGACCCGTCCGGACGCGTCCAGGTCGAAGGTGCGGGAGCCTGACAGATCGTCGGTCACGGAGGTGAGGTAGCCGTCGGCGCGGTGGGCATAGTGTCGGCGGTTGAGGGAACGGCCCCCGACCGTCAGGTGCTGGGCGCTGATCCTTCCGGCCTCGTCCCAGGCGGAGGCCAGAGTGAGGGATCCGCCGAAGACGCGCTCGAGTTCCCGGCCGGCCGCGTCGTGGGTGAAGGCTATCTCGCGTCCGCCGCTGGATATTCGGGCGGCACGGCCGGCGGCGTCGTAGCCGTACTCGGTGATCGCGCCGGTGGGGGTGATGCGGCGGGCCCGGCGGCCCAGGGTGTCGTAGGCGTAGTTCATGGCGCGGCCGTCGACGAGTTCGGTCTTGGTCCGGCCACGTCGGTCGTACGCGTAGACGATCTCGCTGTCCGGTCCGGCCGCGTGCAGCAGGCGTCCGGCCCGGTCGTACGCGTAGGTGGTCACCTTGCCCGCCACGTCCTTGCGGACCGCTTGGCCGAGCTGGTCGTAGATGTAGGACACGGTCCGGCCGAGGCTGTCGGACCGGGCGGTGAGCTGCCCGGCGGCGTCGTACCGGTAGGTGAGAGTGCGGCCGTCGAAGTCGGTCTCGGAAGCGAGCCGGCCGGCGGCGT
Organism: Streptomyces sp. NPDC058576; assembly: GCF_042718715.1. Lineage (NCBI taxonomy): Bacteria > Bacillati > Actinomycetota > Actinomycetes > Kitasatosporales > Streptomycetaceae > Streptomyces > Streptomyces sp. NPDC058576. The sequence continues at coordinate 8,317 of NZ_JBHXPF010000042.1, read as the reverse complement.
CGTACGTATAGGACCAGGTGCCGTGTGGGCCGGTGACCCGGATCAACCGCAGATCCGCGTCGTGCTCGAACGTGTGGCGGCTGCCGTCGTGTCCGGTGCGGGTGGTGAGCAGGTCGAAGTGCGTGTACTCGAAGCGGGATATGCCGCCGGCCAGGCCGGTGTGGCTGAGGGGGTTGCCCTCGCCGTCGTACGTCCACGACTCGGCGGCACCGTCCGGGGCGACACGGCGGGCGAGATTGCCGTCCTCGTCCAGGACGACCCGGGTCACGCTGCCCATTGGGTCGACGGTGCGTACGATCCGGCCCAGAGCATCGCGCTCCAGGCGGGTGGTGCCGCCGGCCGGGTCGGTCACTGCCACCGGCAGCCCCGCAGCGTCGCAGCGCACGGTGGTGGTGGCGCCGAGGGCGTCGGTGACGGTGGTCAGCCTGCCCCGGCCGTCGTAGGCGTACCGGGTGGTGGCGCCGGCCGGGTCGGTGACTGCGGTGCGGCTGCCGTGCTCGTCGAATTCCTGGAGCCAGCGGGCGCCGTCCGGCCCGCGGAATTCCGTGGACGCACCCGACGGGTCGCGCGCGGTGCGTAGTTCGCTCCCGTCGGGGCGGGTGACGGCGAGCAGGCGGCCGTCCTTGTCGTGGGTGAAGGCGGTGGTGCGGCCCAGCGGATCGGTGCGGGTCAGGGTGTTGCCGCGGTTGTCGTAGGTGAAGCGGGTGGTGTGGCCGAGCGGATCGGTGGTGGCCACCACCCGGCAGTGGCGATCGATCCGGTGTCGGGTCGTGTGTCCGCCGGCCGTGGTGAGGGTGGTGGTGCGAAGTCCGGTGTCCGGGTCGGGTTCGGTGTAGGTGAGGGTGATCTGGATGTGGCCGGCCTGACCGCCCTCGTCGATGACGCGGTCTCGGTCGTCGTATGTGTAGTCGTAGCGGCTGTTGTTGGAGTCGATCCAGGCGGTGACGCGGCGGCGGTCGTCGTGGACGAAGGTGGTGGTGGCGCCGGACGGTTTGACTACGGTGGTGAGGTTTCCGTCCTCGTAGCCGTAGCGCATCAGAGGCAGGTCCGCCCCGTTCTCTCCCGCTCCCGCCAGGGCCAGGGCCGTGACCCGACCGTCGCTCACCGCGACAGAAACACGGCGGCCGGCGGAGCAGATCAGGGCAAGCGGGGTGCCGGTTTTGGTACGTTCCACGGCCCACCAGTTGCCGTGGCGGTCCTCGACCCGGTCCAGCCAGGCGTCGCCGTCGCCGCCCGGTTCGCTGTCGGCCGGGTCGGTGAAGTGACAGACCAAGCCCGTGCCGGGATCGGTGACGGTGTAATCGCCGGTCACGTCACGGGCCAGCAGTGTGCGGGCGGTCCCGGACTCCGGTTCGGTCGGGGTGCCTGGGGCGGGGTGCGGATAGGCAATCAGGAGGCCGTCGGCGGTGACGTGGACGACGCCGGCAGCGTCGATCTCCAGGCGCTCGTCGACGGTGGAGGTCCAAGAGGGGCCGAGGAACCGGCCTGCCAGCAGACCGGACTCGGTGCGGCGGGTGAAGACCAGCGGCAGGGTTCCCGGCAGCACCAGGTCGGTCTGGGGCAGGAACATCCGTCCCGATGCGAGGTCGACCGGATCGGTATTGGCGACGACGCGGCGCCCGTCGGGACGGTTGTGGGTGCCGTTGGGGGCGTTGTCGAGCAGCCGACGGGCCCGTGCGGCCTTCGCCATATCCGCGGCGAGGCGGACACCCTTGGCGACGGCGCCGCCTCCGCCGGTGGCCGCGGTCAGTGCCGCGTCGGGCAGCAGCCGGCCGAACCCTTCCGCGGGGTCCTTCATGAAGTCGCTGATCATCTGCTTGCCGGTGCCGACCGGGTCGTTGGCGGTGACGACCAGACCGGCGGCCAGACTGTTGAGGCTGGTGGCGTACTCAGCGGGGTGAGTGATGTTGTACGGGTCCAGCGGGTTGATCCCCCGGACGAAGTTCAGCAGCCCTGCGGTGCCCTTGATGACGCCGCCGCCGACGTGGTCGTTGATGATCTGCAGTTCCTGCAGACCGCTGGCCACCTGTTGTGCGTACGTGGGCTTCTCAGGGGCCTTGTCCCGGGCGGCGCGGACGGCGCTGCGGACGGTCTCCGCCGCAGTGTTCCGCTGTTCGCGGGCCTGGACGAGGAGTTCCTGCGCGTCCTGCATGATCGATTTGCCGGGGTCGTCGAACGTCGGCGCTGGGCAGGGCGGCAGAGTGCCGGGGTTGCGCTCCTCGGGGGCCTGTGCGTTGTAGCGGTTCACGGCCTTGTTGTAGTCGTCGATCCGCTTGCGGTGTCCGTCGGCCGCGCCCTGGGAGGCTTTGACGCCTTCCTTCCACATGTCGATAGCCGTCTGCGCCTGGTTCTGTGCCCAGGTGACGGTGTAGGCGAACGCCTCCAGCGCGGCAGCCGCCTTCTCGAAGGCATCGGCACCGGTGAACCACTTCGGCGGCTGGGTACTCACCGCCGTGCGCAGCGCATTGGCCGTCTCACCCTTCAGCCGCGAGGAGTCGAGGCCCTTCAACCCGCCCCCGGCGTCGTCGAACGCCTTCTGAAAGGAGCGAAGCTGTTCCGCCGTGGCATGGAGCTTGCTGGGGCTTCCGTACACCAGCTTGGCCTTGTCCTCGGTTTGCCCGAGGTCCATTTCGTCGACATCGGCGCCCATCCGGTTCGCAACCGAGCGCGACTTCTCCCGCACCCAGTCCGAACCGGATTCCCAGCCCACGTCGTCCAGCCGGTCCGCCGTCCAGTTCCCGGCGCCCTCGACCCGGTTGCCGGCCCACTCCACACCGTCCTCAACCACGTCCTCGACCGAGTCGGGCGTGATGTCTCTGATGAAATCCTCGACGCCCATCCTCAGTCGTCCCCGCCTGCGTTCGCGTCGCCCTGTTGGGGTGCCTGCTGGGCGCGTTCCTCGGGCGACGGCCCAAACGTGTCGTCCAGTGCCCGGTCCCACTGACCGTCGCTGAGGCCGAGCTCGGTCTTGAGCCTCTCCGCCTCCCGACCGCCCTGTCCCTCGGTGAGAACGGTGCGGCCGGTGTCCTTCCAGGTCTGCTCCACGTCCTGGCCGGCCTTCTCGAACGACTCGGCACTCCAGTCCGGGTCCAGGTAGTCGGGAGTGACGATGTCGCCCCAGCCCTGATGGGAAATGTCCTCCTCGCTGGCGTGTGGGTTGCCGCCCATCGCTGCACTGACGCCGACCTTGAAGGAGCCCTCAACGTACTGGTCATGCTCCCACTGCGTGCCCGCCGCCAGCCCGAGACGGTCCGCGAGCGCGCTCGCGTCGCTCACCAGGCCGCGCACTCCCCACTCCCACCGTTCGCAGAAATCCTCGAAATCGACGGACAGCCCTCGATGCCCTGCCTCCATGCCCGTCATGGCCAGACCCGAGAACCCCTTGCCCATCACCGACCCGGTGGCGCCGCCGAGTTCGCCGAGTTGGTCAATGGTCGCGCCCACACCCCGCGTGAACTTCGCCACCGACGTCTGATCGAAGGCGAGGTCCGATCCGTCACCGCTCACGGCCGCCTCCCCCCTGCGCCGCTCCGGAGTCGACCGCGACGCCGTCCGGGACGACGCCGGTGACCGGCGGGAAGAACATCGCCCCGTCCTCATCGGCGATGTCCACCGCGAGCCCGGTGGGTTCGCTCAAAGTCGGAACGATCTCATCCACGATTCGCGCCCCGAGCAGCGCGACGTAGTCCATCAGACGATCACCCGGGCCGTGGTGAACAGCGAAGCGAGCCAGCGCCGTCTCGTCCGTGAACGCGCAGATCCACCGAACACCGCCCGATCGGGCACTCCACAGGCCGGGCTCCGCCGACGGAACCAGAAGAACCGTGCGCCGCATCTCACCCACCAACGCCCGCGGATCACCAACCCCCGCCCGTTGATCGGATATTCGTTGGGCGAGCATCGTCCTCGGCTGTCCCACGGGTTCCCCCTCGTCCTGGTCGGCTGATGGCACCGTAGAGCATCACAAGTATGTGGGTGGGCCGGTTCTCGCAGGTCCAAGCGCTCCCGTCCCTCCGTCTCATGGACATGGTCACCTCCTGTATGTCCCGCCGAGACCACCGAGTGGGAGCGTCACCCGCCTCCGGCGACAGCATGTCCCGTCGTCCCCGTGAGTACGAAAGGAGCCGGGCCGTGGTCCACCGGCGAAGCAGGGCGGAGGAGGCGATCCTCCACGCGGCCGTCCACGGCTGGCACGAAGGCCATGTCCAAGGTGAGGACGAACGTTCCGGGCGCGACTTCCGGGGCAGGCTGCCCAAGAACACCGAACTCGGCTGAGCCGTCCCTTGGTCGCCTACTCCAGACAGACGCCGTCGAACCGAGCGGATCAGGCGGTCCTCGACGCTTGGGTAGGTAGTCTTTCCCCGACCACAGACCACGGCGCCCAGCGCCGACCAGTTGTGCGCGAGTACAAGGAGCCGCTGTACGCCGCTCCGGCGCACGGTCGACGCGGCACGCCTCGGCCGCAAGACCGGCTCGGGCTTCTACCCGTACGCCTGACCAACCGACCAACCGCCCGCGGGCCCGGCGCTCACGCCGCCGGGCGCGCCGGGGCGGGTTGTTCGGCAAGGGCGTGCCGCACCGCCCACAGGCGTCCAGTCACCGGTACACCTCGCCGCTTGGAGCCCGACACCATGAACGACGCCGCCGGGGCCAGCCGGTCCGCCCGCGACCCCTATCCCGCATACGCGGCCATGCGCTCCGAGTGCCCCGTGCGGGCCGTGGCATCCGGGGCCGGCGGGCGCCGCAGCTACCTGGTCACCGGATACGCGGAAGCCCGGCAGGCTCTCGGCGACGAGCGACTTTCCAAGGACACCTCCGCCTTCTTCGCCGGCAAGGACTCGAAGCGCCGGCTGCATCCCGCCGTTGCGCACACCATGCTGGCGAGCGACCCGCCTCGTCACACCAGGCTCCGGAAGCTGGTCACCGGTGCGTTCACGAGCGGCGCTGTCGCCGGGATCCGCCCCTTCATCACCCGACTGACCGATGAACTGCTGGACCGGTGGCCCGCCCGCGGGCCGGTCGACCTCGTCGCCGACCTCGCCGTCCCTCTTCCGGTCATGGTGATCTGCGAACTACTCGGCGTGCCGGGGACCGACCGGCCGAAGGTCCGGCACTGGTCCGCCGAACTGTTCGCCGCCGGACGGCCCGACCGTACCGACGCCGCCTCGCACGCCGTCGCCGCGTACATGACCGGCCTCATCGCGTCGAAGCGCCTCCGGCCGGGCGATTCGCTCCTGGACCGCCTCATTGCCGCGCGCGACGGCGAGGACCGCCTCGACGAGGAGGAGCTGGTGTCCCTGGCCGTGCTGCTGCTCGTCGCCGGCCACGAGACGACCACCCACTTACTCGGCAACGCCGCGCTGGCCCTGCTGCGGCACCCCGCCGCGATGGAACGCCTGCGCAGCAACCCGGACGCCCTCCCGCACGCACTGGACGAGCTGCTCCGCTTCGACGCCCCCGTCAGCACCTCCACCTTCAGGTTCACCACGGAAGCCATCACTCTGGGCGGAACCGAGATCCCCGCGGGCGTCCCCGTACTCGTCGCCCTCGGAGCCGCCAACCGTGACCCTGAACGCTTCCCGGCACCGGACCAGCTCGACCTGGACCGGGACGCGACGGGTCATCTCAGCTTCGGCCACGGCATCCACCGGTGCGTCGGCGCACCACTCGCCAAAGCCGAAGCCCACATCGCCCTACGCGCGATTCTGATCCGCTTCCCGAACATCCGGCTCGCCGTATCGGCGGACCGGTTGGACTGGCGGCGAACCCGGCTCGTTCGCGGACTGGATTCTCTTCCCGTCCTGCTCTGAGGTCCGCCGCCTCGATGAGCTGACGTGTCGGTGGTCCGGCCGAGCCGCCTCCACGCCGCCAGGAGCCGGTCCCGGTCACCCCGGGGCCGGCTCCTGCGCCCACCGGAGAGCGGTTCTTACGGGGTCGGGGTCAGCCCAGTCTCAGGTGGTGCAGCATCAGCAGGGCGGCCGCCATGTTCGCGGCGGGCACCTCGCCCCGGGCGATCATGTCCGGGACCACCTTGAGGGGTATCCACTCCCGGCGTGAGGACTCGAAGGCGTCCCTTGGATGGCCGGTCCAGTGCGCCTCGTCGGACCAGTACAGATGGTGGCGGGCGTCGGTGAGGCCGTTCGACGGTTCCACGGTGAGCAGGGGGCGCAGTTCGCCGGGGCGCCAGCCGGTCTCCTCCTCCATCTCCCGGGCCGCTGCCACCGCGATGTCCTCGCCGTCCTCGACGACGCCCGCGGCCAGCTCCCACCCCCAGCTGTCGGTGATGAACCGGTGCCGCCAGAGCAGCAGCACCTCGTTCGCCTCGTTGACGACGGTGGCGGCCGCGACGGGGCGCAGCCGGATCACGAAGTGGTCGAGGTGGCTGCCGTCGGGGAGCTCGACATCCGCCAGATTCACCCGGAACCACGGGTTCTGATACACATTCTGTTCGCTTAAGTTCGTCCACTGCACGGTTCTGCCGCCTTTCGACATGTTGGGGTCAACATGCCAGCAGGCTCGGCCGCAGTGGTGAACGAACGGCGGGGCGTCGGTGGAGCTCACAGAGGCACGCGGAGCGCCTCGTCGATGAGATCGGTGGTCCCCACCGCGTCGGCGCACCCGCTCGCGGCCAGCTCGCGCCGGACCTGCCGCAGCCGGTCGCGCAGCCGCTGGGACTCCATTCCCCGGGCTCGTGTCGCCATTTCGGCAGCTGTACCGGCCGCGCGATCGGCCTCGCCCTGCAGCAGCTCGATATGACTCAACATCGCGAGACGGTGCACGCGCCCCCGGTCGTGCGCCGGGGCGCGCACCGCGGAGGCCGCGTGCTCCCGGGCGGCGGGCAGATCGCCGAGACCGAGCAGCGCCTCCGCCACCTGGACGTCGACCAGGCCGGGCTGGACGTACCCCGTCTCGTCCGGCTCCCGGCCGGTGTGGATCCGGCCCGCCTGGGCCTCGGCCCGCCCGATGCAGGCCCGGGCGCTCGCCGCGTCGCCGAGCCGGGCGTAAGCCTTGGCCTGCATGGCGTGCAGATCGGCGGCGAGGGCCGGGGTGATGTGGGCTCCGGCGGCCCGCAGCGCGGCCTCGGCGAAGGCGATGGAGCGGCGGAAGTCGCCGAGGAACAGCGACTGGGTGACCAGCAGGGCGATCACATAGCCGCCGAGCCCCCGGTCCCCGCTGGACTTGGCGAGCCGCAGCGCCTGGTGGAAGTAGCGCTGGGCGAGCCCGTGGGCGTCGGAGTCGTAGGCGCAGATGCCCGCCACCGCCACCAGCCCCGCCGTCGCCCGGTGCAGGCTCCGGCCGAGCGCGTCGCTGTAGCCGCCGCGCAGCAGCGGCGCGGCCTCCGCGTTGAGGAAGCGGACGACGCGGGACCTGGTCGCGATGCCGCCGGTCTTGCGATACATCTGCTCGTAGTGGTCGCGGGCCGCCTTGAGCACCGCTATGTCGGAGGCGCTCACCCGGCCGGGCCCGGGACGGGAGACGTCGGTGTCCTCCGGGGGGTTCTCCCACTCCCAGACCGGCATGACCGCCGGGGTCCCCGTGACGGCGGGGACGGTCGCGAGGTGGGGACGCTGCTGTTCGTCGGAGCGCCACAGGGCGGTGGCCCGCTCGACGAATCCGGAGAGGGAAGCGCTGTCCGCGCCGGCGTCCGCCCCCGACGCGGCGAAGGCGCCCATCCCGATGTCGTCGAGGCCGACGGGCCGCCCCAGCCGGCCCGCCAGCACGTCGCAGATCAGGTCGGGCACCTGTCCGCGCGGGCGCTGGCCCTTGAGCCAGCGGGAGACCGCCGTGTGTTCGTACCGCAGGCTCAGCCCGCGGGCCAGGCCCGCCCGGTTGACGTGACCGGCGAGGCCCGCGCGGGACACGCCGGCCTCCTCGATCAGCGATTCGAGCAGGACATTGGGCTCCATCGTCCCCCCAGGTGCGTGTCGCAATGAGCCTAGTGGAGCACGATTCACACGGGGTGTGAACGGAATGCCCGAACCCTCCTGCTGTGCGCTCTGCCGCGCGGCACCCGGGCTCGGTTGAATGAACTCCCTCGCAAGAGGCGGCCGGGTCGTCGGCTCCCCCTCGTAACGGCCTACGACCCGCACCCGCGCCGTCCGCACTGCCGACCTGCCCGACACTCCGAGGCAGCGCGGACGGCGCCCGGACCGCACGGCCCACTGACCGACGACGAAGGAGGGTGGCTGCGGAACGGCGGCCGGAACCGCGTTTCCTCCCGGTTCCCGCTCCGGATCCGGCGTGTGGTCCCTCCGCCGATCGGCGGGACGGAGAAGGGGGGGGGGGGGGGGGGGGCGAGGGCGAGCGGGGGTAGGGG